>DATFAY010000444.1:0-15563 GCA_035254085.1 Piscinibacter sp.
GCGTTCAGATGGCGATTGAGCCTGAGCGTGAGTTCATACAGCGTGTCGCCCAGGTGCGCCAGCCAGCGCGCGCACTGGATGACGCCGTCGAAGAGGTCGCCGTGCGTGATCCACAGGCGGCGGCCGTCGGCGGTGACGTGCATCCATTCGTCGGCCACCTCGATGCCGCCGAAGTGGTGCTCGACGTAGCGCCGTGCGAACTCGTCGTGGTTGCCCGGCACGAACACCACGTGCGTGCCTTTGCGCGCCTTGCGCAGCAGCTTCTGCACCACGTCGTTGTGCGCCTGCGGCCAGTACCAGGAGCGGCGCAGCTGCCAGCCGTCGATGATGTCGCCGACGAGGAAGAGGTGCTCGCTGTCCACATGCTTCAGGAAGTCGAGCAGCGCCTCGGCGCGGCAGCCTGGCGTGCCCAGGTGCAGGTCCGAAATCCACACGCTGCGCACCCGCATGGCGGCGCCATCGCGGGGCCGGGTCGCGGCCGGTTCTTGAAACTCCGGGAGGTCGCGCTGCATGGACCCTCATGCTGCGCGCGCTCCGCGGCCAGGGTGTGACGGGGCCGTGACGTTGTCATGACACCGGCCCCGCCGCGGCTCAGGGTGCCGGGACCGCAGTGCGATTGCCCGGCACGATCATCGGCTGGTACGAGAAGACCTCGCGGCTTCGCGGGTCGACCCGCACGCGCAGCCAGTTCACGTCGTTGTTGCCGTTGTTGGCGTTGTCGCCGAAGGTCTCCACCCGCGTGAAGTTTTCCAGGCGGCGCCCTGCGGCGTCCAGGAAAGGCTTGTCGACGCGGTGATAGTGCGAGTCGCCGTGCACGTAAGCGACGGGCCTGCGGAAGGCGACGACTTCGTCGCGCAACGCCAGCAGGAAGTCCTGGAAGCCGTCGGGCGCGCCATCGGTCTCGGCCAGTGTCTTCGGGTCGCGCAGCGGCGCACGCATGGGATCGCTCTGGTCCCAGCCGGGATTCGCCTGCGAGATCAGCATCACCGCGGCCGAGCCGCGCGCCTTGGCTGCCGCGAAGGTCTCGCGAAGCCAGCGGATGTTGGCCGCGTTGCGTGCAGCGTACTCCGCGGCGTCGGGCGCGGTGTCGCACAAGTTGTTGCAGGAGCCCTGCACGTTCAGCGTCGCGTAGGTCACGCGGCCCACCGTCCAGCGGCGGTTCTCGACGCAGGCCACTGCGCCGGCGACGCCCAGGCACAGCGGCTCGCGCTGCACTTCCTGGCGCAGCGGCCTCTGGCCCATCGAGAACGGCGTCGAGAAGAGGATCTGGCGCTCGCGGTCCAGGCGCTCGCGCGAGCTGTAGCCGCCGTTGGAGGGGCGGTCGCAGTCGACCCAGTCGTTGTCGCCCGGCGTGAACATGGCCGGCGCCTCCAGCGCATCGAAGGTGGCCCGTGCCTGGAAGTACAGGTTGTCATCGCATCGGCTGTTGGACCCGGCCTTCAGGTCGCCGTCGTGCACCGAGAACTTCAGGTGATGCGTGTTCATGTCGGCCACGAGATTGGGAACACCGACCGTGGACTGCAGCGTGGAGTAGGGCAGGTCGCCCCACAGACCGATGTCGTAGGGATCGGCCCCATCGTCTTCTCCGGCCCCGGCGTACGGGACGATGCAGGCGAAGGCGAACAGCAGCGCGAGCGCGCGGGCAGACAGGCGCTGCAGCAAGCGGCGAAGTCGGGGCATGGGGATCTCCTCGGAGCGGTTGTGTGATGAAAGGCGGGAACGGCGGCGGCAGTGATAGCGAGCGCCCATGACGCGCTCGTGACCGCCCTGTCGCCGGCCCAGTCATGCCGCCGTCACATCCGGTTCACCGACCGGTCACGTGTCGTCTAGATCATTCGCCCCCATGCCGCGCAAGCGGAGCATGGAGGCTGCGATGAGTGACTGGGCAATCGAGGTGGACGACCTGCGCAAGAGCTTCGGCTCCAGCGTGGCGCTGCGCGACGTCTCCTTGCGCGTGCGCCGCGGCGAGATGGTGGCGCTGCTGGGCGCCTCCGGCTCGGGAAAGTCCACGCTGCTGCGCCACTTGAGCGGGTTGCACCGCGCCGACGCCGGCAGCGAGTCGTGCGTCCGCATCCTGGGCCGGACGGTGCAGCAATCGGGTGTGCTGGCGCGCGACGTGCGCGCCACGCGTGCCCGTGTCGCGACCATCTTCCAGCAGTTCAATCTCGTCGACCGCCTGCCCGTGCTGGTCAACGTGCTGGCCGGCGCGCTGCACCGGCAGCCGATGTGGCGCGCCATGCTGCGGCGCTTTCCCGAACACGAGCGGCGCGAGGCTTGGCGTTCGCTGGAGCGAGTGGGCATCGAGCGCTGCGCGTGGCAGCGCGCCTCGACGCTGTCGGGCGGCCAGCAGCAGCGCGCCGCGATCTCTCGCGCGCTGGTGCAGGGCGCCGAAGTGATCCTCGCCGACGAGCCGATCGCATCACTCGACCCCGCATCGAGTCGCCGCGTGATGCAACTGCTCGCCGAGGTGAACCGCGAGCTCGGCGTGACGGTGCTGGTCTCGCTGCACCAGGTCGAAGCCGCGTTCGCGTTCTGCCCGCGCACGATCGCGCTGCGCCACGGCGAGGTCGTCTACGACGGCCCCACCCGCAGCCTCAGCAGCGCACGCCTGCACGAGTTGTATGGCGCGCAGACCGAGGAGTTGCTGGTCTCGCAGCCGGCCGACGAACTGCCCGCCATGCCGCTTCCCGCAGCCCTTCCCGAGCCGTCGCTGCAGGCGGCCTGATCCGATTCGTTGTCTTGCCTCACAAGGAGCTCTCATGAACCTGCCCCGCCGCCACGTCCTGGCGATCCTCGCCACCACCGCCGCACTCTGGTTCCCCGCCGCGCACGCGCAGACGAAGGAGATCAGCTTCGGCATCATCGCCACCGAAGCCTCCAACAACCTCAAGACGGCCTGGCAGCCGCTGCTCGAGGACATGGAAAAGGCCACCGGCCTCAAGATCAGCGCCTTCTTCGCGCCCGACTACGCCGGGGTGATCGAGGCGATGCGCTTCAACAAGGTCCAGGTCGGCTGGTTCGGCAACAAGTCCGCGATCGAGGCGGTCGACCGCGCCAACGGCGAGGTGTTCGCCAAGATCGTCGCCAAGGACGGGACCGAGGGCTACTACTCGCTGCTGGTGGTCAACAAGGACAGCCCGCTCAAGAGCTTGGACGACGTGCTCAAGCAGCGCGCGAACCTGATGCTCGGCTTCGGCGACCCCAACTCGACCAGCGGCACCGTGATCCCCGGCTACTACGCGTTCGCCAAGAACCACGTCGACCCAATGCGCGACTTCAAACGCACCGTCCGCGCCAACCACGAGACCAACCTGCTCGCCGTGGTCAACAAGCAGGTCGACGTGGCCACCAACAACACGGAGAACTGGGACCGCTTCGCGATCACGCACCCCGAGCAGATCAAGAACGTGCGCGAGATCTGGCGCTCACCCCACATCCCGAGCGATCCGCTGGTGTGGCGCAAGGACCTGGACGACGCCACCAAGAAGAAGGTGCGCGAGTTCCTCCTCGGCTATGGCAAGACGCCGCGCGAGCACAAGATCCTCGCCGACCTGACCTACAGCGGCTTTCGCGCTTCGAGCGACGCGCAGTTGCTGATGGTGCGCAGCATCGAGCTCGCCAAGAAGCGCGTCACCATCGAGACCGACGCCAACCTCACGGCGGAGGAGAGGGCCCGGCAGCTCAAGGATCTGGACAAGAAGCTCGACGAGATGAACAAGCAGCTCGCAATGGCGGGTTGAACGGCAGTCCCGCCGAACTCCCTCGATGAACGCTACCGCACCGATCGCGCCGCATCCGCCGGCGCGGTCCGATATCGCGGCGCCCAAGCCCACGGCCTGGCGGCTGGGCGGCTGGGCGCTGCTGCTCGCGCTGCTGGCCGCATCGTGGCGCGGGGCGGAGATGCGCCCGCTCGACCTGCTGCGCGACGCGGGCAACATGCTCGAATACGGCCGTGGCTTCTTCCCGCCCGACTTCAGCGACTGGCGCCATCACCTGCAGGAGATGGTCGTCACGCTCGAGATCGCGTTGTGGGGCACGGCGCTGGCGGTGGCGGGCTCGGTGCCGCTGTCGCTGCTGGCGGCCTCCAACATCACGCCTTGGTGGGTGCACCAGCCGGTGCGCCGCGTGCTCGACGCGTGCCGCGCGATCAACGAGATGGTGTTCGCGCTGCTGTTCGTGGTCGCGGTCGGCCTGGGCCCCTTCGCCGGCGTGCTGGCGCTGTGGGTGCACACCACCGGCATCCTCGCCAAGCTCTTTTCGGAGGCCGTCGAGGCAATCGACCCTCAGCCGGTGGAAGGCATTCGCGCCACCGGCGCGCATCCGTTGCACGAGATCGTTTACGGCGTGATCCCGCAGGTGCTGCCGCTGTGGGTGTCCTACACGCTGTACCGCTTCGAGTCCAACGTGCGCTCCGCCTCGGTGGTGGGTATGGTCGGCGCGGGCGGCATCGGCATGGTGCTGTGGGACGTGATCCGCGGCTTCCAGTACGCGCAGACGGCTGCCGTGCTGGTCATGCTGGCGGTGTCCGTGTCGCTCATCGACCTGCTGTCGGCTCAGCTTCGCAAGCGGATGATCTGAGTTCCGGCATGGAAATATCCGTCGTCGAGAAGGTCGAGGCACTGTTCGCCATCCACGGGCACACCGCCTACGACGGCGCGCGGCGCGAGTCGGTGAGCGCGCTCGAGCATGCACTGCAGTGCGCGCAGCTGGCCGAGTGGGCCCATGCTCCGTCGAGCCTGGTGGCGGCGGCGCTGCTGCATGACGTCGGTCACTTCTTCGATTCGGCCGAGGACGACGCTGTCGACGACGAACACGAAGACCGCGCGCTGCGCCTGCTCGCTCCCGCCTTCGGCGCGGATGTGATCGAGCCGGTGCGCCTGCACGTGCAGGCCAAGCGCTTCCTCGTTGCCGTTGACGACGCCTACGCTGCAACGCTGTCGCCCGCGTCGGTGCATTCGCTGGCGCTGCAGGGCGGCCCGATGTCGCCCGACGAGCGGCGCGCGTTCGAGGCGCTGCCCTTCCACCCCGAAGCGCTCATGCTGCGTCGCTGGGACGACCTGGCCAAGCAACCCGGCAAGAGCACGCCGCCGCTGGGCTATTACCTGGCGCTGCTGGCGGAGGTGAGCCAGCTGCATGGAGTGCGCCAGCGCTTCGCGATCAGCGCCGGCGACGTCGTGTGAGGCGAATCGGCTGCCGGTAACACGGGCCCTTCCTCCCACGCGTGCGAGAGTGCGTCGAAGCGCCCAGCCGATCGACCGGCTCAAGCCACCCGGCATCCCTTGACCAGCACTTCCCTCACCACCGGATGTCCATCGACATCCCGCACGCGCACCAGGTCCGCCCGCAGGCCGATGTCGATCGTGCCGCGATCATGCAGGCCGCACGCGGCCGCCGGACGTGCGCTCACCACTGCCACCGCCTCGCTCACGCTGAAGCCGGCCTCGCGCTGCAGGCGCCAGGCGGCCAGCAACAGGCTGGAGGGCACATAGTCGGAGGACAGGGCGTCCAGCACGCCTTCGCGCGCGAGCTCGATCGCCGAGACGTTGCCCGAGTGGGAACCGCCGCGCACCACGTTCGGCGCGCCCGCCACGGTGGCCAGGCCGTTGTGCCGGGCGTGCCGCGCCGCGGCCAGGGTCGTGGGGAACTCGCTCATGCTCGCGCCGAGCGCGCAGGCCTCGTCGACGTGGGCGAGCGTGGTGTCGTCGTGGGTGGCGAGCGCGAGGCGGTGCTCACGTGCGAACGCGGCGAACCAGGCGCGATGCGGCTCGGCGTAGCGCGCCTGGCGCTCGGGCGCGATGCGCACTTCCTCGTCGAACTGCGCATCGCTCCAGCCCTTCTTCCCGGTGTAGTAGGTGCGCGCATGCGCCACGTCGGACCATTGGCGCTGGCCCGGCGTGTGGTCCATCAGCGAGATGAGGCGCAGCCGCGGGTGATGCATGAACGGCTGGAAGAGTTCGCGTGCGTTGGGCGCGGGCAGCTCGCAGCGAACATGAATGTGGTGGTCGGCGCGCAGCGTGCCGGCCGCCTCCAGACGGTCGAGCACCTCGAGCAGCGCGCTCTGGTCGCGCGAGCGGAAGCCGTCGCCGTACGGGTCGCCCACGCCGATCGCGTCGAGAACGGTGGTGATGCCCGCGGCCGCGATCTCGGCGTCGTGGGCCTGCACCGCGCCCTGCATCGGGAAGTGAACCTTGGGCCGCGGCATCACGTGGCGCTCCAGGTTGTCGGTGTGCACTTCGACCAGGCCGGGCACGAGGTAGTCGCCTTGCAGGTCGCGCGCGCCCGGCACGCCGGTGGTGCCGTCGTCGATGGCGGCAATGCATCCGTCGCGCAGCAGCACGCTGGCGCGCCGCACCTCGCCGGGCAGCACCACGCGGGCGTTGGTGAGGACAACTTCGTTCATGCAGACTCCCCGAGCGCGACGCAGCGGGTGGCGACCGCGTCGCGCACTTCCTCGTCGTGAAAGATGCCGACCACCGCCGCACCGCGCGCCTTCGCCTCGTCGATGAGCTGCATCACCACGCGCCGGTTGGCCGCGTCGAGCGAAGCCGTGGGCTCGTCGAGCAGCAGCAGCCGTGCGGGCTCGATGAAGCCGCGTGCGATGTTCACGCGCTGCTGCTCGCCGCCGGAGAAGGTGGCCGGCGGCAGCTCCCACAGCGCGGGCGGCAGATGCAACCGTGTGAGCAATGCACCGGCCGCTTCGCGCGCGGCCGCGAGGCGCTGCCGGTATTCGGCGTCATCTTCGAGGTCTTCGGCCGGTGGTGCCGGGCGTGCGTCGAGGCAGCGCTGCGCCACCACGTCGATCGCCGGCACCCGCGGCACGGCGCGCAGGAACTGGCTGACGTAGGCGATGTCGCGCCGGCGCAGCGCGAGCACCCGTTGCGGCGATGCGTGCGCGAGGTCGACGGCGCCGTCGCTGGAGTCGAGCAGCAACTCGCCGGCATCCACGCCGTAGCTGCCGTACAGGCACTTCATCAGCGTCGACTTGCCCTGACCGGACGCCCCGACCAGCGCGACGCATTCGCCGGCGCGTACCTCCAGCGACACGCCGCGCAGCACGTCGAGCCGCAGGTCCTGCCGCAAGTGCATCGTGAAGCGCTTGTGCAGGTCGCGCACCGCCAGCCGTGGCGACGCGGATGGATCGAAGGCATCGCGCTTCATGGCATCACCACCGAGGAGACGAGCAGTTGGGTGTAGGCGTGCCGCGGATCGTCGAGCACCCTGTCGGTGAGGCCCTGCTCGACGATGCGGCCCTGGCGCATGACGATCGTGCGGTGCGACAGCAGCCGCGCGACGCCGAGGTCGTGCGTCACGACGATGGCCGACAGGTGCATGCGCGCCACGAGCAGGCGGATGAGGTCCAGCAGCCGCGCCTGCACCGACACGTCCAGGCCCGAAGTCGGCTCGTCCATCAGCACCAGGCGAGGGCGCGTCACCAGGTTGCGCGCGATCTGCAGGCGCTGGCGCATGCCCCCGGAGAAGGCCCGCGGCGAATCGTCGATGCGCGAGGCGTCGAGCTCGACGCGACCCATCCAGTGCAGCGCGCTCTCGCGCAGTTGCGCGTAGTGGCGCAGGCCCTGGCCCATCAGGCGCTCGCCGATGTTGGCGCCGGCGCTCACCTCCAGGCGCAGGCCGTCGGACGCGTTCTGCTCGACGAAACCCCATTCGGTGCGGGCGAGAACGCGCAGCTCGCGCTCGCTGAGCGCATGCACCTCCAGCCAGCGCTCGCAGGCGTCGCGGTAGAGCACGCGGCCCTCGCTGGGCCGCAGGCGGCCTGCGATCGCGTTGAGCAGGGTCGACTTGCCCGAGCCCGATTCGCCGACCACCGCCAGCACCTCGCCCGGGTAGAGCTCGAACGAGCTGTCGGCCACTGCGTGCCGACCTTCGGGCGAGCCCGCGAAGCGGTGACCGAGCGACTGCACGCGCAGCAATGGCGTGTCGTTCATCGCGCCTTCTCCTGCACCGCGGCGACGAAGCTTACGCCGTGCCGCTGGTAGCCCAGCCGCGTGTAGAACGCGTGCGCGCTCTCGCGTTTGGTGTTCGACGACAGCGCGAGCTTGTAGCAGCCACTGTCGCGGGCACGCGCCATGGCCTCGTCCATCAGCGCGCGGCCCACGCCGCGGCCCTGCGCCTGCTCGTCCACCGCGACCGCCTCGACCAGCGCCGCGGCGGTGCCGCCATGGGCCAGCATGGGCAGCACGAAGAAGGTCAGCGTGCCCACGGCCTGGCCGTCCTCCTCGGCGATGAGCACCCGCGCCTGCGGGGCGAGCTCGTGCAGGCGCTGCCATGCGGCAGCGAGCGTTTCGGGGGTGTTCGTGCCCGCGGTGTCGATGCCCGAGGCTTCATAGAGGCGACCCACGGCCGGCAGGTCGGCCGGTGTCGCGTCGCGGATCGTCAATCTGCTCATCACCAACTCTCCTTGCTCGGATCGATGCGTGCCACCTCAACGCGCTCGGCGCACCAGTCGGTGTCGGAGCAGGTCCACAGCCGCGTTCCGTCCTCGGCCACCACTTCGTCCAGGTAGCTGGTGGTCGCGCCGCACAGCGCGCAGGCATGCCCGTGCGGCTCGATGCGGAACGGATGGTCGTCGAAATCGAGGCTCACCACATCGGTGTAGGGGGGCACCGCATAGAGCCGCTTCTCGCGGCCCGCGCCGAACAGCTGCAGGGCTGGCATGCGGTGCATCTTCGGGTTGTCGAAGCTCGGGATGGGCGATGGCGACATCACGTAGCGGCCATCCACCCGCACCGGGTAGTCGTAGGTCGTCTCGACGCGACCCCACAGCGCGATGTCCTCGTAGAGCTTCACGTTCATCAGGCCGTACTCCTCGGCGGCATGCAGCTTGAACGTCTCCGCGCGGCGCGCCTCCAGCTTGTACAGCGGCTCGGGCTGCGGCACCTGGTAGACGAGGATCTGCCCTTCGGCCAGCGGCGTCTCGGGGATGCGGTGGCGCGTCTGGATCAGCGAAGCCTGGGTCGTGCGCGTGGTGGTGGCCACGCCGGTGGTGCGCGCAAAGAACTGGCGGATGTTGACCGCGTTGGTGGTGTCGTCGCTGCCCTGGTCGATGACCTTGAGCACGTCGTCGCGGCCGATCACCGAGGCGGTGACCTGGATGCCGCCGGTGCCCCAGCCGTAGGCCAGCGGCATCTCGCGCGAGCCGAAAGGCACCTGATGACCGGGGATCGCCACTGCCTTCAACAGGGCGCGGCGGATCATGCGCTTGGTGCGCTCGTCCAGGTAGGCGAAGTTGTAGCCCTCGGCGCGCTCGTAGGCCGGGGTGGAGGTGGACGTCGATCTCATGCCGGCACCTCCGCGGCGGCCAGCGCCGCGACCTGCGCGGCCGCGCACGCGGCACGCTCGGCGATTTCCTCGCGCAGCCGCCGCACCAGCGCCAGCTCGGATTCGAAGGTCACGTAGTGCGGCAGCTTCAGGTGCTGCACGAAGCCCGACGCTTCCACGCTGTCGCCCTGCGGCAGCACGAACTCTTGCTGCTGCGCGGGGCTGGTCGCGAGTTCGTCGAACTCGCCGCAGCGCAGCGCGCGGTCCACCAGCGACATCGCCATCGCCTTGCGCTCGCCGTGCCCGAGCACCAGCCCGTAGCCGCGGGTGAAGGTGGGCGCGACGCTCGCGCTGCCGACGAACTGATTGACCATCTGGCACTCGGTGAGCTCGATCTCGCCCACCTCGATCGCAAAGTCGAGCTCGTCGGGAACGAGCTCCACCGACACCACGCCGAAGCGGATGTCGCCGCCGAAGGGGTGCGTGTTGGCGTACCCGCGCTGCGTCGAGTAGCCCATGCCGAGCACCCAACCTTCGTCGGCGCGCGCGAGCATCTGCAGCCAGCCGCTGCGCGGAAGGGGGTAGGCCGGCGGATCGCGGGTGATGTCGGGCGGTTCGGGGTCGCCCTCGCTCGGCACGCAGGGCTCGACCAGGCCCTCGTCGGCCAGCGCCTGCAGCGCGTTGGGCAGCGCGTCGCCCGCGTCGTCATCGCCCACTTGGCCCGGCAGCCGCGGCGGCAGCGCTTCGTCGCCGCGCAGCAGCGAGAAGTCGAGCAGCCGCTGGGTGTAGTCGAAGGTCGGTCCGAGCACCTGGCCGCCGGGCAGGTCCTTGAAGATGGCCGACACGCGCCGGCGTACGCGCATCGTGTCGGTGTCCAGCGGTTCGCTGTAGCCGAAGCGCGGCAGCGTCGTCCGATAGGCCCGCAGCAGGAACGCTGCCTCCACCGGGTCGCCGCAGGCCTGGCGGATGGCCAGCGCCGCGAGCTCCGGGTCGTGCAGCGAGGCCTCGCTCATCACGCGGCCTACCAGCAACGACAGCTGTTGCTGCAGCTGATCCACGCGCAGGGCGGGCAGGCGCGAGTCGCCGCGCCGCGTGGCCGCCAGCAGCGCACGCGACGCGGCAATCGCCTGCTCCCCGCCCTTGACGGCGATGTACATGGCTCAGTCCTTTCGAGTGATGCGCGTGGTGCGCGGCAGCGCGGCCAGCCGATCGCCCTGCGTGAGCACGAGGTCGACGCCGCGCGGCAGGGCCTGGCGCAGTGCGAGGCGCCAGGCCCACACCGCGTCGGGCACGCCGGCGACGGCCAGGTCATGGCAGTCCTCGATGCCGGGACCGCGCAAGGTGAAGGCGGCGCCGCCGGCGATCGGACGGTCGTCGAGCGCATCGACCTCGACCAGCAGCGTGGCACCGCGCTGAGGTGCTTCGTCGCTGCCGAGATCGAGCGCGTCGCACAGTGCGCGGTCGACCTCACCGGCACGAGCTGCGACGAAGGCCGCATGGCCGGCCGCGGCGAGGCGCACGCCGGTGTGGAAGCGCAGCCACGCGATGGTTGTGGCCCTGGCGAGGTCGCCATGCAGATGCAGGGTGGTCTCGGCGTCGAGCAGCGTCAAGAGGCTCGCTGCGGCGGCGCGGCCCATCGGTGCGCCGTCCACGCCCGCGGGCGGCACGATCCCGGCGACGGCCGCCGCCGGCAGGGTGTGGATGCGTCCCGGCCGGGCCATCGCGTCGAGCAGGACGCGAAACACCTGCTGCGCGCCATGCGCCGCGTCGGCGAACCCGGGGGTCATCTCGACCAGCAGCGCGCTCATCAGGCAGTCTCCGGTGCCAGGGTGTAGAAGCGCACCCGGCTGGCGGCGGTGGCGGCGCGCTCCTCGGCGCGGCGCGCGGCGATCGCCTGCGCGAGCGGTGCGATCACGTCGCGCAGCATCGCCTCCTGGTGAGTGGGCTGCTGCAGCAGGGCGTCGATGCGCGCGACCCACTGTGCGCGCTCTTCGTCGCGGCCGAGCACATAGCCCACGCCGGCGCTCACCTGGCCTCGTGCATCGCGATGGCGCACCACACAGCGCGTCACGGTCGCCTCGCCGAGGTTGAAACGATCGCCGCGGTTGCCTACGCGGGCACGCAGCATCGTGAGCCCGATCTCGGGCGCACGCAGCGTCTCGAACCCGTCGTCGCGTATCGAGCCGGCGAGCTTCGTCAGCAGCTCGCGCGGCGCATGCGCCAGCACGCCGAGCCATTCGCGGCGCGAAGCGTTGGTGGATGAATGTGTGGTCATGCGTGTGTCATCTAGACGACCCAAGATGCCGCGCAGTATCGGCAGCGCACGTGACAGTTTCTTGAATACGCGCATCCATGCGCCGATCCCACCAAGAGGACCAACGATGCTGAAGGACGCGAGCACGATGGCGGCCGAGACCGCGGCCGATGCACCCGGGGCGGCGCGCTGGGAGACGATCGCGGCGACGCTGCGCGACGAGATCGTGCGCGGCTGCTTCAAGCCGGGCGAGCGCCTGCCCAACGAGCTGCTGCTGGCCGAGCGCTTCGCCGTCAACCGCCATACGCTGCGCCAGGCCATGCAGGCCCTGCTGCACGAGGGCCACGTGAGCATCCGCCAGGGCCGCGGCACCTTCGTGCGCGAGCTGGTGCTCGACTATGCGCTGCAGCGCCGCACGCGCCTGTCGGAGAACCTCGCCAGCATGGGTGAGCGCGCTGAGCGCCGCGTGCTCGAGCACCGTTGGTGCGAGGCGGGCCGGTGGGCCGAGGCGCTGCGCGTGCCGGCTCGCGCCCCGGTCGCCGAGCTCACTACGCTGGCCTGCGTGCGAGGCCGGCCGGTGGGGCTTAGCACCGCGGCATTTCCCTGCCCGCGACTGCACGACATGGCCGCGGCGGTAGAGCGCGCCGGCAGCGTCACGCGCGCCCTGCATGCCCTGGGCGTGGCCGACTACACGCGGGCGCGCAGCGTCGTCTCGACGCGCCTGCCGACGCCGCAGGAAGCGGACTGGCTCGCACGAGCGGCGACGCAGCCGGTGCTCGTGGTGCACTACGTCAACGTCGATCCCGCGGGCGCGCCGGTGGAGGCGGGGAGCACGCTGTTTGCCGGCGATGCCGTACAGCTCACCATCGAACCGGACGACGCATCGCCATGAGCACCGCCCCGCGCTACGCGCTGTACTGGGCCCCGCCCCGCGAGCATCCGCTGTGGCGCGCGGGCTGCGACTGGCTGGGGCGAGATCCCGAGCGCGATCAGCCGTGCGCGGCGCCGCGGCCGCACACGAGCGAGCCGCGGCGCTACGGCCTGCACGCCACCCTCAAGCCCCCGATGAGCCTGGCCGACGGCGTGGACGAAGTGAAGCTTCTCGCCCGGGTGCGTGAGATCGCCGCGGAGCAATCGGCCTTCGAGATGCCGCCGCTGGCCGTCGAAACGCTCCACCGCTTCGTTGCCTTGCGGCCGACGGTGCCGATCGCGGCCGGCCACCCCTTGCGTCGTCTGGCCGACGCCTTCGTGCTCGGCCTCGAGCCTTGCCGGCGGCCTCTCACGCCAAGTCAGATCGAGCAGCGCTTGCGCGCGGGACTGCTGGATGCTGAGCGGATCGAGAACGTGCGTCGATTCGGCTACGCGCACGTGCTGGACCACTGGCGCTTTCACGTGACGCTCTCCGACTCTTTCGCCGAAGGTGCGGCCGGCGACATCGCACGCGCCGCGGTGTGGCGCGACGCCAGCGCCTTCTTCGCCGAGCCGCTCGCGCAGCCGCTGCGCTGCGATGCCGTCGCGCTGTTCGTCGAGTCGTCTCCTGGCGCACCGTTCGAACTGCGGCAGCGCGTCCCGCTCGGGGTCTCGGGGCGATGAGCATCCTGCCGCCTATCGGGCACAGCGAGCGTCTGATTGTGGTCGTCGGCCCCTCCGGCTGCGGCAAGGATTCGGTGCTGCGCCACTGGCGCGCGCACTGGCCGCCGGGGCGCGTGCACCTCGCACGGCGCACCATCACGCGATCCGCGGATGCCCACGAGCCGCACGAGAGCGTGAGCGACGAGGACTTTGCACAGCTGGCGCGCGCCAGCGAGTTCGCCACCGCCTGGCAGGCGAACGGTCTGCGCTATGGTGTGCGCCGGCACGAGCTGCGTGGGCTGGCTGACGGCGCCTGGGTGGTGCTCAACGGCTCGCGCGAGCACCTGCCGAGCCTGCGCCGGCAGGCGCCCCGCCTGCATGTCGTGGAGATCACCGCGAGCCACGAGACCCTGGCGCATCGCCTGCGGGCCCGCGCGCGCGAGGACGCCGACGCGGTGGCGCGCCGCCTCGAACGTCGCATCGACACGGCGGCCGACCTGCTGCTGCGCAACGAGGGCAGCCTCGACGAGGCGGCCGGTGCGCTGCAGCGCTGGTGGGTCGCCTTGGCCGACCGTTGATATTTCGCAAGGGGAGTGGCCGCGCAGGCGGTGGCGCGAAAAACTCCACCGGCCGACAGCGATCGCAGAGGACGCGACTTGATGCCACGCCGCGCGCCGGGTCATCCTGGCCGATGCCATTCGACCCGGCCCGGGCGGCAGTGGCCATCGCTTTCATCCACACGGACCAAGGAGTCGAACATGAAGATCAGGCATGCGGTGTTTGCAGCTGCGGCGAGCGCGCTGGTGGCGGGAGCCCTGGCCCAGCCCTTTGGCATGGGCCCCGGCATGATGGGCGGCGACGGCGGCTACGGCATGGGGCCGGGCATGATGGGTAGCGGCTACGGCATGGGCCCTGGAATGATGGGAGGCTATGCCGGCGACGCGTACGCGGGGCTCAACCTCACGCCGGAGCAGCGCAGGAAGATCGCCGACATCCAGCAGGAGACCTCGAAGGCGATGTGGCAACTCATGGGCACGATGCACCAGCAGGGCTACCACATGCGCGACATCTTCGGGCCGGGGCCGCTGGACGAGGCGTCAGCACGCAAGGCCTTCCAGACCATGACGGAAACCCAGAAGGCGATGTTCGAGCTGCGACTCGATGCCCGCAAGAGAATCGATGCGGTGCTCACCAAGGACCAGCGCGAGCAGCTGCAGCGCTACTGGAGTTCGCGCTGACGGCTGGGCACCGAGCCACCGGTGCCTGCATTGCCGCGCCTCGTCCCGGCGAAACGTTTCACATGAAGCCGGGGTTGCGCGGCAGATAGCAGGTCCAGTCGCCGAAGTCGCCTGCCGACATCAGCACCATCGGCAGCGCGAACCGCATGCCATGGCTGACGGCGGTCGCGAGTGCCTCGCTCGGCCCGGGAACGAACACGGAGACCTGCCGGCCTTCGCCGGCCGCTGCTATCGCCAGCGCCGTTCGCAGCGCGGCCGGCATCACGTTCGTGCGCACGACGGCCAACGGCCCAATATGGCCCGTGGCGCCCACGTAGGCGTAGCCGACGCACTCGCCGCCATCCTCGAAGAAGACGCCCGCCATCCTGGGATCGTCCAGCAGGTAGCGGTGATGCTTTTCCCGCGACACGCCCAAGGCGCAGACATCGAGGCGCCGCAGCAGGTCCAGATCGGCGGACGTCGCCCGGATGGTCGTGGTGCGAAGCAGGAAGCCCGGGGCGCGTCCCGCCAGTGACTCGCGCTCGATGCTGCACAAATGAATGGGCACCCGCGGAAGCAGGCCGTGCCGCACATACAGGCCCTGGGACACGACGTTGAAGGCAAAGGTGATGAGGCTCTTGTGCGTCGCCCCGGCCTGGCTCGCATGCCGCAAGGTTCGCTCCATCAGCTCGTTGCCGATGCCTTGTCCCTGCCGCCCGGGTGCAACGAACAGCTCCGCCAGGAACCACAGCTCGCCGCAAACCCAGCTCAGCGCGAAGCCGACAATCTCGCCATCGTCCTCGGCGAGCCATACGCCGCCCGGATCATCGCGAAGGCAGAACGCCTGGAAGTCCGGGGCGCGCGACGCGGCGATCGGCCCGAAGCCGTGGCGCACGGTCAGGTCGTTGATGCTACGAGCGACCAGTTCTTCTGCGCGTGCGAGTTCATCAGCGCGCGCAGTTCGGACGACGATCGGCATGGGCGCCTCCTGACTAGGACGTGCATCTTGCACCCATCGGACGTGCAAGGATGCGGCCGCCCCGTCCCTACGACGGACGGCTGGCCCGCCGCTGCGACGCCACGCCTGACCGAGCCGATCACCTCCGAACGCGCGGCCGGGCTCTTCGAAGCATCCTGGTCGCGACGAACGATGGCGGATGCGAGCCCGGCAGCCACAAGCCGCAGGACACCCGCAGCCATGCTAAGGCGAACGGGTGTGCGACCCGCTTTGAGTTCTCGAATTT
>DATFAY010000445.1:0-3688 GCA_035254085.1 Piscinibacter sp.
CGTCGACCCGCGCCACGGCGGCGGCAAGGTCAACAGCGTCACGACCGAAAACCTGGTGCGCCTGATGAAGATCGACGGCGAGGAGGTCCTGTTCTACAAGGCCTTCCCGATCCAGGTGGGCATCATCCGCGCCACCACCGCCGATCCCGACGGCAACCTCACCATGGAGCGCGAGGCGCTCACGCTCGAGGCGCTGGCGATCGCCATGGCCGCGCACAACAGCGGCGGCATCGTGATCGCGCAGGTCGAGCGCGTCGCCGAGCGCGGCTCGCTCAATCCGCGCCAGGTCAAGATTCCCGGCGTGCTGGTCGACTGCGTGGTGGTCGCGGAGAAGCCCGAGCACCACATGCAGACCTTCGTCACGGCCTACAGCCCGGCCTACTCGGGCGAGATCCGCGTGCCGATGAGCTCGCTCGCCCCGATGGCGCTGTCCGAGCGCAAGGTGATCGCGCGCCGCGCCGCGATGGAGTTGCGCCGCAATGCGGTCGTCAACCTGGGCATCGGCATGCCCGAGGGCGTGGCCGACGTGGCGGCCGAAGAGAAGATCATCGACCTGCTCACGCTCACGGCCGAGCCCGGCGTCATCGGCGGCATCCCCGCCAGCGGGCTCAACTTCGGCGCCGCCGTCAACACCCAGGCCATCATCGACCAGCCCAGCCAGTTCGACTTCTACGACGGCGGCGGCCTCGACGTGGCGGTGCTCGGGCTGGCGCAGGTCGACCGCCACGGCAACCTCAACGTCAGCAAGTTCGGCCCGCGCCTGGCCGGTGCGGGCGGCTTCATCAACATCAGCCAGAACGCCAAGGAAGTCGTCTTCGTGGGGACCTTCACCGCCTGCGACCTCGACGTGCGCATCGAGGGCGGCAAGGTCGGCATCGCCAGCGAAGGCACCATGCGCAAGTTCGTGCAGGAGGTCGAGCACCGCACCTTCAGCGGCGACCTGGCCCGCAAGCGCGGCCAGCGCGTGCTGTACGTCACCGAGCGCTGCGTCTTCCGCCTCGCCGAGGCCGGGCTCGAGCTGATCGAGATCGCGCCGGGCATCGACCTCGAACGCCACATCCTGCAGCAGATGGACTTCACGCCGGCGATCAGCGCGCAGCTCAAGCTCATGGACGATGGCCTCTTCGGCGAGGCGGCGATGAACCTGCGCGAGCGCATGCTGGCGCTGCCGCTGGCCGAGCGCATCGAGCTCGACCCCCGCAGCAAGGTGCTGTTCATCAACTTCGAAGGGCTCGCCGTCGACAACGCGCAGGACGTCTCCGACATCGAAGCCGAAGTGACGCAGCGCGTGGCGGCGCTGGGCGAGCGGGTGCAGGTGGTCGTCAACTACGACCACTTCAGCATCCGCCCCGAGCTCATGGACAGCTACAGCGCGATGGTGCAGCGCCTGGCGGAGCGCTACTACAGCAAGGTGACGCGCTACGCGGCGAGCAGCTTCGTCAAGGCGCGCCTGGAGGGGAAGTCCTGACGGCCACGATGGGTCATCCCGGCGAGGCCGGGACGACGAGCTTTCGCTAGCCCTGATGCAGGAGGTTGCGCCCCAGCCGCTTGGCCTCGTAGAGCGCCGCGTCGGCGCGGTCGATCAGGGTGTGCGGCGTGTCCTCCACGCGCGCAGCGGCCAGGCCGATGCTGATGGTCACGCGCAGGCCGGGTGCGGCCTGCTCCCACGGGTGCGCCTCGACGGCCGCGCGCAGGCGCTCGCACACGTCGCGCGCGACCGGGGGCGAGGTCTCTGCGAACACGAAGATGAACTCCTCGCCGCCCATGCGGGCGACCAGGTCGCTCGTGCGCGTCTTGAGCCGAAAGATCTGCGCCACGCTGCGCAGCACGCTGTCGCCGACGCCGTGGCCGAAGCGGTCGTTGACGCTTTTGAAGTGGTCGAGGTCGGCCACCGCGACGCACAGCGGCAGGTCGCCCTCGTGTGCCCGCGCGAAGATGCGCGGCAGGTCCTCGTCGACGCGCCGGCGATTCGCCAGCCGCGTGAGCTGATCCTCCAGCGTGTCGCGCTGCAACTCCGCGGTGCGCGCCTCGAGTTCGCGCTTCTCGTTCTCGAGCTCGCGGCTGCGCAGGCGCTGCAGCTCGGCTTCGAGGCGGGCGCGCTCGCCGTCCATCAGCGCCTTCTCGACCTCGATGCGATTGACCATCAGCCGTGCCTGCGCATGGCTTTGCAGCGCCGCGCGCTGCAGTTCGAGCGCGTGGTAGGCCTCGCAGTGATGCAGCGCGGGCTCGTACTGCCGCGCCGCCTTGTGGGCACGGTACAGGGCCGAATGCACCCGCATGCGCGTGGTCTCCTGGTCGCTGCCTTCCAGCTCGGCCAGCGTGCGCTCCAGCACCTCGATCGCCTCCTCGAGGCGGCCCAGCTGGATCAGCACCTCGCCGATGTTGTGGCGGCTGCGCAGTTCGACCGCGCGGTAGCCGTGGCGCCGCGTCTCGCGCACCGTCTCGTCGAGCATGCGCAGCGATTCGTCGCATTCGCCGGCAAGCCCCAGCACCTCGCCGAGATTGCCTTGGGTGACCGTGAGGCGGTAGCTGTCGGCATGCCGGCGCGCCAGCGACACCGCCTGCGCGCCGTAATGCCGGGCACGCTGCAGCGCCGCCTGCGCGAGCTCGGCGTCGCCGCGCTGGCGGAAGTGATAGAAGGCGCTGATGCCGGTGGCCATCAGATTGTTGAGCGCGCCCAGCACCTGGTCGTGGTCATTGAGCTCGCGTGCGAGGCCGAGCGACTGCAGCAGGAATTTCTCGCTTTGCGCCGGGTCGCCCAGCCGGTCGAAGCACACCCCGATCCGATTGAGCGCCTGCACCATCTGCGCATCGAAATGCTGCGCGCGGGCCTTGTCGAAAGCGCCGGTCGCGGCCTTCAGCGCTTCCTCGTGCAGGCCCAGCTCGCTGTACGAGATCGCCAGCAGGCACAGGGTGTCGCACTCCTGGTGCCCGCCCAGCGGCGCCCAGCACGCGACCGCATCGCGCGCCGCGACCACCGCCTGCTCGAACTGCCCGAGGCGCCAGCGGTGCGCCGCCAGCTCGGAATGGGCCTGTGCCAGCAGTGCCGCGTCGCTGTCGCGTCGGGCGGCGTCCACCGCTTGCGCGGCGAACTCCACGCCCTCGCGATGCCGGCCTTGCGCGTGCGCGAGCTGCGAGCGCGCGATCAGCTGCGGCGCGGTCGCGGTCGTGACGTCAGGGAGCGTGGTCTGGTCGGGCATGGAAGCAAGGCGGCTGCGTGCATTGTTCCCACGCCCTCCTTGCCGTGCGTCAAGCGCCGCGGCGCTCGTGACGCATGGCCGTGACGCAGGTCACGGCCGGCACGGGCACGCACCCGCGGTCTTCAGGCGCGCGCGCCGGTGCGCCAGCGCTCGCGCAGCCGCCATCCCAGCAGCACCGCGATGATCGCCGCGTAGGCAGCGACCTCGGCGAAGTTGTTCTTCGCCGCGCGCATCCAGAAGAAGTGCAGCAGGCCCATCAGGACGATCGCGTAGACCGCTCGGTGCAGCAACTGCCAGCGGCGCGCGCCCAGCGCCTTGATGGCGCGATTGAACGAGGTCGCGGCCAGCGGCAGCAGCAGCACGAAGGCCGCGAAGCCGACCAGCGCGAACGGCCGCTTGGGGATGTCGCGCACGATGGCGTCCAGGTCGAACCCCATGTCCAGCCAGGCGTAGGCCAGGAAGTGCAGCGTCGCGTAGAAGAAGGTGAA
>DATFAY010000446.1:0-14307 GCA_035254085.1 Piscinibacter sp.
GCGATGGTCGAGGACGGCTGGTTCGATCCTTTGATCCTGGAGTTCGATGACGAAGAGGCCGCGCCGCCCGCGGACGAAGCCGACCCCGCGGCGGCGCTCGACCCCATCTCGCGCTCGCTCATGCCCTGGGTCGCCGGCTTCCAGCACGCGACGCTGTGCTTTCCCGACCTGGCCGAGATGCCCGACGACGCGGTGATGGCGGCGCTGGCGCGCCTGTACCGGCATCTCCCCGCCGAGACGGATGAGGAGAAGGAAGTCGTCGCGACGCTCGATCGCGAGCAGCCGCTCGCCACGCTGGAGGACGCGATCGAGGACATGGTGGTCGCGGTCGCCGACCTGAACGACCTGACGCGCGACCTGCGCTACAAGGTCGAGCCGGTCAGGCGCGACACGCCCAAGGTCGGCCGCAACGACCCCTGCCCCTGCGGCAGCGGCAAGAAGTACAAGCACTGCCACGGCCAGTGATCCGCTGCCGACCATGCGGCTGCAGATCCTCTCCGACCTCCACCTCGAAACGGAACGCTTCGAGCCGCAGCCGGCCGAGGGTGCCGAGCTGCTGGTGCTCGCGGGCGACATCGACAGCAGCTGGGCGGGCCTCGATCTGTTTCGCGACTGGCCGGTGCCGGTGCTCTTCGTGGCCGGCAACCACGAGTTCGACGAGCGCGAGCTGACACGCGCGTGGCCCGCGCTGCGCGCCCACTGCGAGCAGCTCGGCTTCACCTTCCTCGAGCGCGAGAGCGTGCTGCGCACCGGCACCGACGGCCGCTGCATCCGCTTCGTGGGCACCACCCGCTGGTGCGACTTCAACCTGTTCGGCGACGCGCAGCGCGAGCGGGTCTTGCGCGCAGCCAACTACTTCATGAAGGTGCAGGCCTCGAGCTTGAATGGATTGCCCTTCGACGCCGAGGCAGTGCGCCGCGAGGCGCTGGCCTGCCGCCAGTGGCTGCAGGCCGAGCTCGCGCGCGACGAACCGGGTGCCGATGCGACGGTCGTGATCACGCATTTCGGGCCGAGCTTCCTCAGTGCCGACCCACGCTACGGGTCGCAGCCGGGCACGGCCAGCTTCTGCAACGCCGACGATGAACTGCTGCCGGCGGCGGCGCTGTGGATCCATGGCCACCTGCACTGCCGGCACGACTACCGGGTGCGTCATGAGCGGGGCGAAACGCGGGTGGTGTGCAATGCCCGGGGGCACTCGAAGCGCGGCGAGGCGCAGGGGTACGACGGCCTGCTGACCGTCGAGGTGTAGCCGTCGCGGCTATTCAGATCACCGAGCGGCGATTGAGGCGGTCGGTGGCCGGCCCCGCGTCGCCGGGCGGCGGCAGCTCGGCCGCTTCGCCCTCGGGTCGCAGGCTGGCGTCCAGCCCGAAAGCGGTGCCCATGTCGGCGTAGTCGGTGTCCGGCGGAGGCTGCAGCCGTTGAAACCCCATCGACACCCACCATGGAATGTGCGGCTTGCTCATCGCCACTCTCCCTCACAACGCCCTTCGATGATGGCAGTGTGGGCTGGCCGCAGTGTGGCCATTGCGTTGAAATGCGCGGCGCTTTGCGTGCAGTTCGTTACGGAGTCGTCCCGCGCATGGCGACCACGCCGGCGCGGCCGCTTTCGACGGCGAACTTGCCCTGCGAATGCAGCGTCGCGTCCGGGGCGACCGGGAACGGCGTGCCGCGGAAATCGCAGGTGGCCGACTGCGGCGTGATCTCGAGCAGCGCGTAGCCGTGCTCGTCGCCGCGGCCGTGAACAATGTCCGGGTTGTCCCGGCGGATGGCGGCCATGGTCGCCTCGGTCGTGCCGCGGCTGGTCACCGAGCCGCAGACGAACTCGCTCGCGACGACCGGTGAGCGCTCGTCGTTGCCGTGCACGCGCAGGTTGGCAGCCACGTGGCGGTGCACGTCGCCGCCCAGGCACAGGACATCGGCGAGCCGCGCGTCGGCGATGCTGCGCAGCAGGCGCTCGCGCGCCTGCGGGTAGCCGTCCCAGCCGTCGCTGAAGATGCGGCGCCCGTGCGGCGTGTCGATGCCCGCGGGGCAGATCTGCGTGCCCTGCGCCAGCAGCTTCCAGCGTCGCCGGCTGGCCGCCAGGCCGTCCTTCAGCCAGCGCTCCTGCGCAGCGCCCCAAATGCTGCGCGACGCCGCCTCGAGCTCGTCGCAGCCGGTCAGCACGCGACCGCCGGCGCCGCGTGCATCCGGGCACGCCTGCACGTCGCGAAACTGGCGGTTGTCCAGCGTCCACCATTCGGCCAGGCGGCCCCAGACGAAACGGTCGTGGATGCGCATCGCCGGTCCGGCGGGCGCCATGCTCGGCGACACCGGCATGTGCTCGAAGTAGGCCTTGTACGCGGCGGCGCGGCGGTTCAGGAAGGCCGGCACGTCCAGGCCGCTGGGCGAGTGGTCGCCGGCATAGTCGTTCTCGACCTCGTGGTCGTCCCAGGTGACGACCCAGGGATGCGCGGCGTGCGCGGCGCGCAGGTCGGCATCGCCCTTGTAGGTGGCGTGGCGCGCACGGTACTGGTCCAGCGTCAACGGCGCCGGACCCTCGTGCGGGCGCAGCCGAAGACGCGGGTTGCTCGACTCGTAGATGTAGTCGCCGACGAAGAGCACCGCGTCCAGCTCGCGCGCCGCAATCTCGCGGTGCGCGACGTAGGCGCCCTGCTCGTAGTGCTGGCAGGAGGCGAGCGCCAGGCGCAGGCGCTCGACCCGCGCGTCCTGTGCGGGCGCGGTGCGGGTGCGGCCGGTGGGACTGGAGTGATCGCCGGCGATGAATCGGTAGAAGAAGCCTGCCGCCGGGGCGAGGCCGCGCACCTCGACATGCACGCTGTGGGCATGCTCGGGCAGTGCCACCACCTCGCCGCTGCGCACGCCGCGCGAGAAGCGCTCGTCCTCGGCCAGTTCCCAGCGAACCGCGATCGGCTGCGGGGCGAGCCCTGCGCCGGGCTCCTGCGGACGCGGCGCGAGGCGAGTCCACAGCACGATCGAGTCGGGCCGCGGCATGCCGCTCGCGATGCCGAGAGTGAACGGGTCCTGCGGTCCGGGCGTGACCGTGGCCGCTCGGGCCAACGGCCGCCACGCCGGCGCGGCGAACAGGCTCCCCAGGGCGAGTGCCGCCGCGCGGCGGCTGAGCTGGTCGAGGAACTGGCGGCGGTGCATGGCGCCGAGCATTGTGTGTGATCCAGGACAGGGAAAAATCCCCAGAAAGGGCCAGAATCGTTGCCCTTTGTTGCAATGCAACGACGACGGCCTGTCGGGAGCGGTGGAAATCGGGTCCACTGCCTCCTAAGGTTGAAGGCTGCGGCCGGCATGCAAGAGCCGCATCGGGGAGACACCAAGTGACGTTGAATTCGCTGCAAGCGCTGGCGTGGAGCACTGTGACAGGTGCGGTGGTCAGTGCCCTTCTCATCGCATCGGGCACATCGGAGTCGCCTCGATGGATGCATGCGGACCGCGCCGACGCCACCGCCGAGCGCACGGCGCCGGCGACCGACATCGGCGTGCTTCAGAGCCGGCTCGCCGTCGAGCAGAACACGACGATCGCCCGTACGGAGCGAACATCCAGCGTGCGCTGACGCGGCGCCGGCGACCGATCCGCCGGGCACGCTTCAATAGACCGACGAGTAGTTTCCGCCGTTCGCGCGGTAGGCAGCGAGCGCCTTCTTCAGTCGGGTGTGCTCCTCGCAGGGCAGGCGACACAGCTTGTCGAGTGCGGCCAGTCGCTGCTCCGCCTTGGCGACATCGCCCTTCATGAGGTAGAGCTCGCCCGAGTATTCCAACGCGCCGCGGTGGTTCGGGTCGATGCGCAGCGCCTCGTCATAGAAGTGCTCCGAACCTTCGAGGTCGGGCGTCTTGGCCTTGCGCAGGCTGTAGCCCATCAGGTTGTTCCAGTCGGCACTACCGGTGTCGTTGACGCGCCGAAGCTCGTCGATGGCGGCGC
This sequence comes from Piscinibacter sp., assembly GCA_035254085.1. Classification (GTDB taxonomy): domain Bacteria; phylum Pseudomonadota; class Gammaproteobacteria; order Burkholderiales; family Burkholderiaceae_C; genus Albitalea. Next base: position 3,929 of record DATFAY010000446.1, read on the forward strand.
GCCAATGCTGCGCGGCAATCTGCGCGCGCGCGGGCGCCAGCGGGTCGGCAGCGGCCGGCGCCACAGCCGTGTCGGCCGCGAAAGCGGCATGCAGCGTCAACGCCAGTGCGGTGGCGCAAAGAGTGCGCGAGAGCGTGGTCATGGGTCGTTCCTCGGTTGATCGGCACCGACGATCGGTGCCCGGACCCACTTACGGCGCGGCGCGCCGGCCGGATGCATCACGCGGCGACGCCTGCCGAGGCGATTCACCACAGCTTGACGCAATGGCCGCTGAGCAGGAAGTCGCCGGCCGGCGCAGTCGGCGCGACGGCAGCCGCCGGCTCGATGCTCACCGCCAGCCGAGGGACGTCGAAGAAGAGCTTTTCCGAACTGTCGGGCAGGGCCAGGGCCACCGAGCCCTTGGCCGGCAACGGCGGCAGCACAGCCACCGCAAACGGCGGCGCATTCTTGGGCAACGCCCACAGTCGCGCCACGCGGCCGGGCGGCACGCTGACGGGCTGCAGCACCTTCACCGTGAGCTGGCGGCCATGGCGCAGCGAACTCGCCAGCAGCGTCGGCTGCCCCGAGGCATCGAGCAGCAAGCCGACGTAGCTCTGCGGCAGTGCCTGCGATGCGGGCTCCAGGCCGATCAGTCCTGGCTGAAGGCGCAGCAAGAATACGCACAGCAGCACGCCTGCGAGTGCGCCGGTCCAGGTGCGGGGCGACCACAGTCCGCGCCACCACGGCGCGCGCGCGGCCGGATCGAACAGTCGCCGCTCGAGGCGTCGCCACACCGCGTCGCGTGGCTGCATCGCGGGCACGCCGGCCGCCAGGACGCTGAAACGCCGCTGCCAGTCGTGCACCGCCTGCCACGCCGCGGGCGCCTGCTGCAACACGCGCTCGAAGCGCCGCCGTGCGCGGCCGGTCAGGGTGCCCAGCACGTACTCGCGCGCGAGGCGGTCCAGGCGTTCGGGATCGAGGTAGTTCATGCGGCCGTGCGAATCACGCCGTCACTCCGGCAGCCTCGAGACAGGCCCTGAGCTTGTCGAGGCCGCGGCGCACCCAGGCCTTGACCGTGCCCAGCGGCGCGCCCAGGGCCTCGGCGATGTCGGTGTGCACCATGCCGCGGTAGTAGGCCAGCGCCAGCGCCTGGCGCTGCGATGCATTGAGCGCGCTCATGCACTCGCCGATCCTCACCTTCACCAGGCTGTCTTGCAGCAGTTGCTGCGGCTGGTGCGCGCCATCGGCCGGCAGGTCCATGGCTTCGTCGTCCAGCGCAACGGTCGCGGCGCGCTCGGCCTTGCCCGAGCGCAAGGCGTCGATCGCCTTGTTGCGCACGATGTTGATGAGCCAGGTCATCGGGGTGGCGACGGACGGGTTGTACCCGCCGGCGCTGTGCCAGACATTCACGAAGGCTTCCTGCAGCACCTCTTCGGCGCGGTCCCGGTTGTTCAATATACGAAACGCAACGCCGAGAAGATGCGCGCATGTCGAGCGGTACACCCGCTCGAACGCGGCACGGTCGTGCAAGGCGACGCGGGCCAGCAGGGACGCGAGGTCGTCGGGGGCGGACATGTCGTGAGGGCAAGTGGCGGCAAGGCGGCGGGCGAAGTATGCCGGCATCCGGCCCGGCGGCGGGCCGCGAAACTACAATCGCGCCCCTCCGTGTCTTCCCGCCGCCCGCCTGCCATGTACTGCGCGATCGATTTCGGCACGTCCAATTCCGCCATCGCGATTCCCTCCGCGGCCGGCGACATGAACCTCGTCGAGCTCGAGCCCGGTCATCGCACCATGCCGACCGCGGTGTTCTATTTCGTCGACGGGCCCGAGCGGCACGGCCCGCCGCGCGCCTTCGGCCGTGCGGCCGTCGCCGCCTATGTCGACGGCATCGACGGCCGCCTGATGCGCTCGATGAAGAGCATCCTGGGCTCCGACCTGGTCGATCAGACGACCGACGTCGGCGGCGGGCGCGGCGTGAAGTACCTCGACATCATCGCCGGCTACCTGCGGCACCTGAAGACCATGGCCGAAGCGCAGGGCGGCGCGGCGATCGACGAAGTCGTGCTCGGCCGTCCGGTCTTCTTCGTCGACGACGACCCGGCGCGCGACGCACAGGCACAGGCGGCGCTCGAAGCGGCGGCGCGCGCGGTGGGTTTTTCCAGTGTCCACTTCCAGTACGAGCCGATCGCCGCGGCCTTCGACCACGAGCGGCACATCGCGCACGAGGAGATCGTGCTGGTGGCCGACATCGGCGGCGGCACCTCGGACTTCTCGGTGGTGCGGGTCGGTCCGCAGCGCGCGGCGCGACTGCAGCGCAAGGACGACATCCTGGCCAATCACGGCGTGCACATCGCCGGCACCGACTTCGACCGCCGGGTGGAACTGGCCAGCGTGCTGCCTGCGCTGGGCTACGGCGCCTTCGGGCCGAGCAACATCAACGGCGCGCCGCCGCGCGAGGTGCCCAGCGGCGTGTACTTCGACCTCGCGACCTGGCACCTGATCAACACGGTCTACAGCCCGCAGCGTGTCGCGGAGCTGCGCCGCATGGGTGTCTTCTACGGCGACCCGCGGCATCACCGCCGGCTGATGACGGTGGTGACGCAGCGCCTCGGCCACGAACTGGCCGCGCGCGCCGAGCAGGCCAAGATCGACGTGGCCGAAGGCGGCGAGGTGCGCATCGACCTCGGCCACGTGGAGTCGCGCCTGTCGGCGCAGCTCAGCGAGCACCAGGCGGTCGATGCGATCGAGGGCGACATCGATCGCATCGTCGATGCCGCGCGGCACACGGCGACACAGGCGGGGTTGCGGCCCGGCCAGATCGACGCCTTGTATTTCACCGGCGGCTCGACCGGCCTGCGCCTGCTCGCCCAGCGCATTGCGGCGGCGTTTCCGGGGGCCCGCGCCGTGCGCGGCGACCGCTTCGCCAGCGTGGCCAGCGGTCTGGCGCTGCATGCGCAGCGGCTGTTCAGCGGCGCTTGAGCGGGGGCCGGGGCGCCTGCTTCGACGCTGCGGGCAGCGGCCGGCTCACGTCCGCCAGCAAGAGCGTGGCGCGCACGAGGCCCTCGACCGCGTCGGCCAGATCGGCAGGCGGCTCCAGCGAGTCGATCTCCTCCAGCAGCTCGTCGGCGTCTTCCAGGTCATCGGGGTCGAGATGACGGTACAGCAGAGCGAGCGGCTCGGTCAGCGCCTGCGCATCGAGTCGCATCAGGCCCGGGAAGAACTCTTGCGCGGTGGCGAATCCGGCCACCCAGGGCAATACCGCATCGATCGATGCAGGCGTGTCGCTGTCCGGCTCGTCCGCGTGCGCATCCTCGGCGAGCTCGAACACCCAGGGGTCGAACCACTGCCGCCGCGCGATGGCATCGTCCAGCTCGGCATGCCGGCGTCGCACCAGCGCCTGCAGTGCCGCGGCATCGAAGCCCGCCGGCAGCGGCCGCCCGTCCGCGTCGGTCACATGCGGCAGCCAGCGGCTGTCGGGGATGCGCTGCGGCTGCAGCAGCACGCCGCACAGGAAACCGTCGAGCATGCTCACGTCCAGCGGCTCCAGCGGCGCCGGCACGCGGTCGAGCAGGGACTGCAGGCTGTCCAGCTCCCGGTCGCTGAGCGGCTGCACCGCCGCAGGCCGCGGCGAAGCCGTGGCGCGCTGCGGATGCGAAGCGGGCGCACGCGCCGGCCGCTTGGGAGGATGTCGAGGCGATTCAGGCATGCGCCATTGTGGCGCGGCGCCTGCGCCATCGGCCTGCCACAAACCGTTGCGATAGCCCTCCCTCGTATTGGGGATACCCGCTCGGGGGGACCGCCCCTACAGTCGACGCTGTCGCTGTCACACGAGGTTTGTCACAAACCGCGCGAGTCGAGGTCCGCAACACCCGCATCCAAAGAACATCGATCACAGGGTGGGAGACCTGCAACCGTCCCAACGACGTCCTTTATTTGAGGACTTGACACAGCCCACCTGCGCAAGCGGGTGGGCTTTTTTTTCGGGTCGGGCACTACGAGAGGATCATCTGCGTGCAGCGAAACAGCGCCATGCGCTTGCCCTGTGCGTTGAAAACCGTCGCGGCCCACACCTGCGTGGTGCGGCCCAGGTGCTCGCCCACCGCCTCGCAGCGCATCAGGCCGTCCTTCGCGGTGCCGAGGAAGTTGCTCTTGAGTTCGATGGTGGTGAAGTTCTTCGCCCCGGCGGGCAAGTGAGCGATGGTTGCGTAGCCGGCGCACGTATCGGCCAGCAAGATCACGCTGGCGGCATGCAGGAACCCGTTGGGCGCGTGCATCCATGCTTGGATCTCCAGTTCGCCGTCGAGCCGGCCTTCGCCGATGCGCGTGATCCGCACGCCGTAGCGGTCGGGCAGGCAACCCGCCTGCTGGCGATGAAACGAGTCCGGCGTGATGTCCGCACGCAGCATGCCCATGGGGTCCCCCCGATCGAGTCGGGCCAGCATAGCGGGCCGGGCGCCTTCTTGCAGGGCGCGCCGGCGCCGCTCAGGAAAAGCCGGGGGCCAGCGCTTGCCGCCAGTGCTCCACCAGCACCTGCACGGCGCGCGGCGCGCTCGGGCTCCACGGACGGATCACGTAGATGGCGTCGCCGAAGAACCCCACGGGCCGCCAGGCGGGCAGCACCTCGCGCAGCCGCCCGGCGCGCAAGGCGGCGCCGGCGCTGAAGTCGGGCAATTGGGCAATGCCCAGGCCGGCGAGCACGGCGTCGCGCAGCAACTCGGAGTTGTTCGCGCGCAGCGGCCCCTGCACCGCCACGCTGACGCGCAGCGGCTCGCGGCCGCCGCGTGCACGCTCGGCCTGCTCGAACAGCCACTGCGCCGGCCCGGGACGCAGGTAGGCGAGGCAGTCATGGTTCGCCAGCTCCGACGGATGCGCCGGCGTGCCGCGCCGGCGCAGGTAGCCGGCGGTGGCCACGAGCACCGTGCGGGAATCGCAAAGCTTCCATGCGATGTGGTTGTCCGGCGGGGCGCTGGTGTGGCGCACGGCGAGGTCGAAGCCCTCGTGCGCGAGGTTGACGACCCGGTCCGCGAGTTCGAGCTCCACGCGCACTTGCGGATGGCTGCGAAAGAACGGCTCCAGCGTCGGCCCGATGTGCTGGCGGCCGAGCGCCACCGGCGCGGTGACGCGCACCAGCCCGCGCGGCTGTCCGGCCAGGTCGCGCACGCCGCCCAGGCTGCGCGCGATGTGGGCAAACGACTCCGCCGTGTCCTCCACCAGGCGCTGGCCGGCGTCGGTCAGACGCACCGAGCGGGTGGTCCGCTGCACCAGCGTCAGGCCGGCGACGCGTTCCAGCTCCGCGACGCGCTGGCTCACAGCCGCCTTGCTCAGGCCCAGGCGCTGCGCGGCCTGCGTGAAGCTGCCTGTCTGCGCGATGACGGTCAGCAGATGGATGTGCGACCAGAGTTCCTCGCTGCGCTGCAGGCTCATGGTTGTCCGCTCCGGCAATGATCAATTGTTCAATTCCGTGAACAATCAAATCAGTGTAGCGGCATTGGCAGCGGCACGCGGCAGGCCTAGACTGCTTTGCACCGTCAGCCGAGGAGACACAGCATGGGCGCACCCGAAGCCTTCACCGCCACCACCGAGGTCGGCCACCACATCGGCGGACGCCTCGTCGCCAGCCGGGGCGGGCGCACGCAGCCAGTGTTCAACCCCGCGCTGGGCAAGGTGGCGCGCCACGTGGCGCTGGGCAGCGCCGCCGACGTGGACGCCGCCGTCGCCGCCGCGCGCGCCGCGTTCCCCGCCTGGGCAGACACCCCGCCGATCCGCCGGGCGCGCGTGCTCAACAATTTCCTGCAGCTGCTCAACCAGCACAAGGACACGCTCGCCGCGATGATCACCGCCGAGCACGGCAAGGTCTTCAGCGACGCGCAGGGCGAAGTGATGCGCGGCATCGACGTCGTCGAGTTCGCCTGCGGCATCCCGCAGCTGCTCAAGGGCGACTTCACCGACCAGGTCTCCACCGGCATCGACAACTGGACGCTGCGCCAGCCGCTGGGCGTGGTGGCCGGCATCACGCCGTTCAACTTCCCGTGCATGGTGCCGTGCTGGATGTTCCCGGTGGCGCTGGCCTGCGGCAACGCCTTCATCCTCAAGCCCAGCGAGCGCGACCCGTCGCCCTCGCTGTTCATGGCCGATCTGCTGCTGCAGGCCGGCCTGCCCGCCGGCGTGTTCAACGTCGTGCAGGGCGACAAGGTGGTCGTGGACGCCCTGCTGACCCACCCCGACGTGAAGGCGCTCAGCTTCGTCGGCTCCACGCCGATCGCGCAATACATCTACGAGACGGGGGCGCATCACGGCAAGCGGGTGCAGGCGCTGGGCGGCGCCAAGAACCACATGGTCGTGATGCCCGACGCCGACCTCGACCAGGCGGTCGACGCGCTGATCGGCGCGGCCTACGGCTCGGCCGGCGAGCGCTGCATGGCGATCAGCGTCGCCGTGCTGGTGGGCGACGTCGCCGACCGCATCGTGCCGCGCCTGGCCGAGCGCGCGAAGGCGCTCAAGATCGCCAACGGCATGGCGCCCGACGCCGAGATGGGCCCGATCGTCACCCGCCAAGCGCTCGAGCGCATCGAAGGCTACATCGCGCTGGGCGTCGAAGAGGGCGCGACGCTGGTGGTCGACGGCCGCGGCCACCGGGTCCAGGGGCACGAAGAGGGCTTCTTCACCGGCGGCACGCTGTTCGACCACGTGACCCCGTCGATGCGCATCTACAAGGAAGAGATCTTCGGCCCGGTGCTCTCCTGCGTGCGCGCCAAGGACTTCGCCGAGGCGGTCGATCTGGTCAACGCGCACGAGTTCGGCAACGGCGTCGCCTGCTACACCCGCGACGGCCACATCGCGCGCGAATTCGCGCGCCGCATCCAGGTCGGCATGGTGGGCATCAACGTGCCCATCCCGGTACCCATGGCCTGGCACGGCTTCGGGGGCTGGAAGCGCAGCCTCTTCGGCGACAGCCACGCCTACGGCGAAGAGGGGGTTCGCTTCTACACCAAGCAGAAGTCCATCATGCAGCGCTGGCCCGAAGCGACCGCCAAGGGGGCCGAGTTCGTGATGCCGACCGCGAAGTAAGACCCCGTCGGCGGCGCCGCCGCCCCGATTCGGCCTCATCATTGCGCCTGATGGAGACCGAATCGATCGCCGATCTGCTCGCGCGCGCCCGCGCCGCGCGCGACGCGTCCGCGCTCACCGAAGGCCGCGACGTCGCCGCGCGGGCCTGGGCGCTCGCCACGCAGCAGGGCTCGCCCGAGGACCGTGCACAAGCCGGCCATCTGCTGTGCCTGTTCCACTACCGGCTGGGCGCGCTGGACGCGCTGCTGGCGATCGGCGACGCGGTGCTGGCCGCGCTCGCGGCCACCGAGCGCAGTGCCACCCGGGCCGACCTGCTGCGCTGGCTGGCGCTGGCGGCCTGCGAAACCGGCCGCTTCGACAGTGCGCTGCGCCGCGCCAACGACGCCTGCGCGCTGTCGCAGGAGCTCGGCGACCGGCGCCAGTTCGCGCTGTCGCTCACCACGCTGGGCGCGTGCTTCGAACGCATGGGCGACCCCTGGCAGGCCGAGCGCCTGATGGACGAGGCGCTGGCCATCGCCAACGAATTCGGCGACCCGTTCGCGCGCCTGGTGACCCTCAACAACCTGTGCGCCGCCTGCGTGGGCGCGTATTACGTGCTGCGCGGCGGCGACGAACCGGCCGAGGCCACGGCCGCCCTGCGCCGCGCGCTGGCCCATGCGCGGGAAGCGCACTCGCTGCTGAGCATCTTCGACGACCCGTTCTTCTCGGTCTTCGTCGAGGGCAACCTGGGCGAAGTGCTGCTGCACCTGGGCAACACGCTGGAGGCGCGCCGCTTGCTCGACGCCGCCTTGCAGCGCGGCCTGGAGCACGGCTACGAAGCGCAGGTGTGGCGCATCCGCTGCTCGATCTGCGAGCTGATGCTCGCGCAAGGGCAGGCCCGCGACGCCCACGCGGCGCTGGTCAAGCTGCTGCACGACATGCGCGACGACGACTCGCGCTCGACGCTCATCCGGGTGCACCACGCGCTGTACCGCGCCTGCCGCGAGCTCGGCTGGGACGCGCAGGCGCTGGGCCACTTCGAGCAGCACGAGCGGCTGGAACGCCGGCGCGCCACCAACCAGCTGAAGGCGCAGTCGCAGTTGTTCGTCACCCGGGTCGAGGCCGAGCAGGCGCGCCAGCAGGCCGAGCGGGCGCGCCTGGAGGCGCAGGTCGAGCGCTCGCGCGCGGCCAGCTTCCAGGCCGATGCCCAGCGCGACCAGCTCACCGGCCTGGGCAACCGGCGCCATCTCGACCACCGCCTGCCGATGCTGCTCGAACTGGCGCAGCGCCAGAACCTGCCGCTGACCGTGGCGCTGGTCGACCTCGATCATTTCAAGCAGATCAACGACCGCTTCGGCCACGCGGTGGGCGACAAGGTGCTGATCGCGATGGCGCAACAGCTGCGCGAGAACACCCGCGCCACCGATGTGCTGGCGCGCATCGGCGGCGAGGAATTCCTCGTCGTCTTTCCGGACATGCCGAGTGCGCAGGCGGTCGAGGTCTGCGAGCGGCTGCGCGCGCGGGTCGAGCGCCACGACTGGAGCGCGCTCGCGCCCGAGCTGCGGGTCACGCTCAGCGTCGGGCTCGCCCACGCGCCGCCCTACGACCTGGCGACCCTGTTCGACGACGCCGACCGGGCGATGTACCGCGCCAAGAACGAAGGGCGCAACCGGGTGACCGTGGCCTGATGCACGCGGCGCGCTCGCTCCTCGCGGCGGTGCTCGCCGGCTGGCTCGGCGCGGCCCATGCCGCCGCGCCGCCCGATTCGCTGACCCTGCGCAAGATCGAGGCCGCCGGCGTCATCTCCGTCGGCTACCGCGACGACGCGGTCCCGTTTTCCTTCCTCGACGGCCACCAGCGCCCGATCGGCTATTCGCTCGAGATCTGCAGCCACGTCGTGGCCGCCGTGAAGCAGCGCCTGGGGTTGCGCGAGCTGGCCGTCAAGCTGGTGCCGGTGAGCACCGCCACGCGCATCGCACTGGTGGTCAACGACGCCATCGACCTCGAATGCGGCGTCACCACCAACAACCTCAATCGGCAGCGGCAGGTGGCGTTCAGCGTGACCATCTTCGTGGCCGAAAGCCGGCTGCTGGCCAAGCGCGGCGCGAAGGTGGCCGGCCTGGCCGACCTGCGCGGGCGCCCCGTCGTGTCGACGGTGGGCACGACCAGCATCCGCTACCTGCACGAGCTGAACGCCCGGCAATCGCTGGAGCTGAAGATCCTCGCCGCCAAGGACGACAGCGAGGCCTTTCGCATGGTGGCCAACGACCGCGCCGCCGCCTACGCCATGGACGACGTGCTGCTGGCCGGCTCCATCGCGACCGCAGGCACGCCCGACGACTACGTGATCTCCGAGGAGGCGCTCTCGGTCGAGCCCTACGGCGTGATGCTGCGCAAGGGCGACCCCGAGTTCAAGCGGCTGGTCGACGCGGCGATCGTCGCGCTCTACCGCAGCGGCGAGATCGAGCGCATCTACCGCCGCTGGTTCGAGTTGCCGGTACCGCCGCGCGGCATCAACCTGCGGCTGCCGATGAGCGAAGCGCTCAAGCGAGTCATCGCGCAGCCCACCGACTCGGGCGACCCGGCGCGCTATCGGTGACCGGGTGAAGGCCGCGGCTAGCGCGGCTCGCTGCTGTCCGCCGGAAGGCGGTAGTCGTCGAGCACCAGGCCGTGGCGCGCGATCTTGTCGTACAGGGTCTTGCGGCCGATGCCCAGCACCTCGCACACCGCCGTCGGGCGGCCGCGGTGCTGGCGCAGCGCCTGCTCGATGAGCGCCTTCTCGACCTGCTCGACCTGCTGCGGCAGCGTCAGTGCGGGCACCGACGCCGGCCCTGCCAGGCTCCCGGCCAGGCCGAGCACGAACCGCTCGGCCACGTTGCGCAGCTCGCGCACGTTGCCCGGCCAGTCGTGGGACATCAGCTCGCGCATGCGGGGCGCGTCCGCCGCGATCGGCTCGCGGCCGTGGCGCGCCGCCGCCTCGAACACGAAGTGCTCGAAAAGCGCCGGGATGTCCTCGCGCCGCTCGCGCAGCGGCGGCAGCGCCAGCACCGCGACATTGAGCCGGTAGTACAGGTCGCTGCGAAAGCGTCCCTGAGCGCTGAACTGCGCGAGATCCACTTTCGTCGCCGCGATGACGCGCACGTCGATCGGGATCTCCTCGTTGGAGCCCAGTCGCTCCAGCTTGCGCTCCTGCAGCACGCGCAGCAGCTTGACCTGGAACGGCAGCGGCATGCTCTCGATCTCGTCGAGCAGCAAGGTGCCGCCCTGCGCATGCTCGATCTTGCCGATGCGCCGCTTGGCCGCGCTGGTGAAGGCGCCGCTCTCGTGGCCGAACAGCTCGCTTTCGAGCAAGG
>DATFAY010000447.1:0-3434 GCA_035254085.1 Piscinibacter sp.
GCCCGCGCACACGAAGCCATAGACGCCCATCGCCTTGGCGCGCTCGGCGGTCTCGGTGAACAGGTTCATGATCAGCGACAGCGAGATCGCCGACACGACCGCCCCGCCCAGGCCTTGCACCGCTCGCGCCACCACCAGCATCGCCTGCGACTGCGCCAGCCCGCAGGCCAGCGAGGCCAGCGTGAACAGGCCGATGCCGAGCAGGAACAGGCGCCGGTGGCCGTACAGGTCGCCCAGGCGCCCGCCCAGCAGCAGGAAGCCGCCGAAGGTGAGCATGTACGCGTTGACGACCCACACCAGCGAGGTCTCGGTGAAGCCAAGGTCGGCGCGGATCGAGGGCAGCGCGACGTTCACGATGGTCGTGTCCAGCACGATCATGAGCACGCCGATGCACAGCACGGCGAGCGCCAGCCAGCGCCGCCGCGACGCGACGGCCGGGTCGTGGTGCGGCTTCAATGCGCACGCTCGCCGCCGGTGACCATCCAGGCGGTGCCGAAGCGGTCGACCAGCATGCCGAAGTTCTCGGCCCAGAAGGTCTTTTGCATCGGCATCGTCACCTTGCCGCCTTGCGACAGCGCGTCGAAGATCTTCTGCGCCTCGGCGACGCTTTGGTACTCGAGGCTGAGCGAGAAGCCCTTCATGCCGCCGTAGGGTTCGTCCGGCACGCACCAGTCCGACGCCATCAGCTTGCGATCGCCCAGCGCCAGCCGCGCATGGATGATCTGGTCCGGCGGCGCGCCGGGGGGCGCCTGGTCGCGCATCGGCGATTCGGCCTGCGTCATCATCATCTCGATCTTGCCGCCCAGCGTGCGTTCGTAGAAGCGCATCGCCTCGGCGCAGGTTCCGTCGAAGAACAGATAGGTGTCGAGTGCGGGCATGTCGGCCTCCTGGATTTGTGTACACCGTCCACAATAAAATAACAAAGAGAATGGACAGTGTCCACATCGAGTCCGCAATGCCCCTGACGCCAAAGCAGCCGGCCCCGCGCGAGACCTACCGCCACGGCGACCTGCGCCGCGCGCTGCTCGACGCCGGCATCGCGCTCGCGCGCGACGGCGGCCCGGATGCAGTGGTGCTGCGCGAGGCGACGCGCCGGGCGGGCGTCGTGCCGAACGCGGCCTACCGCCATTTCGCGGGCCGCGACGACCTGCTGGCGGCGGTGCGCGCGGCAGCGCTCGCGGCGCTGGCGCAATCGATGGAGCGCGAGCTTGCCGCCCTCGGCCGACGCAGGAGTGCGGCGCAGGCCGCGCGCGATCGGGTGCGGGCGATCGGCACCGGCTACCTGCGCTTCGCGCGCGCGCAGACGGGCCTGTTTCGCACCGCCTTCGCCGGTCCCTTCGAGGTGCAGCAGCCGCCCGATCCGGCGCGCGCCGGCGCGAGCGGCATGAACCCGTTCGAGCTGCTGGGCGACGCGCTCGACACGCTGGTGCGCTCGGGCGCGCTGCCGGCTTCGCGCCGGCCTGGCGCCGAGTACCTGGCGTGGTCGGCGGTGCACGGCCTGGCGCTGCTCGCCATCGACGGGCCGCTGCGCGCGCTGCCCGACGCGCGGCTGCACCAGCTCGGCCAGCGCCTCCTGGACATGGTGGAAAAAGGCCTGTAGTTCCGGCACGTGTGCGCACTGCATGGCACCGGTTGATCCCGATCAACCGTGCCGACGCGTGCACCGCTACGCTGCTTGCACACCCCTCGGCTTCGCGAGCGGTGAGCAACACGAGCAAGGGGACCCACGCATGACGCCACCTGTGCACACCGCGGCCGACGCGGCCCTCACCGCCGCGCCCGCGCCGGCCGCATTCGAGTTGGCGCCGGTGCGCGCGCTCGCCATCCCGCGCTACCTGGAGCAGGTCTACTGGTGGGCCTACGTGCACCCCAAGGCGGTGAACTTCTTCGAGCGCGAGTGGCTGGTCAACGCGATCCTGTTCGGCAACTACGGCCGGCTGCGCGACGCGGCGCTGGCCGAGCTGGGCGAGACGGTCCAGGGCAAGACGCTGCAGGTGGCCTGCGTGTACGGCAACCTCACGCCGCGCCTGCGCGAGCGCCTGGCGCCCGACGCGAGCCTGGACGTGGTCGACATCCTGCCGATCCAGCTGCACAACCTGGCCAAGAAGATGCCGGCCGACGAGCGCGTGGCGCTGCTGCAGGGCGACTCCTCGTCGCTGGCCTGCCCGAGCGCGAGCTACGACCAGGTGCTGCTGTTCTTCCTCTTGCACGAGCAGCCCGAGCACGTGCGGCGCGCCACCCTGGCCGAGGCCATGCGCGTGGTGAGGCCGGGCGGACGCATCGTGATCGTCGACTACCACCGGCCCGTGGCGCTGCATCCGCTGCGCCTGCTGATGACGGGCGTCTTCCGCAAGCTCGAGCCCTACGCCATGGACCTGTGGGAGCACGACGTCGAGCACTTCCTGCCGAGCCACATCTGGCCTTGCTCGATCGAGAAGCAGACCTACTTCGGCGGGCTGTACCAGAAGCTGGTGCTGACCCGTTGACCCGTTGAACCTTTGAATCCCGAGGGGCAGAACAAGTCATGGACATCTTCAAGGCGGACGTAGCGATCATCGGCGCCGGCGGCGCGGGCCTGCGGGCCGCGATCGCCGTCGCCGAGGCCGATCCCAAGCTGAGCATCGCACTGCTCTCCAAGGTCTATCCGATGCGCAGCCACACCGTGGCGGCCGAAGGCGGCGCCGCCGCGGTGACGCAGGCGCACGACAGCCTGGAAGCGCACTTCCACGACACCGTCGCCGGCGGCGACTGGCTGTGCGAGCAGGACGTGGTCGAGTACTTCGTCGCCCACTCGCACGAGGAGATGGTGCAGATGGAGCACTGGGGCTGCCCGTGGAGCCGCAAGGCCGACGGCCATGCCAACGTGCGCGCGTTCGGCGGCATGAAGATCGAGCGCACCTGGTTCGCCGCCGACAAGACCGGCTTCCACATGCTGCACACGCTGTTCCAGACCTCGATCAAGTACCCGTCGATCAAGCGTTTCGACGAGCACTTCGTGGTCGACCTGGTGGTCGACGACGGCCGCGCCCAGGGCGTGGTGGCGATCGAGATTGCGACCGGCGAATTCCGGATGATCCAGGCCAAGGCGGTGATCATCGCCACCGGCGGCGCCGGCCGCGTGTTCCGCGAGAACACCAACGGCGGCATCGTCACCGGCGACGGCATGGCGCTGGCCTACCGCCACGGCGTGCCGCTGCGCGACATGGAGTTCGTGCAGTACCACCCCACCTGCATGCCGGGCACCGGGCTGCTGTTCACCGAGGCCTGCCGCGGCGAAGGCGGCTTCCTGCTCAACAAGAACGGCGACCGCTACCTGCAGGACTACGGGCTCGGCCCCGCGACCCCCGAGCCGCGCAACAAGGCCATGGAGCTGGGCCCGCGCGACCGGCTGAGCCAGGCCTACTGGCACGAGAAGCAGAAGGGCCGCACCATCA
>DATFAY010000448.1:0-8138 GCA_035254085.1 Piscinibacter sp.
CCGATGCCCGATTCCTTGTAGCCGCCGAAAGCGGCGTGCGCCGGGTAGGCGTGGTAGCAGTTGGTCCACACGCGCCCGGCCTGGATCGCGCGGCCCATGCGGTAGGCGCGGCTGCCGTCGCGCGTCCACACGCCGGCGCCCAGGCCGTAGGGCGTGTCGTTGGCGATCGCCAGCGCTTCGTCCTCGTTCTTGAAGGTGGTCACGGCCAGCACCGGGCCGAAGATCTCCTCGCGGAAGATGCGCATCTTGTTGTGGCCCTTGAACAGCGTGGGCTGGATGTAGTAGCCGCCGGAGAGCTCGCCGCCGAGCTGCGCGCGCGCGCCGCCGGCCAGCACCTTGGCGCCTTCTTGCTTGCCCAGTTCGAGGTAGGACATGATCTTGTCCATCTGCATGGCCGAGGCCTGCGCGCCCAGCATCGTCTCGGTGTCCAGCGGGTTGCCCTGCTTGATCGCCTTCACGCGGGCGAGCGCACGGTCCATGAACTTGTCGTAGACCGATTCCTGGATCAGTGCGCGCGACGGGCAGGTGCAGACCTCGCCCTGGTTGAAGGCGAACAGCACCAGGCCTTCGATGGCCTTGTCGAAGAAGGCGTCGTCGGCGTCGGCGATGTCCTCGAAGAAGATGTTGGGGCTCTTGCCGCCCAGCTCGAGCGTGGCCGGGATCAGGTTGCCGGCCGCCGCCTGCGCGATCACGCGGCCGGTGGCCGTGGAGCCGGTGAAGGCGATCTTCGCGATGCGCTTGCTCGACGCCAGCGGCATGCCGGCCTCGCGGCCGAAGCCGTTGACGATGTTGAGCACGCCCGGCGGCAGGATGTCGGCGATCAGCTCGGTCAGCACCAGGATGCTGATGGGCGTGCTCTCGGCCGGCTTGAGCACCACGCAGTTGCCCGCGCCCAGCGCGGGCGCGAGCTTCCACGCCGCCATCAGGATCGGGAAGTTCCACGGGATGATCTGGCCCACGACGCCCAGCGGCTCGTGGAAGTGGTAGGCGATCGTGCTGGTGTCGATCTCGCTCAGCGCGCCTTCCTGGGCGCGCACGCAGCCCGCGAAGTAGCGGAAGTGATCGACCGCCAGCGGGATGTCGGCATTGAGCGTCTCGCGCATCGGCTTGCCGTTGTCCACCGTCTCCGCGTAGGCGAGCAATTCCAGGTTCTGCTCGATGCGATCGGCGATCTTGAGCAGCAGGTTGGCGCGCTCGGCCGGCGGCGTGGCGCCCCACTTGGCGGACGCTGCATGGGCTGCGTCGAGCGCGAGCTCGATGTCCTCGGCGCCGGAGCGCGCCGCCTTGGTGAAGGGCTGGCCGGTGATCGGCGTGATCACGTCGAAGTACTCGCCCTTGAGCGGGGCGACGAACTTGCCGCCGATGAAGTTGTCGTAGCGCGACTTGAAGGCCACCTTGGCGCCGGCGGTGTTGGGGCTCGCGTAGAGCATGAAGCGTCTCCTGTGGATGAGCGGGAATGCCCGGAAGTGACACCGGTCGCGGCGAGTCCGGGCCGGTTGACGGCGAGCCAATTCGCAAGCCACGTGCCACGGCGCCGAGCGGCCGCGAACGCGCTCGGCGCTACGGCAAAACCCGCACGCCGCCGGCCGAAACGGCGCAGTGCCACGCGGCGCGTGGTACAGCGCTGTCACGCGATGGAGCAATGGCCTGTTGCGGCACATCCGCCGGCACGGAACACGAGCCGTTCGGGACTTGATGCACGGCCTGCGGCCGACGTGGGCATATCACGGTGTGATACATAAGGACGACGGCCACCGCCCATGAGACTTCACATCCTGTCCGACCTGCACCTGGGCTTCGGCGCCATGGAGCGACCCGCGGCCGAGGCCGACGTGGTGGTGCTGGCCGGCGACATCGCCCGCCCGCGCGAGGCCGTCGCGTGGGCCCAAGGCTTCGACAAGCCGGTGCTGTACGTGCCCGGCAACCACGAGTACTACGGCAGCAGCCTCGAGGCGGCGTCGCACGAGCTGCGCGAGCTGTGCGCCGGCAGCCGGGTGCATCTGCTCGACGACGGCGAGATCGTGCTCGGCGGCGTGCGCTTCCTGGGCAGCACCCTGTGGAGCGACTTCGAGCTGTTCGGCGACGGCGAGAAGAAGTCGGCGGCGATCGCCGAGGCGCAGCGCCTGATCCGCGACTTCAGCCGCATCCGCCGCGACGCGTCAAGCGCCGCGCCCTTCACCCCCGACGACGCGGCCGCGCTCTACCGGCGCCACGCACGCTGGCTGGCCTCGCGCCTGGCCGTGCCGCACGACGGTCCGACCGTCGTCATCACCCACCACGCTCCCTCGCCGCGCAGCATCCACCCGCGCTTCGCCGACTCGCTGCTCAACGCCTGCTTCGTGTCCGACGCGCGCGATCTGCTGGCCGGGCAGCGCGCCTGCCTCTGGATCCACGGCCACACGCACGACAGCTTCGACTACGTGGTCGACGGCACCCGCGTGGTGTGCAACCCGCGCGGCTACGCCCGCGACGGCGTCAACGAGAACCCGCTGTTCGATCCCTCCCTGGTGATCGACCTCGGCCAGCCACCGAGCCTTGCTGCATGAACCATCCTTCTTCCGACGATTGGGATCCCGAGGACGAGGCCGTCCGAGAGGACCAGCGCGCTGCGTACGACGAGCTGCGCGAGCGCTGCCCGGTGGCCCACAGCCGGCTGCGGGGATGGTCGGTGCTGCGCCATGCCGATGTCCTGCAGGTGCTGCACGACCACGCCAGCTTCAGCAACGTCGTGTCCGCGCACCGCGCCGTCCCCAATGGCATGGACCCGCCCGAGCACGACGCCTACCGGCGCATCGTCGAGGCGTACTTCGAGCCCGCGCCGATGGCGGCCTTCGAGCCGCGCTGCCGCGACATCGCGGCACAGCTGGTGCGGTCGCTGCCTGCAGGCGAGCTCGATCTCGTCGCGGCCCTCGCGGATCCCTTCGCCGTGCAGGTGCAGTGCGCCTTCATGGGCTGGCCCGACGACATGCGCGAGCCGATCCGGCAATGGACCCGGCGCAACTACGAGGCGCGCCGCGCGGCCGACCCGGCGCTCACGCGAGGCATCGCCCGAGAGTTCGAGGAGCACGTCGTGGCACTGCTGCAGGCGCGTCGCCATGCAGGCGATCGCGCGCCGGACGACGTGA
This sequence comes from Piscinibacter sp., assembly GCA_035254085.1. GTDB lineage: Bacteria > Pseudomonadota > Gammaproteobacteria > Burkholderiales > Burkholderiaceae_C > Albitalea. Next base: position 3,126 of record DATFAY010000448.1, read on the forward strand.
CCACCCGGCTGCTGCGCGAGCAGGTGGACGGGCGGCCGCTGCGCGACGACGAGATCGTGAGCATCGTGCGCAACTGGACCGTCGGCGAGATCGCCACGATCTCGGCCTCGATCGGCATCCTCGCCGAGCATCTCGCGCTCGATGCGCCGCTGCAGGACCGCTTGCGCGCGCAGCCGTCGCTGCTGCCGCCCGCGATCGACGAGATCCTGCGGCTGCATGGGCCGCTGGTGACGAATCGGCGCGTCACCACGCGCCCGGTGGAACTCGGCGGCCGGACCATCGCCGCGGGCGAGCGCATCTCGGTGAATTGGGTCGCCGCCAACCGCGACCCGCGTGCCTTCGAGGACGCGCAGGCCTTCCGGCTCGATCGCGACCCGGCGCGCAACCTGCTGTACGGCGCGGGCATCCACGTCTGTCCGGGTGCGCCGCTGGCGCGCATGGAACTGCGTGTGGTGATGGAGGAACTGCTCGCGCGCACGCGGCACATCGAGCCCTTGGCCGAGCACCGGCCCGACCGCGCGGTCTATCCGTCGAGCGGGTTCTCGACCTTGATGCTGCGGTTGCGCTGAGCGGCGGCGAGTTCAGGTCGCGCGCCGCACCATCATGTCCTTGATCTTGCCGATGGCCAGCGCCGGGTTGAGCCCCTTGGGGCACACGTCCGCGCAGTTGAGGATGGTGCGGCAGCGAAAGACGCGGTATGGGTCCTCGAGGTTGTCCAGCCGCTCGCCGGTGGCGCGGTCGCGGCTGTCCACCAGGAAGCGGTAGGCCTGCAGCAGGCCGGCGGGGCCGACGTACTTGTCGGGGTTCCACCAGTAGCTCGGGCAGGCCGACGAGCAGCAGCTGCACAGGATGCACTCGTACAAGCCGTTGAGTTCGTCGCGCTCGGCGGGCGACTGCAGCCGCTCCTTCTCGGGCGGCGGTTCGTCGTTCACGAGGTAGGGCTTGATCGAGTGGTACTGCTTGAAGAACTGCGTCATGTCCACGATCAGGTCGCGGATCACCGGCAGGCCCGGCAGCGGCTTGAGCACGATGGTGTCGGGCAAGGTGCGCAGGTTGGTGAGGCACGCGAGGCCGTTCTTGCCGTTGATGTTCATCGCGTCGGAGCCGCAGATCCCTTCGCGGCAGGAGCGCCGGAAGCTGAGCGTCGGGTCGAGCGACTTCAGGCGGATCAATGCATCCAGCAGCATGCGTTCGCCCGGGCTGGTCTCCAACTGCAGGGTCTGCATGTGCGGCCGCGTGTCTCGATCGGGGTCGTAACGGTAGACGTGGAAGGTGGGCATGGTGTGAGGTCCCCAGGCGAGGCCCATTGTGGCCACCTCCTGCGCGGTCGTGACCGCATCGCCTCGCCGGCAGGGCGGGTATCGCGGCGGCTCAGCGCGCGAACGATTGCATCCGGGCCGAGCTCAGCACCGTCACGCCAGCGGCGCTGTCCAGCGCCGCCTGCAGCATCGCCCGCGCGACCGCGTCCGCCGTGATCGGTCGCACGCCGGCGGGCAGCCAGCCGATCACCGGGCGCAGCCAGCGGGCGGCCCATTCCTCGGCGCTGCGCTTGGGTTGGCCCAGCGCGGCGCGATCGCCCAGCAGCAGCGAGGGCTGCGCGAACACCACCGTCTCGTAGCCGAGCGCAGCGACCGCGGCCTGCATGTCGCCCTTGACGCGGTTGTAGAAGACGCGCGAGCGCGCATCGGCGCCGAGCGCCGAGACGACCAGCACCCGCCGCGCGCCGGCCGCGCGCGCGGCCTTCGCGGTGTCGACCACCGCGTCGAAGTCCACCCGGCGAAAGGCCTCTTGCGAGCCGGCCACCTTGATGGTCGTGCCCAGCGCAATGAACACGTCGTCGACCGCCGGCAACGGCGGCAGGTGGTCGAAGTCGACGATGCAGGTCTGAAGCTTGGACGACGCGGGCAGCCCCGCCACGGGTCGGCGCAGCAGCACGTCCACCTGCGCATAGCGGGGCGAGTCGAGCAGCAGCGCCAGCAGGCTGCGCCCGATCAGGCCGGAAGCGCCGGCCAGCAAGGCTCGGCGGGGCTGGGAGGCGGCATCGGCAGTCATGGCGCATGGTACGCGCCGGGCCAGTGCTCGCGGGTCCGGCACCGCGCACGGGAACGTTGCTTGCTGCGCAAGCTCATGCCCGCCGGTTGGAGGCAGGCCCATCGGCGGCGTGAAGGAGGCGCGCGACATGGCTGCATCGCTCCTGCAGGCGACCGGCTCCGGCCATGCCGCCGTCGTGATCGGCCGCTTCCAGCCGGTGCATCGGGGCCACGTGGCCCTGCTGCAGCGTGCCCTGGCCAGTGCGCCGTATTGCGTCGTCGTGCTGGGCTCGGCGCGCCAGGCCCGCACGCCGCGCAACCCCTTCACCTGGGAGGAGCGCCGCGAGCTCGTGCGCATGGCGGTGGCGCCACACGAGCGCGAGCGCTTGCTGTTCCTTCCCGTGCGCGACTACTACGACGACATGCGTTGGGCCGAGGCGGTGCGCAGCGGCGTCGCGTCGCTGCTGGCCGATCGCGATCCTGCCTGCGGCTCGGACGTCGTGCTGATCGGCCACTTCGGCGACGCCGGCGGCGAGGACCTGCACGGCTTCCCCGAGTGGCGCCCCGTCAATATGGAGCGGGTGGTCGGCGTGTCGGGCGCGGCGATCCGCGACGCCTACTTCCATGTCGCCGGCCGCGACGTCGACGCGGCGCTGGCCGCCGTCGCCAGCCAGGCGCCCCCCGGGACGATCGAGTTCCTGCGCGCATGGTCGGTGCAGCCGCAGTACGCCGAGGTGGCGCAGGAGTGGGAGGTGCTGCGGCGCTACAAGACGCAATGGAGCGAGGCGCCCTACCCGCCGGTGTTCGTCACCGCCGATGCGGTGGTTCGCTGCGCCGCACACGTGCTGCTCATCCGCCGCGGCCGCCCGCCCGGCAAGGGGCTCTACGCGGTGCCCGGCGGCTTCATCGAGCAGCGCGAGACGACCTACCAGTGCGCCCTGCGCGAGTTGATGGAGGAAACGCACCTGCACCTGCTCGGGCAGACGATGCGCCAGGCGCTGCGGGCCGTGGCGGTGTTCGACCACCCCGACCGCAGCCAGCGCGGGCGCACCATCACGCATGCGCACTACTTCGACCTCGGGCAGCGCGAGTTGCCCGAGGTGCGCGCCGGCGACGACGCGGGCGACGCGCAATGGGTGCCCATCGAGCGGCTGGCGGCGCTGGAAGACCGCTTCCACGACGACCACTTCCACATGCTCGACCACTTTCTCGGCCTGACCGGCGCTTGAGGCCCGCGCGGCCCCCCAAAAGCAAAAAGGCCTGCATTCGCATGCAGGCCTTCGGTCGGGAGCGGGCTCCCGGGGTCGGACGGCGGCGTCAGCCCTTGGATTTGTCCGCCTCGGCCAGTTCCTTGCAGGACGGTGCGCACACGAACTGGGTGCGCCCGAGCAGCTTCTTGCCCTTCAGCGAGGCGCGCGGGCGGTGCTTGCCGCACAGGAAGCACGACATCGTGGCCGTCGTGAATGCGCCCGCGGACCCGAACGGCGACCCGGCCGGCTTGGATCGGTAGCGCAGTCCATCGGAATCGATGGACGTCTTGATTTCATCTTTGGCCATGGTCTGAACAGCTCCTTGAAACAGCAACCTAGAGAGAGGGGGTCCGAAACAAATAGTTCCAGGCTCCGCGGGAGGCGCCCTCGCGCGTGTGCGAGGCGGACCCATCGTGTCCGGGGCGTGCATCGAGCGGTGCGGTGCGAGACGGCTGCGCACCGGATGCCTGGGCCGCGCCGCCGGGCCAGCGCCGCGCGACGCCTGGGCCTATCGGGGCCTCCCGGCGCGCTCTTCGCGCGCCAACCGCACATTGTCGCCGTTTTGCCGTCCGAAGGCGAGGGCAAAGTGCGCATGGCGGCCCTTGCAGGCGGGCCGAGGGCCGTTCAGTGCATCAGGGCGCCGAAATAGGCCGGGTTGCCGGTCTTGAAGAGGCCATACCAGGCCTCCAGCGTCTCGGTGCTGTACAGCTTCAGCTGCTTGAAGATCTCGTGGGCGAAGTCCACCGGCGCGGTCGACGACGCGGTGACGAGCTTGCCGTCGGTCACCGCCGGCTGGTCGAGGTAGAGGGCGGCGCCGAGGTAGCGGGTCGCGGCCAGGTACTCGGGCGCGTTGCTCGTGTGGCGCATCATGTCGAGCACGCCCACCCGCGCCAGCCCCGCGGTGGCCCCGCAAATGGCCGCCACCGGCACGCCGGCCGCCAGGAAGGCCTTCGCCTTGGACGCCGCTTCGCCGTTCTTGCCGTCGTCCCAGAAGCGCCCGCCGGGCAGGATGAGCATCGCGCTGTCCTCGGGCGCCAGCGCGTCCAGCGTCATGTGGGGCAGCACCATCAGGCCGCCGATGGTCGTGACCGGCCGGGCCTCGAGCGCGACGGTGACGATCCGGTAGCGGCCCGGCTCGCTCTGGAATTGCGGGTTGTTGATGCCCGCGATCGCATAGCCGATCTCCCAATCGGCCAGCGTGTCGAAGACGAAAAGGTGAACGGTCTGCTGTTCCACGGCGCGCTCCTGGTCGGGATCCTCTTTGCAGCAAGGCACGGGCCGGCACAAGCCTTGCCGAACCCCCGGGGTCACTCGTCCCTACGCCCCTTGCCGGGGCACCGTGCACGTCGGCCTGGGGCCGTCCACACGGTAAACCGGCCTCCACTCCTGGAATTCTTACCATGCCCCGCAAAGCCCGATCTCCCCTGGCCACCATGCCCTTCACGCTCTGGAACGACCTGGCCCTGCGCACCGGCGAGATGCTGGTGGCCTCGGCCGAGGTCATCGGCCACCGCAGCGGCCGCATCGCGCGGGCGGGGCTCTCGCCCGGCCCGCGCGATCGGCGCGAGTTCTCGCGCATGGGCCTCGAGAAGCTCGAAGCGGCCGGCGAATCGGCCTGGGCCATGGGGCAGCACCTGACCGCCATGAACGCGCAGATCGCGCTGCGTGCCTGGCAGGACCTGTGCAGCGCCGGCACCGCCTGGATGTCGCTGGCCGCCAGCCGCACGCTGCCG
>DATFAY010000449.1:0-5444 GCA_035254085.1 Piscinibacter sp.
CATCAACGACGCCATCAACAAGGCCGGCCGCCAGCGCATGCTGTGCCAGCGGATGGCGAAGAGCTACCTCGCCTTGGGCCAGGGCGTGGAAGGCGAGCTGGCCGAGCGCACGCTGGCCGCGTCGATGGCGCTGTTCGACCGTCAGCTCGTCGAGCTGAAGGTGTTCGCGCCGGGCGCGGACATCAAGTCGACCTATGCCCAACTGGAACTCGCCTGGAGCGATTACAAGGCGGCCCTCGTGGGCACCAAGCCGAGCAAGGCGCAAGCCGACAGCGTGATCACGCTCGCGGGCAAGGTGCTGCGAATCGCCAACGACGGCACGGCTCGGCTCGAGAAAGTCTCCGGACACGCGCTGGGCACCTTGGTCAACGTCGCCGGCCGGCAGCGTATGCTGAGCCAGCGCATGGCGGCCTTCTACCTCAGCGCGAGCTGGGGGGTGCAGGCAGGCCCCGCCAGCGCCGAACTGGTCAAGGCACGCGAGGAGTTCGTGGCCGCGCACAAGCTTCTGTACGCAGCGCCCGAGGCCAGCTCTTCCATCCGCGCCGAACTCGACCTCGCCCACACCCAGTGGGACTTCTTCGATGCCGCCTTGCGCACGCTGCGCCCCGGCAAGGCCGATCGGCGCTCGATGAGCGAGGTCTTCACCACCAGCGAACGCATCCTTCAAGTGATGGACGGCGTGACGGGCATGTTCACCAAACTGAGCCAAGCATGAGCCACTGGAAACCCATCTGCCGCGTCGAGGACATCCCGGTGCTGGGCGCGCGCCGCGTCGCGCGGGCCAGCGGCGGCGACGTCGCCATCTTCCGCAACGGCGAGGACAAGGTCTTCGCGCTGCTCGACCGCTGCCCGCACAAGGGCGGGCCGCTGAGCCAGGGCATCGTCTTCGGCGAGAGCGTCGCCTGCCCGCTGCACAACTGGACCATCGGCCTGGCCGACGGCTGCGCCAAGGCGCCCGACGAGGGCTGCACCACGCGCTTCAGCGTGAACGTGGAGGCCGGCCGGGTGTACCTCGACGTCGACGAGCTGAACTCCCTGGCCCTGACCGAGGCGGGCGCGACCGCATGATCCCCGTGGCTTCGGCGCCCGTCGAGACGAAGTCGACCTGCCCGTACTGCGGCGTGGGCTGCGGCGTGATCGTCGAGTCGCAGGGCGCGCAGATCACCGGCGTGCGCGGCGACCCGGATCACCCGGCCAACTTCGGCCGGCTGTGCACCAAGGGCAGCACCCTGCACCACACGGCCGCGCAGGCCATCACGCTGCAGACGCGGCTGCTGCATCCGCAGCGCCGCGCGCGGCGCGGCGAGTCGCCTGCTCGCATCGGCTGGGACGAGGCGCTCGACGACGCGGCCGAACGCTTCGCCCGCGTGATCGGCGAGCATGGGCCCGACGCCGTCGGCTTCTATGTCTCCGGCCAGTTGCTGACCGAGGACTACTACGTCTTCAACAAGCTGGCCAAGGGCTTGGTCGGCACCAACAACATCGACACCAACTCGCGCCTGTGCATGAGCAGCGCGGTGGCCGGCTACAAGCTCACGCTCGGCGCCGATGCGCCCCCCGCCTGCTACGACGATCTCGCCCATGCGCAGACGATCTTCATCGCCGGCTCCAACACCGCCTTCGCGCACCCGATCCTGTTCCGCCGCATCGAGGACGCCAGGCGCGCGCGGCCGTCGCTCAAGATCATCGTCGCCGATCCGCGCCGCACCGAGACGGCGGAGATGGCCGACCTGCACCTGCCGCTGCTGCCGGGCACCGACGTCGCGCTCTTCAACGGCATGCTGCACCTGATGCTCTGGGAGGGCCTGGTCGACCAGGCCTACATCGCGGCGCACACCAGCGGCTTCGAGGCGCTGCGCGACCGGGTGCGCGAGTTCACGCCCAAGGAGGTGGCCAAGCTTTGCGGCATCGGCGAGGACGCGCTGGTGCAGGCCGCGCGCTGGTTCGCCGGCGCGGACGGCGCAAGCCGCTCGCCCACGCTGTCGCTGTACTGCCAGGGCCTGAACCAGAGCCGCAGCGGCACCCTGAAGAACGCGGCGCTGGTGAACCTGCACCTCGCGACGGCGCAGATCGGTCGGCCGGGCGCAGGCCCCTTCTCGCTCACCGGCCAGCCCAATGCGATGGGCGGGCGCGAAGTTGGCGGCATGGCCAACCTGCTGAGCGCGCACCGCGACCTCGCCGACCCGGCGCATCGCGCCGAGGTGGCTCGCCTGTGGGGCGTGGACGACGTGCCCTCGGCGCCCGGCAAGACCGCGGTGGAGATGTTCGAGGCCGCCGCCGACGGCCACGTCAAGGCGCTGTGGATCGCGTGCACGAACCCCGCGCAGTCCCTGCCGGACCAGCGCACCGTGCGTCGCGCACTGGAGCGCGCCGAGTTCGTCGTCGTGCAGGAAGCCTTTGCCACGACCGCGACCTGCGCCTACGCCGACCTGCTGCTGCCTGCGACGACCTGGGGCGAGAAGGACGGCACCGTGACCAACAGCGAGCGGCGCATCAGCCGGGTGCGAGCCGCGGTGCCGGCGCCCGGCCAGGCGCGGCATGACTGGCGGATCGCCGCCGATTTCGCGCGGCGGCTGGAGCAGCGCTTGCGGCCGGACCGGCCCACGCTCTTTCCCTATGCCGATGCCGAGTCGGTCTGGAACGAGCATCGCGAATCGACCCGCGGGCGCGACCTCGACATCACCGGTCTCGGCTACGCCCGGCTCGACCAGGCCCCGGCCCAATGGCCCTTCCCGACGGGCGCGACCGAGGGCCGCGCGCGCCTGTACGAAGACGGCCGCTTCCCGACCGCCGACGGCCGCGCGCGCTTCGTCGACACGCCGCACGAGCCGCTGGCCGAACCGCGCGACGCGCGGTATCCGTTCTCGCTCAACACCGGGCGGCTGCGCGACCAGTGGCATGGCATGAGCCGCACCGGCACCCTGGGACGCCTGTTCGGCCACGTACCCGAACCGGCCATCGAGATGAGCCCGCAGGACGTCGCCCGGCTGCGGCTGCGCGACGGCGACCTGGTGCACGTCACTTCGCGCCGCGGCAGCCTGGTGCTGCCGGTGCAGGCCAGCGAACAGCTGGCGCCGGCGCAGACCTTCATCGCGATGCACTGGGGCGAGGAATTCAGCTCCGGCAGCACCAGCACCGGCGAGGCGGTCGCCGGCGTCAACGCGCTCACGTCGCCCGCCCTGTGCCCGCGCTCCAGGCAGCCCGAGCTCAAGCATGCCGCGGTGAAAGTGCTCAAGGCCGAACTGCCGTGGCGGCTGCTCGGCGCCGCCTGGCTGCCCGCCACGCGCGCCTTGGCCGCGCGCGAGCAGCTGCGCGAGCTGATGCGGGCCTTTCCCTATGCCGCCTGCGTCCCCTTCGGGCGCGAGCGCACCGGCGTGCTGTTTCGCGCCGCCGCCTACGAGGCGGCCTCGGCCGAACTGCTGGCGCGCATCGAGTTCCTGCTCGACCTGGGCGGCGCCGAGGTGCTGCACTACGTCGACAAGCGGCGCGGCCAGCGGCGCAGCATGCGCCTGGCCGGCAGCGGCGGCGAGATGCGGCTCGAAGGCTTCCTGCTCGCCGGCGACACCACTGCCGAGGCCTGGATCCGTGCGCTGCTGCAGGACGAGCTGCCGGCGCAGGCCTATGGCCGCCTGCTGCTCGTGCCAGGGGCCAAGGCGCCCGTGGCGGTGGCGGCGCGCGGCAGGCAGGTGTGCAGTTGCTTCGACGTGAGCGAGACGGCGATCGGGCAGGCGCTCGCCCGTGCCGCGGGGTCCGAGCAGGTTCAGCTGCAGCAGTTGCAGGACACGCTGCGCTGCGGCACGAACTGCGGCTCGTGCGTGCCCGAGCTCAAGCGCATGGTGAGGCAGCGCCTGCAGCCGGCTTGAGCGTCCTTGCAGACGCGCACTGCGCGACACTGTCGACGCTGCGTGCACGGCGGCCGATTCGGCCCGAAACTTGCGTTTGCACTTGGACAGGACCCGTCATGAGCATCGCCCCCTACATCAAGGAAATCGGCCGCGGCAAGGAAGGCGCCCGCTCGCTGAGCCAGGCCGAGGCCTACGACCTCATGAGCCAGGTGCTCGACGGCCACGTGACCGACCTCGAGCTCGGTGCCTTCGCGATGGCCATGCGCATCAAGGGCGAGTCGACCGACGAACTCACCGGCTTCCTCGACGCAGTGCAAGAGCGCTGCATCGCGCTGCGGCCGCCCCGCCCCATCGTCGTCCTGCCGTCGTACAACGGCGCGCGCAAGCTGCCCAACCTCACCGCCCTGCTGGCACTGCTGCTGGCGCAGGACGGCGTGCCGGTGCTGGTGCACGGGCCGGCCCACGATCCGGGCCGCGTGACCACGGCCGAGATCTTTCACGACCTCGGGCTGCCGCAGGCGCGCGAAGGGGCCGACCTGTCGCACGCCTGGGCGCGGCACGAACCGGTGTTCGTGCCGACCGAGGTGCTGTGCCCGCCGCTGGCGCGGCTGCTCGAGGTGCGCTGGGTCATCGGGCTGCGCAACCCGGGCCACACGGTGGCCAAGCTGGTCGACCCCACGCGCGGCGGCTCGGCCCTGCGCGTATGCAACTACACCCATCCCGAGTACGGCCGGGCGCTGGCGACCTTCCTGCAGCACGTGGGCGCCAACGCGATGCTGCTGCGCGGCACCGAGGGCGAGCCGGTCGCCGACCCGCGCCGCCTGCCCAAGCTCGAAGTGTTCGTCAAGGGCGTGTCGCGCCCGGACCTGTCGCTCGGCGCGCAGGACGGCGTCCTGACCGAATTGCCGGTGCTGCCGCGGGCGTTCGACGCCGCCACGACCGCGCACTACATCCAGTCGGTGGTGAGCGGCGAGAAACCGGCACCTGCGCCGCTGATGGCGCAGGCCGATGTCCTGCGGCGCGTGCTCGCCGAGTGGAGCGCCGCACCGCAGGCCGAATTGAGCGCGTGACCCGCGCCCCGCGCATCAGGCGCCGGGCAAGGCGCGCCGTGCCGACAGCGCGAACACCACGGCGAAGAGCACCACGGTCGACAGGCCGACAGTGAGCGAACTCGACTGCGCGATGAAGCCGATCACGGGCGGCCCGGCCATCATCCCGAGGTAGCCCACCGAGGACACCGCCGCGATGCCGTGGGCCGCCGTCACGCCCGGCACCTGCGCCGCGGCACTGAATAGCACCGGCACCACGTTGGACAGGCCCAGCCCCACCAAGGCGAAACCGAGCAGCGCCAGCGCCGGCGCGGGCGCGATCAGTGCCAGCGTCATGCCGGCGGCCGCCAGGATGCCGCTCACGCGCAGCAGCGTCACCGAGTCCAGGCGCGCGCGCACCGCGTCGCCCCCGAAGCGGCCGGCGGCCATCGCTGCACTGAAGCTGGCATAGGCAAGGGCCGCGATGCCGGGCTCGCCGCCGAGTTCCTGCTTCACGAAGAGCACGCTCCAGTCGTACATCGCGCCCTCGGCGATCAAGCCCAGCGCCGCG
>DATFAY010000450.1:0-10386 GCA_035254085.1 Piscinibacter sp.
CAGCAACTTCATGGCGCTCAACGCCGAGGCGCAGCGCAAGGCCGTCGAAACCCAGGGCGAGAGCATCGCCAAGGGCATGCAGAACCTGCTCAAGGACATCCAGCAGGGGCACGTGTCGCAGACCGACGAGTCGGTGTTCGAAGTGGGCCGCAACGTGGCCACCACCGAGGGCAGCGTGGTGTTCGAAAACGAGCTGTTCCAGCTCATCGAATACAAGCCGCTCACGGCCAAGGTGTACGCCACGCCGATGCTGTTCGTGCCGCCGTGCATCAACAAGTACTACATCCTCGACCTGCAGCCGGAGAACTCGCTCATCCGCTACACGGTCGAGCAGGGGCATCGCCTGTTCGTCGTCAGCTGGCGCAACGCCGACGACAGCATGGCCCGGCTGACCTGGGACGACTACATCGAGGAAGGCGCGATTCGCGCGATGCGCGTCGTGCAGGAGATCACCGGCGCGCAAAAGCTCAACACCCTGGGCTTCTGCATCGGCGGCACCATCCTCGCGACCGCGCTGGCGGTGCTGGCGGCGCGCGGCGAGAAGCCGGCCGCGAGCATGACCCTGCTCACCTCGTTCCTCGACTTCAGCAACACCGGCGTGCTGGACCTCTTCATCGACGAGGCCAGCGTGCAGATGCGCGAGATGACGATCGGCGCTGCCGGCCCCAACGAGGGCGGGCTGCTCAAGGGCAACGAGCTGGCGTCCACCTTCAGCTTCCTGCGACCGAACGACCTGGTCTGGAACTACGTCGTCGGCAACTACCTCAAGGGCGAGACGCCGCCGCCCTTTGACCTGCTCTACTGGAACAGCGACAGCACCAACCTGCCCGGCCCGATGTTCTGCTGGTACCTGCGCCACACCTACCTCGAGAACAACCTGGTCAAGGCCGGCAAGCTGACGGTCTGCGGCGAGCGGCTGGACCTCGGCCTGGTCGATGCGCCCGCCTACGTCTACGCCTCCAAGGAAGACCACATCGTCCCCTGGGAGGGGGCCTACCGCAACACGCAGGTGCTCAAGGGCAAGAAGCGCTTCGTGCTCGGCGCCTCGGGCCACATCGCGGGCGTCATCAATCCGCCCGCCAAGAAGAAGCGCAGCCACTGGATCGTCGACACCGCGACCTTTCCGGCCAAGCCGCAGACCTGGTTCGACAAGGCCGGCGAGCACGAGGGCAGCTGGTGGCCCGACTGGGCGCGCTGGCTCGAGAGCCACGCCGGCAAGCAGGTGCCCGCGCCCAAGACGCTGGGCAGCCGCAAGCACAAGCCCATCGAACCCGCACCCGGGCGCTACGTCAAACAAAAAGCCTAGCGGCTCCGATTCATCCTCATCGACATTCCTGGAGATCGACATGACCGACATCGTCATCGTTGCCGCCGCCCGTACCGCGGTCGGCAAGTTCGGCGGCACGCTTGCCAAGACCCCGGCGCCCGAGCTGGGCGCCGCCGTCATCACCGAACTGCTCAAGCGCGCCAAGCTGAGCGGCGACCAGATCAACGAAGTGATCCTCGGCCAGGTGCTGCAGGCCGGTGCCGGACAGAATCCGGCGCGCCAGTCGGTCATCAAGGCTGGCCTGCCCCATGGCGTGCCCGCCATGACCATCAACAAGGTGTGCGGCTCCGGCTTGAAAGCCGTGATGCTGGCCGCTCAGGCGATCCGCGACGGCGACTCCGACATCGTCATCGCCGGCGGCCAGGAGAGCATGAGCCTTGCGCCGCACGTGCTGCCGGGCTCGCGCGACGGCCAGCGCATGGGCGACTGGAAGCTGGTCGACTCGATGATCGTCGACGGCCTGTGGGACGTCTACAACCAGTACCACATGGGCATCACGGCCGAGAACGTGGCGAGGAAGTACGAGGTGAGCCGCGAAGCGCAGGACGCGCTCGCGCTGGCGTCGCAGCAGAAGGCCGCCGCGGCGCAGGACGCCGGCCGCTTCAAGGACGAGATCGTGCCCTTCGTCATCCCGCAGAAGAAGGGCGACCCGGTCGTCTTCGACAAGGACGAGTTCATCAACCGCAAGACCAACGCCGAAGCGCTTGCGGGCCTGCGCCCGGCCTTCGACAAGAGCGGCAGCGTGACGGCAGGCAACGCCTCGGGGCTGAACGACGGCGCGGCCGGCGTGGTGGTGATGACCGCGAAGAAGGCGGACCAGCTCGGCCTCACGCCGCTCGGGCGCATCGCCAGCTACGCATCGGCGGCGCTCGATCCCGCCTACATGGGCATGGGGCCGGTGCCGGCGTCCAGGCGCGCGCTGGAGCGCGCGGGCTGGAAGCCCGCCGACCTCGACCTGCTCGAGATCAACGAAGCCTTCGCGGCGCAGGCCTGCGCCGTGCACAAGGAAATGGGCTGGGACACGAGCAAGGTCAACGTCAACGGCGGTGCGATCGCCATCGGGCACCCGATCGGTGCATCCGGTTGCCGCATCCTGGTGACGCTGCTGCACGAGATGCAGCGCCGCAATGCCCGCAAAGGCATCGCCTCGCTGTGCATCGGCGGTGGCATGGGCGTTGCGTTGACCGTCGAACGGTAAGGCCGGTCTGGGGTGAACCCGATTGACCGCGGTGTGCGGCGCGACCACGCTGCAGACTCAACGAGCACTTAGCAGGAGAGAAAAATGGCTCAGAAGATAGCGTACGTGACCGGTGGCATGGGTGGCATCGGTACCGCGATGTGCCAGCGGCTGCATCGCGACGGATTCAAGGTGATCGCCGGCTGCGGCCCGAGCCGCGACCACGCCAAGTGGCTGGGCGAGCAGAAGGCGCAAGGGTTCACCTTCTACGCCTCCGTCGGCAACGTCGGCGACTGGGACTCCACCGTCGCGGCCTTCCAGAAGGCCAAGGCCGACCACGGCCCGATCGACGTGCTGGTCAACAATGCCGGCATCACCCGCGACGGCATGTTCCGCAAGATGAGCCGCGCCGACTGGGACGCGGTGATCGAGACCAACCTCACGAGCCTCTTCAACGTGACCAAGCAGGTCATCGACGACATGCTCGAAAAGGGCTGGGGCCGCATCATCAACATCAGCTCGGTCAACGGCGAGAAGGGCCAGTTCGGCCAGACGAATTACTCGGCCGCCAAGGCCGGCATGCACGGCTTCACGATGGCGCTGGCGCAGGAAGTGGCGAGCAAGGGCGTGACGGTCAACACCGTGAGCCCGGGCTACATCGCCACCGACATGGTCAAGTCGATCCGCCAGGACGTGCTCGACAAGATCGTCGCCGGCATCCCGGTCAAGCGCCTGGGCACGCCCGAAGACATCGCCTCGATCGTGTCGTGGGTGGCGTCGGACGAATCCGGATTTGCCACGGGCGCGGACTTCTCCGTCAACGGCGGCCTCCACATGGGTTGAGCGCCGCTGGCGCTCTTCGCAAGACCTGTCATCCCGGCGAAAGCCGGGATCCACCGCTGGCGAAATGCGTGGATCCCGGCTTTCGCCGGGATGACGTCTATGCGGCCAGCAGTTCCTGCGCGACCCGGCTCCAGGTCGCATGCGAGCCGTCCGGAGGCTCGATCGTCGATGCCGCCTCGAAGCCCGCGAAGTTGCGCTGCATCGACTGCAGGTACACCGGGTCGTAGTGCATCACGAGCAGGTCGCGCACCACCTGCTCGACGTGCCCCGAGCGCGCCGCGGCTTGCCAGCCGTCGACCACGTCCTTGCCGCGCAGCGCGCGCAACGCGTCGAGCCGACCGCAGAAGGCCTCGATGTCCTTGACGAAGAAGTCGTAGTCCTCCATCAGCAGCTTCACGCGCTCGTCGATCGCCAGCTCGATGCGCACGCACGGCGACGCGCGCATGCGCTCGATCAGCGCCTCGGGCACGCGCAGTTCGCCGACCTTCTTGCTCTCGCTTTCGACCCACACGTCGTGCGTCGGGTCGAAGTGGCGCAGGGCGTCCCACACGCGTGACTCGAACTGCTTCTGGCTCGGCTGCGGGCTGCCGGGCACGAGGCCGAGCACCGAGCCGCGATGGTTCGCCAGGCCTTCGAGATCGAGCACCTGAGCGCCCTGCGCCTGCAGCGCGCCCAGCAGCCGGCTCTTGCCCGAGCCGGTCTTGCCGCAGATCACGCGATAGTCGAAGCGCCGCGGCAGCTGTTCGAGATCGGCGATGACGGCTCGCCGGTACTCCCGGTAGCCGCCTTCGAGCAGGTGCACCCGAAAGCCGATCTGGTCGAGCACGAGCGCGAGCGAGCCGCTGCGCTTGCCGCCGCGCCAGCAGTACACGAGCGGCATCCAGTCCTTGGGCTTGTCCAGCACCTCGCGCTCGATGTGCGCCGCGATGTTGCGCGCGACCAGCGCCGCGCCGCGCTTCTTGGCGACGAAGGGCGACACCTGCTTGTACTCGGTGCCCACGACCTTGCGCTGTTCGTCGGTGAGGCTGGGCCAGTTGACCGCGCCGGGCAGGCGATCCTCGGCGTATTCGCTCTCGGAACGTGCGTCGATGATGGTGTCGAAGTCCGCCAGCGAGCGCAGGGTGTCGGCGGCGTTGATCTTCAGCAAGGCCATGTCAGGGCGTGATGGCGTCCAGCAGTTCGCTCTCGATCTCGAGCTGCGTCTTGTTCTGCTGCAGCGCCGAGCCGTCGATCAGGAAGGTGTCTTCCACCCGCTCGCCGAGCGTCATGATCTTGGCGAGCTGCAGGTTGACGTGGTGGCGCGCGAGCACGCGCGCGATCGCGTAGAGCAGGCCCGAGCGGTCGCTGGTGGACACGCCCAGCAGCCAGCGCTGCGCGCGCTCGTCCGGGCGCAGCGTCACACGCGGCGTGATCGGGAAGGACTTGACGCGGCGCGACAGCCGGCCGCGGCTCGGTTCGGGCAGCGGCCCGGTGGTGTTCAGCGCCAGGGCGAGCTGCGTCTCCACCAGCGAGATCAGGTCACGGTAGTGCTGGTCCAGCGTCGGGCTGATGACCTGGAACGTGTCCAGTGCATAGCCGGCCTTGGTGGTGTGCACCTTCGCGTCCAGGATGTTGAAGCCGGCGCTGTCGAAGTAGCCGCAGATGCGCGCGAACAGGTCTGGCCGGTCGGGCGAGTACACCAGCACCTGCAGCCCTTCGCCCAGGGGCGACAGGCGTGCGCGCACGATCGGCTCGCGGCTCTCGACGAAGCGGTACAGCGCCCGCGCATGCCAGGCGATGTCGCCGGCGTCGTGGCGCGCGAAGTAGCTGATCTCGAGCGTCTTCCACAGCGCGGACTCGGTGTCCGGCAGCAGCGAGTACAGGTTGAGGATGTGGCGCGCTTCCTTCTTGCGCGCCTCGATCTCGGCATCGAGGTTGGGCCGGTCGCCGCCGAGCGCGCGCAGCGTCAGGCGGTACAGGTCTTCGAGCAGTTTGCCCTTCCAGGCGTTCCACACCTTGGGGCTGGTGCCGCGGATGTCGGCCACCGTGAGCAGATAGAGCGCCGTCAGCCGGCGCGGCGTGCCCACCAGCCGCGCGAAGGCTTCGATCACCTCGGGGTCGGAGAGGTCCTCCTTCTGCGCGATGCGCGACATCGTGAGGTGGCCTTTCACCAGGAACTCGATCAAGGCAGCGTCCTCGGCATCGAGTTCGTGGTCGCGGCAGAAGTGGCGCACTTCGCGCGCGCCGAGCTCGGAGTGGTCGCCGCCGCGGCCCTTGGCCACGTCGTGGAACAGCGCGGCCACGTACAGCACGTAAGGCCGGTCGAACTGCGCCGCCAGCTGCGAGCAGAACGGGTACTCGTGCGCATGCTCGGGGATGAAGAAGCGGCGCACGTTGCGCAGCACCATGAGGATGTGCTGGTCCACGGTGTACACGTGGAACAGGTCGTGCTGCATCTGGCCGACGATGCGCCGGAACACCCAGAGATACCGCCCCAGCACGGAAGTCTGGTTCATCAGGCGGAAGGCGTGGGTCTGGCCCTCGCTCGCCTGCAGCATCTTCATGAAGGTGGCGCGGTTGACCGGGTCGTGGCGCCACTCGCTGTTCATGAGTTCGCGCGCGTTGTACAGCGCGCGCAGCGTACGCGCCGACAGGCCCTTGGGTCCCACCGTCGTCTGGTAGGTGAGGAAGGTCTCGAGGATGGCGTGCGGGTCGCGCTCGTACAGGTCGTCGGTCGCGACCTCGAGCATGCCGGCACGCTCGAGGAAGCGCTCGTTGATCGGGCGCATCGGCGCGTCCTGCAGGCCGTTGACGCGCTCCTCGATGTTGAGCATCAGGATCTGGTTGAGCTGCGCGACCGCCTTGGCAGCCCAGTAGTAGCGCTTCATCAGGACCTCGGACGCGCGCTGGCCCTTGGTCGCCTTGTAGCCGAAGCTCTCGGCGACGGCGGTCTGCAGGTCGAACACGAGACGGTCCTCGCGCCGGCCGGCCACCATGTGCAGCCGCGCGCGGATGAGCTTGAGGAGACCTTCGTTGCGCTGCAACTGCTTCACCTCGAAGGGCGTGATGAGCCCCTTGGATGCCAGCTCGTTCCAGGTCTTGCCCAGCCCCGCCGCGCGCGCCACCCAGATCACCACCTGCAGGTCGCGCAGGCCGCCGGGGCTTTCCTTGCAGTTGGGCTCCAGCGAGTAGGGCGTGTCCTCGAACTTCTGGTGGCGCTGGCGCATCTCAAGCGTCTTGGCGCGCAGGAAGGCCTTGGCGTCCATGGCGGCGCCATTCGCACGGCGGAAGGTGTTGAACACGCGCCGCGCGCCGCACAGGTAGCGCGACTCGATGAGCGCGGTCTGCACCGTCACGTCGCGCTGGCTCTCCTCGATGCACTCGTCGACCGTGCGCACGCTGGAGCCGATCTCCAGGCCGATGTCCCAGCAGGCGGTGATGAAGCCTTCGATCGAGGACTTCAGCGCGTCGTTGGCGTGGTCCTGGTCGGGCGGCAGCAGCACCAGCACGTCGACGTCGGAATGCGGGAACAACTCGCCGCGGCCATAGCCCCCGACGGCCACCAGCGCGGCGCCCGGCGGCATCAGCGCGTGCTCCCACAGGTGCTGCAGCGTCTGGTCGACGTGCCGCGTGAGCGCGCGCACCAGGCGCATCGCGGCGGTCGAGGTGGGCCGCGAGGCCCGGAAGTGCTCGATCAGCTCGGCTTTCCCTTGGCGGAAGCGCGAGCGCAACTCGCTCACGCTGCGCGGTGCGGCGGCGCGGGCCTCGGGCACGACGGACATGACGGTCTTCGGGAAGCGGCCTAGACGTGGACGGCGGCCGGGGCGGCCACGAACGCCGGCGGCGGCGGGCTGCCGGCCGACACGGTGAGCACCTCGTAGCCGGTGTCGGTCACGAGCACGGTGTGTTCCCACTGCGCCGACAGCGAGCGGTCCTTGGTGACGATGGTCCAGCCGTCGGTCATCTCGCGGATTTCGCGGCGGCCGGCGTTGATCATCGGCTCGACGGTGAAGATCATGCCGGGCACCATTTCTTCCAGCGTGCCGGGGCGGCCGTAGTGCAGCACCTGCGGCTCCTCGTGGAAGTTGCGGCCGATGCCGTGCCCGCAGAACTCGCGCACCACCGAGAAGCCGTTGCTCTCGGCGAAGGTCTGGATGGCGTGGCCGATGTCGCCCAGGCGGCCCCCGGGCCTCACCTTCACGATGCCCTTCCACATCGCCTCGTAGGTGAAGTTGCACAGGCGCTTGGCGGCGATCGAGCCTTCCCCGACGATGAACATGCGGCTGGTATCGCCGTGCCAGCCGTCCTTGATGACGGTGACGTCGATGTTGACGATGTCGCCGTTCTTCAGCGGCCGGTCGTTCGGGATGCCGTGGCAGACCTGGTGGTTGATCGAGGTGCAGATCGACTTGGGGTAGGGCGTGTAGCCCGGGGGCGCGTAGTTCAGCGGTGCGGGGATCGCGCCCTGGACGTTGACGATGTGGTCGTGCGCCAGCTTGTCGAGTTGCTCGGTGGTGACGCCGGGCTTGACATGCGGGGTGAGCATGTCCAGCACTTCGGCGCCGAGCCGGCCGGCGATGCGCATGCCTTCGATGTCGGCAGCGGTCTTGATGGAGATCGTCATGGCGTCGGATTATGTCACTCACCCCGTAAAATCGCGGGTTTCCACCGGGGCGCCCACAAGCCGTTCCGGGCCTTCCCTCCCAGCCTCGAGCCCAGCGTGACGTCCACCGCCAAGCACCTGCAACACTTCGAGGGGGGCAATGCGCTCTCCGCCTTTCGCGCCCAGGCGCTGCTTCCCAGGCTGCAGGCGATCAGCGCGCGCATCGCCGGCATCGCGGCGCGCCACGTGCATTGGGTCTGGAGCGATGCGCCGCTGGCCGGCGCCGAGCGCGACAAGGTCGCCGCGCTGCTGCGCTACGGCGATCCCTACGCAGGGCCGACCGACGGCACGCTGATCGTCGTCGCGCCGCGCCTCGGCACGGTCTCGCCCTGGGCCAGCAAGGCCACCGACATCGCGCACAACTGCGGGCTCGCGGTGCGGCGCATCGAACGCGTGACGGAGTTCCGCCTCACGCTCAAGAACGCCCTGCTGGGCGGCGCCAAGCCGCTGGAGCCCGGCCAGGCGCAGGCGGTGGCGGCGCTGCTGCACGACCGCATGACCGAAAGCGTGCTGCTCGCGCGCGAGGACGCTGCCCACCTGTTCGACGAGCAGCCCGGCAAGCCGATGGAGCACGTCGACGTGCTGGGCCAGGGCCGCGCCGCCCTGGAGCGCGCCAACCGCGACTTCGGCCTCGCGCTCTCCGGCGACGAGATCGACTACCTCGTCGATGCGTTCACCGGCCTGGCGCGCAACCCGACCGACGTCGAGCTCATGATGTTCGCGCAGGCCAACAGCGAGCACTGCCGGCACAAGATCTTCAACGCGCGCTTCACCATCGACGGCGTCGAGCAGGAGCGCTCGATGTTCGCGATGATCCGCCACACGCACCAGCTCGCGCCGCAGCACACCGTGGTGGCCTACAGCGACAACGCGTCGGTGATGGAAGGCGCGCAGGTCGAGCGCTGGCTGCCCGAGCAGGCGACCACCGCCTCGAAGTACGGCCCGCGGCACGAGACGGCGCATGTGCTGATGAAGGTCGAGACGCACAACCACCCGACGGCGATCTCGCCCTTCCCGGGTGCGTCCACGGGCGCCGGCGGCGAGATCCGCGACGAGGGTGCCACCGGCCGCGGCTCCAGGCCCAAGGCGGGCCTCACCGGGTTCACGGTGTCGAACCTGCAGTTGCCCGGCACCGACGAGCCCTGGGAACGCGCGCCCTACGGCAAGCCCGGGCACATCGCCAGCGCGCTGCAGATCATGATCGACGGCCCGCTGGGCGGCGCCGCCTTCAACAACGAGTTCGGCCGGCCGAACCTGGGCGGCTATTTCCGCGTGTACGAGCAGACGGTCGGCGGGCAGCGGCGCGGCTACCACAAGCCGATCATGATCGCCGGCGGCCTGGGCACCATCTCGGCGAGCCAGACGCACAAGGTCGAATTCCCTGCCGGCACGCTGCTCATCCAGCTCGGCGGCCCGGGCATGCGCATCGGCATGGGCGGCGGCGCGGCCAGCTCGATGGCCGCCGGCGCCAATGCCGCGGAACTCGACTTCGATTCGGTGCAGCGCGGCAACCCGGAGATCCAGCGGCGCGCGCAGGAGGTCATCAACCACTGTTGGGCGCTGGGTGAGGACAACCCGATCCTCGCCATCCACGACGTGGGCGCGGGCGGCATCTCCAACGCCTTTCCTGAACTGGTCGACGGCGCGCACAAGGGCGCCCGCTTCGACCTGAGCGAGGTGCCGCTCGAGGAGTCGGGCCTCGCGCCCAAGGAGATCTGGTGCAACGAGAGCCAGGAGCGCTACGTGATGGCGATCTCGCCCGAGTCGCTGCCGGCGTTCCAGGCCATGTGCGAGCGCGAGCGCTGCCCGTTCGCAGTGGTCGGCGTGGCCACCGGCGAGAAGCAGCTGGTGCTGCAGGACCCGTCCAGCGACGACCGGCCGATCGACATGCCGATGGACGTGCTGCTCGGCAAGCCGCCCAAGCTGCATCGCGACGTGCGGCGCGTCGCGCACGCGGCGCCGGCGCTGGATCTGTCGGACGTGTCTCTGGCCCGGGTCGCGTTCGATGTGTTGCGCCACCCGACCGTGGCCAGCAAGCGGTTCCTGATCAGCATCGGTGACCGCACGGTGGGCGGCCTCAACCACCGCGACCAGATGGTCGGACCGTGGCAGGTGCCGGTGGCCGATTGCGCGGTGACACTGGCCGACTACGCCGGCTTCGGCGGCGAGGCGATGAGCATGGGCGAGCGCACGCCGCTGGCCGCGCTCGACGCGCCGGCCTCGGGCCGCATGGCGGTGGGCGAGGCGATCACCAACCTGCTCGCCGCGCCGATCGAGCTCGAGCGCGTGAAGCTCAGCTGCAACTGGATGGCCGCCTGCGGCGAGCCGGGCGAAGACGCCGCGCTGTACGACACGGTGAAGGCGGTCGGCATGGAGCTGTGCCCGGCGCTGGGCATC
>DATFAY010000451.1:0-4810 GCA_035254085.1 Piscinibacter sp.
GCGGCCTGGGGCGGCGTGTAGAAGGCCAGCTTGGCCGGCGGCGAATCGCTCGCGAAGGCGCGCACCGTCTCGATGCGGCCGACCTCCAGCGCGTTGATGCGCTCGCGCAGCGCCGCCTCGAGCGCGGTCTCCCAACCGGCCTCGATGTGGATCTTGGTCCACAGCCCAGGCAGTCCGTCCAGGCCGTGCTTGGCGAGCCAGGGCTTGAGCTTGCCCTCGGTCTGCACTTTCTCCTGCAGCGCGCGCAGCGCCTCCAGGCGCGCGCTCAAATCGGCCTGCTTGGCGGTCTCGGCATTGACCTGCTCCTGCCGGCCGCGCCGTTCATCGTCGAGTGCGGGCACCTGCTCGGTGAGCTCGTGCAGGCGCGCATCGGTGGTCTGGTGCGACTCCTCGGCGACCGCGAACTGGCGCTTGAGATCTTCCAGCCGCTCCATGTCCGGCGCGGCCAGCTGGCGTCGCTCGGCGTCCAGGCGCTCGCGGCGCCCGTTGAGCTGGCGGCGCTGCTCGTCGATGTTGCGGCTTTCGGCGGCCAGCACCTGGATCTGCTGCTGCACGCCCGCCACCGCGCCGCGCTGCTCGTTGCTGCGCGACTGCGCGGCACGCACCGCATCCTCGAAGCCCGGCAGGTTCGCGCTCTGCTCCTCGGCCTGCGCGCCGAGCACCTCGCTTTGCTCGTCGGCCATCGCGATCTGCGCGGCGATCTGCTCGAGTTCGTCCTGCGCCTCGGTGCGGCGCTGGTCCCACTGCTCGTTCTGCGCCTTCAGCTCGACCAGGCGCTGCTCGATGCGCTGGCGACCTTCGACGACGTAGCGGATGCGCTCCTCGAGGCGGCTCACCTCGAGCGCGGCCTCGGCCAGCGAGCCCTGCGCCGCGTGCAGCTCGTCGCTCGCCGCGTAATGGGCCTGCCGGATCGTCTCGAGCTCGGCCTCGCCGTGGCGCAGTTCGGCCATGCGCTCTTCGAGTGCGTTGGTGGCGGCCAGGACTTCCTTCTTGACGCGCTCTTCTTCACTGGCGGCGTCGCGGTGCTTCAGGAACCACAGCTGGTGCAGCTTGAGCGTGCCCTGCTCCTGCAGCTGGCGGTACTGGCTGGCGACCTCGGCTTGCTTCTCGAGCTTGTCGAGGTTGCTGTTGAGCTCGCGCAGGATGTCCTCGACCCGCGTCAGGTTCTCGCGGGTGTCCTTGAGGCGGCTCTCCGTTTCGCGCCGGCGCTCCTTGTACTTCGAGACGCCCGCCGCCTCTTCGAGGAACAGACGCAGCTCCTCGGGCTTGCTCTCGATGATGCGGCTGATGGTGCCCTGGCCGATGATCGCGTAGGCGCGCGGACCCAGGCCGGTTCCGAGGAACACGTCTTGCACGTCGCGCCGGCGCACCGGCTGGTTGTTGATGTAGTAGCTGGAAGTGCCGTCGCGCGTGAGGACGCGCTTGACCGCGATCTCGCCGAACTGGTTCCACTGGCCGCCGGCGCGTGCGTCGCTGTTGTCGAACACGAGCTCGACGCTGGAGCGGCTGGCCGGCTTGCGGTTGCCCGAGCCGTTGAAGATCACGTCCTGCATCGACTCGCCGCGCAGCTCGCTGGCCTTGCTCTCGCCCAGCACCCAGCGCACCGCGTCCATGATGTTGGACTTGCCGCAGCCGTTCGGACCGACGACCCCGACGAGTTGCCCCGGCAGCTGGAAATTCGTGGGTTCGGCAAACGACTTGAAGCCGGAGAGCTTGATCGAATTCAGGCGCATGGGGGAGGCGGAGGCGGCGCGGGGATGGGCTTTAAGTCTTTGATTTCATTGAGAAAACCAGCGTGTTCACGGGCTCTCGAGCGGGCTGGATGATACCATCGCGACCCCGCGACGAACGCCGTCGAACCCTCTGCAAAACGTTACCGCCATGGCCAAGTCCGCCAGCCCCAAAGGCGCTGCCAAGCAGCGCCCCGTCCCGCCCAATCCGCCGTCGGCGCCCAGCAAGGAACTGCACGTCTTTCCCAACCCGGCGGCCGAGCGCGACTACGTCATCCAGTTCCAGGTGCCCGAATTCACCTGCCACTGCCCGCTCACGGGGCAGCCCGACTTCGCGCACTTCACCATCGACATGATCGCCGACAAGCTGTGCGTCGAGCTCAAGAGCCTCAAGATGTACTTCTGGAGCTATCGCAACGAGGGGGCGTTCCACGAGAAGGTGACCAACACCATCCTCGACGACATCGTCAAGGCGACCGATCCGCGCTTCATCCGCATCACGGCGAAGTGGTACGTGCGCGGCGGCATCTACACCAACGTCGTCGCCGAGCACCGCAAGAAGGGCTGGAAACCGCAGCCCGTGGTCGAGCTGCCGCAGCACGCGCCGCAAAGCGGCCTGCTCGGCTGAGCCGGCGCGGCCCGTGAGCGCCCACGCGGGTGACTTGCTGGCGTGGGCCAATCGTCCACGCTGGGCCGGCCAGCCGGCGGGGCACTACGAGAGCTACTTCGTGCGCGCCAATCACCCGTCGCGGCCGCTCGCGCTGTGGGTGCGCTACACGGTGTTCAGCCCGCGGGGCCGGCCCGACGCCGCGCGCGGCGAACTGTGGGCGATCTGGTTCGACGGCGAGACCTCGACGCACCGCGCGTTCAAGCAGGTCGAGCCGATGGCCGACTGCCGTTTCAACGCGCAGCAAGCGCTCGACGTGCGCATGGGCAGCGCGGCGCTTGCGCCGCTGGCGATGTCGGGCGCGGTGCGCGACGCGCGCGGCTCGCTGCGCTGGTCGCTGAGTGCCCGATCGGACGGCGACCCGCCGCTGCTCATGTTGGGCGCCTCGCGCTACGACGCGCGCTTTCCGGCCGCGAAGAGCCTGGTCCCGCAGCCCGGCCTGCATTGGCGCGGCCGCGTGGAGCTCGACGGCCGCACGATCGAGCTCGATGACTGGCGCGGCAGCCAGAACCACAACTGGGGCCGCCGCCACACCGACCGTTATGCCTGGGGCCAGGTGGCGGGATTCGACGCACACCCGGCGAGCTTTCTCGAGGTGGCCAGCGCGCGCCTGAGGGTCGCCGGCCTTTGGACGCCCTTGCTCACGCCCCTGGTCCTGCGCCACCGCGGCCGCGAATACGCGTTCAACTCGCCGCGGCTGGCGCTGCGCGCCCGGGCGCGCGTGGACGGCTTCGACTGGCATTTCGAGAGCAGCACCCGCGGCGTGCGGATCGAGGGCCGCATCGATGCGCCGCGCGAGGCCTTCGTCGGGCTGCACTACGACAACCCGCCCGGCGGCTGGAAGCGCTGCCTCAACAGCAAGATCGCGCGCTGCGAGCTGCGCCTGCGCGACTCCGGCGCAGGCATCGACGACACCTTGCGGTCGGCGCACGGCGCGGCTTTCGAGATGCTGGGAGACGACGACCTGGGCGTGCCGATCGTCGCCTGAACCAGCCCGGCACAGGAACGCCGATTGCCGCCCCAGGACATGGCCGGACGCATCCTCATCGGCATCTCGGGCTGGCGCTACGCGCCGTGGCGCGGCGTGTTCTATCCCGACAAGCTGCCTCAGCACAGCGAGCTGCGCTTCGCCTCGCGCATGCTGCCGACGATCGAGATCAACGGCTCGTTCTATTCGCTGCAGAGCCCGGCCGCCTACGCCGAGTGGCACGACGACACGCCCGACGACTTCGTCTTCTCGGTCAAGGGGCCCAAGTACATCACACACTTGCGCCGGCTCAAGGAGATCGAGACGCCGCTGGCCAACTTCTTTGCCAGCGGACTGTTCGAACTGAAGGACAAGCTGGGTCCCATCCTGTGGCAATTCCCGCCGCAGCTGCCTTTCAAGCCCGAGCGCTTCGAGTCCTTCTTCGCGCAGTTGCCGCACGACACGGACGCGGCCGCCGCGCTGGCGGCGCGGCACGATCATCGCGTCGAGGGCCGCGTGAGTCTCGCGTCGGGGCGCAAGCGCCGGCTGCGCCACGCGGTGGAGATCCGGCATCCGAGCTTCGCCGACCCGGCATTCGTGGCGATGCTGCGGCGGTACCGCATCGCCCTCGTGGTGGCCGACACCGCAGGCAAGTGGCCGCTGCTCGAAGACTTGAGCTCGGATTTCGTTTACGTGCGGCTGCACGGCGACGAGGCACTGTACGCCAGCGGCTACAGCGACGCCGCGCTGCAGCGCTGGGCGACGAGGCTTCGCACCTGGAGCGAAGGCGGCCAGGTTGCCGATGCGCACCTGGCCAGCGACAAGGGCGTCGCCCGCCGGTCGCGCCGCGACGTCTACTGCTACTTCGACAACGACGTGAAGGTGCATGCGCCCTATGACGCGGCCACGCTGATGCGCCAACTCGGCCTGGACAGCCCTCTCGGCCAGCGCGGCCAGCCGGCCTGGCCGCCCGGCTGGCAGGCCCCTGCCGTGCGACGCCGCAGCGAGGCCTTCGCTGCCCGCACAAAGTCGAGGCCGCCCGCGGACACTCCCCGATAATCGCGGGATGAACCCGCTGCTCGCCCGGCTCCATCCTTATCCGTTCGAGCGGCTGCGCGCGCTCACCCGCGACATCACGCCCAATCCGGCGCTCAAGCCGATCGGCCTGGGCATCGGCGAGCCGCGGCACCCCACACCGCAGCTGATCCGGCAGGCGCTCATCGATCATCTGGGCGGACTGGCGAGCTATCCCGCGACCGCCGGCGACCCGGCCTTGCGCCAGGCGATCTGCGACTGGCTGACGCGGCGCTACGGCGTGGTGCTGGATCCGGCCACGCAGGTGCTGCCGGTCAACGGCTCGCGCGAGGCGCTGTTCGCCTTCGCGCAGACCGTCATCGATCCGACGCGGCCCGGGGCGACCGTCGTCTGCCCCAATCCCTTCTATCA
>DATFAY010000452.1:0-15790 GCA_035254085.1 Piscinibacter sp.
CGAGGCGATGGCGCGGGCGATGACGCAGGACTTGCGCCGCGGCGCCCTGCGGCTCGGCCTGGAGCACGAGGTCGCCCGGCTGCTGGTGGCCGACGGCGAGCCGCAGGCGGTCATCGCGCGCGTTCTCGAGTCGATCTGCACCCACCTGCATTGGGACTGCGGTGCGGTGTGGGCGGTGGGCAGCGACGGCATCGTGCGTTGCAGCGGCGCGTGGCATGCGCAAGGAGCGCCGGCGCTGGCGCAGTTCGTGCGCATCAGCAGCAGCCTGGGCTACCGCCCCGACGAAGGCTCGCTCGGACGCGCCTGGGTCAGCGGCGAGCCGGTCGTGATCGACACTGCGACGGGCGCCGACCGGTTCACGCGCGACGCCCTGGCGGGCCAGGCCGGCATGGCCACCGGTGTCGTCGTGCCGACCGTGCAGGCAGGCCATGCCAGCGCGCTGGAGCTGTACTGCTGCGACGCGGCACGCGTGGTCGATGCGGACACGGTCGACTCGCTGCGCGCCATCGGGCTTCAGATCGCGCAGTACGAACAGCGCAAGCGCGCCGAGCAGGCGCTGCGTTACGTCGCCAGCCACGATGCGCTCACCGGCCTGCCCAACCGCAGCATGCTGCAGCGCGACCTCGGGCGCGCCATCAAGCGCAGCAACCGACAGCAGAAGCGCTTCGCGGTCCTGTTCGTCGACATCGACCGCTTCAAGCGCATCAACGACACGCTCGGCCACGGCGTGGGCGATGCGCTCATCAGGGCCTGCGGCGAGCGCCTGATGGCGACGCTGCGCGAGGACGACGCGGTGGCACGATTCGGCGGCGACGAGTTCGTGCTGATCGCCGAGAACCTGTCCAAGCCGGCCGATGCGGGGGTGGTCGCCGACAAGGTGCTGGCCTGCTGCGCCGAGCCCTTCCTGATCGACGGCCGGGAGCTGCATGTCACGGCCAGCATCGGCGTGAGCATCTACCCTGAAGACGGCGCCGACGGCGAGACGCTGCTCAAGAACGCCGACACGGCGATGTACCGCGCGAAAGACAAGGGGCGCGGCAGCCACGA
Organism: Piscinibacter sp.; assembly: GCA_035254085.1. Lineage (GTDB taxonomy): Bacteria > Pseudomonadota > Gammaproteobacteria > Burkholderiales > Burkholderiaceae_C > Albitalea. The sequence continues at coordinate 1,048 of DATFAY010000452.1, forward strand.
GTTCTATGCCGCGCAGATGAGCGCGCAAAGCGGCGAGCGGCTGGTGCTGGAGACGAGCCTGCGCCGCGCCCTCGAGCGCGGCGAACTGGAGCTGCACTACCAGCCCAAGCTTGACCTGCGCACGCAGCGCATCGCCGGCGTCGAGGCGCTGATGCGCTGGCGCCATCCGGTGCTGGGCGCGGTGTCGCCGGTGCAGTTCATCCCGATCGCCGAGGAGACGGGGCTGATCGTCGAGATGGGCCGGTGGGCCCTGCAGACCGCCTGCGCCGACGCACGCGACTGGCAGCAGCGCGGCCTGCCGCCGGTCGTGATGAGCGTGAACCTCTCGGCGCGCCAGCTCAACGAGCCGAGCCTGATCGCGGACATCGATCGGGCGCTCAACGCCAGCGGCCTCAACCCGGCGCTGCTCGAACTCGAGATCACCGAGAGCGCGGTGATGAGAAGCCCCGAGCAGGCGGCCGCGTTGCTGCGGCAGATCCGCGAGATGGGCGTGGGCCTGGCGATCGACGACTTCGGCACCGGCTACTCGTCGCTGTCGTACCTGCGGCGCTTTCCGCTGACCACCGTGAAGATCGACCGTTCCTTCGTCAAGGACCTGGCGCAGGACCGCGACGCCGAAGCGCTGACCGACAGCATCCTCACGCTGGCCCACGGCCTGCGCATGCGGGTGGTGGCCGAGGGGGTCGAGACCGAGGAGCAGCTGGCCTACCTGCGCGCGCGGCAATGCGACGAGATCCAGGGCTTCTGGCTGTCCAAGCCGCTGCCTGCCGATGCCTTGTGCGCTTTCATGGCACGCTGCCTGCGCCAGCAGGCAGCGGCCCCCGCGGTGGCCTGAGTCGGCCAGCGAGCGCGGTCGAGCCGCGCCTGTGCGATCATCTCGCCCCGTGAACCTGCGCTCCCTCCTGCCGCTGCCCTGCCTGCGACGCGCCGACCGCGTCGCCGGCCGCCGTGCGAGCGCGCGGGAAACCGCGGCGATCTTCACCTCCATTCGACGCTTCATTCGAATTCCAGCGGATCGCTGAGCTGCGGCCCTGGCCGGTGCTCGGCGGTCCCGACCGATGAGCCGCGCGCTGCACGCGCGCATCCAACCCGGTTTCGAATGGAGTTCCCATGTCCGCTGCTCTTTGGGACGCGCACGCGCCCACCGCTTCCTATCCGACGCTGGACGATGTCCGGCACACCGCCGAGCGCCTTGCCGGCAAGATCGTCGAGACGCCCGTGTGGCGCTGGCAGACCGGCATCGTGGCCGAGGCGCTCGACCCGGCCACCGAAGTCTGGCTCAAGCTGGAGCTGTTCCAGCGCACCGGCACGTTCAAGCTGCGCGGTGCGCTCAACTGCCTGAGCGGGCTGTCGCCGGCCGCGCTCGCGCGGGGCGTGGTGGCGGCCAGCGCCGGCAACCATGCGATGGCGGTGGCGCATGCGGCGCGTGCCGCGGGCACGCATGCCAAGCTCGCGATGCCGCGCCACGCCAGCCCCGCGCGCATCGCGGCCTGCCGGGCCGACGGCGCCGACGTGCTGCTGACCGACACGGTGCACCAGGCCTTTGCGCTCGCGCAGCGCCTGGTCGAGGAGGAGCGCCGCACCATGGTGCATCCCTTCGACGGCCCGCGCACCGCCGAGGGCACCGGGACGATCGGGCTCGAGCTCATGCGCCAGGTGCCCTCGCTCGACGCGGTGGTGGTGCCGGTGGGCGGCGGCGGGCTGTGCGCCGGCATCGCGGCGGCGGTCAAGCAGATCAACCCCGCGTGCCAGGTGTTCGGCATCGAGCCCTTCGGTGCCGACGCGATGAGCCGCAGCTTTCGCGCCGGCGAGCCGGTCGCCCTGGACCGGGTCGACACCATCGCCGACAGCCTGGGCGCGCCCTACAGCCTGGCCTACAGCTTTGGCGTATGCCGCCGCTTCGTGGACGACATCGTGCGCGTTTGGGACGAGGACCTGTGCCGCGCGATGCACTGGCTCTACCGCGACATGAAGCTGGTGGCCGAGCCGGCAGCGGCGGCCGCGACCGCCGGCCTGCTGGGCCCCTTGCGCGCGCGGCTGGACGGCAAGCGGGTGGCGCTCATCGTGTGCGGTTCCAACATCGACCCGGCCAGCTTCGCCACGCTGGTCGCTCGCGGTGCGCCGCCCTCTTGAAATCCGTTCGGGCGAATCTATTTTTTCCTCGCGGACCGGCTGGCTCGGTTGCCGGCCGGTGGTCAACCACTGAACGGAGGAATGAGCCATGCTTGAATCGATGCTGAACTTCCCCGGCGGCCTGTTCGGCGAATTCGAACGCCTGCGCCGCGACATGGACGACCTGTTCGGCGCGTCGGGTCTGCCCAGCAGCATCCGCTCGGTCGCACCCGGAACGCTGCCGGCGATCAACATCGGGCGCACGCCCACCAGCGTGGAGGTCTACGCCTTCGCGCCGGGCATGGACGCGTCCAAGATCGATGTGACGCTGGACCGCGGCGTGCTGCGCATCAGCGGCGAGCGCCGGGCGGGGATCCCCGAGGACAGCGACCGGGTCAATGTCTACAGCCGCGAGCGCGCGACGGGCAGCTTCGTGCGGGCCGTCGCGCTGCCCGACGATGTCGACCCCGGCCACGTCAGCGCGAGCTACCGCGACGGCGTGCTGCAGGTGAGCATCGCGCGCCGGGAGTCCGCCCAGCCCAAGCGCATCACGGTGCAATGAGGCGCACCGCGACTTCACTCACGCGAGGAGAAACGATCATGAGCGACAACAAGCAAGCGATCCAGGCCACGAGCGAGCAGGACACCCGCACCGTGCTGCCGCGTGTGGACGTGTTCGAGGACGAGTCCGGCATCACCTTGCTGGCCGACCTGCCGGGCGTGCCCAAGGACAAGCTGGACATCAAAGTCGAAGGCGACACGCTGTGGGTCGAGGGCACGGTGCAACCCCGCACGCCCGACGGCCTGGAGGCGGTCTACGCCGAGGTGCGCGTGCCGCGATTCCGCCGCAGCTTCAGCCTGAGCCGCGAACTCGACAGCCAGCGCATCGACGCCAACCTGAAGGACGGCGTGCTGACACTGCGCATCCCCAAGGCGCCCCACGCCCAGCCGCGGCGGATCACCGTCCAAGCGACGTAGTCGCGGAAACGCGATCAAGCGAACGCCGCGGATCCGGCTCCGCCGGTCCGCCGGCGTTGCCCCCTTGAGGGGGTGCGCCGGAAGGCGCTCCGGGGGTGGGCCTTACTTCTCGACGAAGGCCCGCTCGATCACGTAGTCGCCCTGCTCGCCCTGGCGCGGGCTGATCTGGAAGCCGCGTGCGTCGAGCAGCTTGCAGGCGTCCTTGAGCATCGCCTCGCTGCCGCAGATCATGGCCCGGTCGACGGCCGGGTCGATCGGCGGCATGCCGGTGTCGGCGGCCAGCTTGCCCGACTCGATCAGGTCGGTGAGGCGCCCCATGTTGCGGAACGGCTCGCGGGTCACCGTCGGGTAGTAGATCAGCTTGTCCTTGAGCATCTCGCCGAGGAACTCGTGCTCGGGCAACTGGTGCTGGAAGAAGTCGGCGTAGGCAAGTTCGTCGACCTGGCGCACGCCGTGCACCAGCACCACCTTCTCGAAGCGCTCGTAGGTCTCGGGGTCCTGGATGATGCTGATGAAGGGCGCCAGGCCGGTGCCGGTGGACAGCAGGTACAGGTGCTTGCCGGGGCGCAGGTCGTCGAGCACCAGCGTGCCCACCGGCTTGCGCCCGACGATGATCTCGTCGCCGGGCTTGAGGTGCTGCAGCCGCGAGGTCAGCGGGCCGTTGGGCACCTTGATGCTGAAGAACTCCAGGTGCTCGTCGTGGTTGGCGCTGGCCACGCTGTAGGCGCGCATCAGCGGCTTGCCGTCGACCGGCAGTCCGATCATGACGAAGTGGCCGTTGCGAAAGCGCAGGGCAGGGTCGCGTGTGGTGCGAAACGAAAACAGCGTGTCGTTCCAGTGGTGGACGTGCAGGACGCGTTCGGTGCCGATGTTGGCCATGATCGTGGTCGAGATGCGAAATATCAGGTTGTCGAGCGTGCTCGAGCTGGGTCGAGCCGGCCACCCCGGACGAGACAAGCGCCTTCCGTTGGCCGGAAGGTGCCGGTGCCATGTCCCGAAGATCAGCCTCGGTGGTTGCCGCGCCCGTGACCGCCGGCGCCGACGAGCTGACGGGCTCGGCGGCAACGCGACGGCGCTCGCGCAGGCGGATGTCGGGTGGGACCTCTGCCCGGCGGCCGGAGTGCCGGGACTGCGGTGGGCAGCCTCGGCAGCGGCAGGGCGAATCGTATCAGGCCATTCGGGTTTCCCCTGGCGCCGCGGTCTTGTCGAGGGACGCAGGCCCCGGCGCCGACGAGAGCGATCTCGAGGCCAGCGGCGTGGTCACGCCCGAGCTGGGAAATCCATCCGCGGCCTCGGAAAATCATCCGCGCGCCCGGCTGTCGCGACTTATTTATCCGCTGCGTCCGGTCGGGCAATGTGCTCCTGCACCGCCGCCTCGATGAAGTCGAACGCATCGGCGGGCACCGTCGCGGCGAACTGGCGGCGGCGGTGCTTGGACAGCACGCCGCCGTTCTGGTGGCACGACAGCACCAGCGTCGACAGCGTGGAGCCGATCAGGTCGAAGCGACGATCGACCTCCTTCATGACCTTGTCGTAGCCGGCCAGGAACTGCGCCTCGCGCGCAAGGTCCTGCTCCAGCGCGAGCTTGGCCATGCGCAATGTGAACTCGACGCAGCGGGTGGCGTCCCAGTAGATGTAGATGCGCGGATCGAAGCGCGGCTCGAAGAGATAGCGGTCCGCGTCGATCCAGGTCACGCCCCAGAGCGCGCGTGCCGGCCGCGAAAACGACTGCAGCGCGCCGAGGTAGTCCAGCTCGTGGCGCTTCATCGCCGCCGACACCGGCAGGATGTGACCGCGTTCGAGCGCTCCCGTCTGGCACAGCGTGTAGTGCACGAGGAACCGCGACAGGCGGCCGTTGCCGTCCATGAACGGGTGGGCGAAGACGAAGCCGAAGGAGACCAGCGCGGCGCGCACCAGGGGATCGATGCCGTCGTGGTGCGCCGGGTCGGCGGCCTGCATGAGGCCTTCCATCACGGTGTCCAGCAGATGCGGTGGTGGCGGCACGTAGGTGACGCCGGGCGCGCCCTTGGCCGGGCCCTTGAGATGGTTCTGCTCGTGGCGGAATCCGCTTGCGCGCAGCAGCGGGTTGCCGACCGCCGCGTTCTGCAGCTCGACGAAGTAGTCCTCGCTCAGCGGGCGGCGGTCGTGGGCCTGCCTGAGCAGCGAAACGAAGGCCGCTGCCTTGTCTTCGCTGGGCGGCTCGCGTTCGATCTCGTAGGAACTGCGCGTCTCGTCGAGATAGGCCCAGGCGAGTGCGCGGTCCAGCAGCGCGGGGTCCATCCGATCGAGAAAGTTCTCGACGCGCTGCATGATGCGCTCGCCCAGCAGCGCCTCGATCTGCGGCGTCTTGCTCACGGAGGGGCAGAAGCGCCAGTTGCCCAGCCCGTTGAAGTCGACGCGCCACTTGCGGTCGCGCCGGGGCGAGTCGGACACCAGGTACAGCGCCGGATCGAACAGCGGCACCGCCACGCCGCCCAGGCCGGCGGGCAGGTCGCTGAGCTCTCGCTGGCTGAAGTGCTCCCAGAGGTAGCAGAGCTTGCGGATGTAGCCGCCGCTGGGCGTGGCACGCAGCGCGTCGAGCAATCGCCACGGCGCGAGGTGTTCGCAGGCGGCCGCGATCAGCTGGAGGTTGGTGCCTTCATGCTTCAGCGCGAACAGGAGGTGGTCCACAATGTCGCCGTTGCGAGGCGCGACCTGGACCGGCACCGCCAGCTCGCCTGCCAGGCGCTGCACCCGGGTCACCGGGCGCACGACGGCCGGGCACTCGACGGGAAACACCTGCAGTCCGAGAGCCTCCCGCACGAACTCGTAGCCGGCCACCTTCATCGATTTATCCTCCGACCCGGAATTTTATCCGGGTGGGCGATACTTCATATTTTTTTATCAGGCGCTCGTGCGAGACGCCACCGGCGCCGCGGCGCTGTCACGTTCGTCGTGACGCCGCTTAACATTTGCAATACGCGTGGACGGCGGGCCTGATATCCAGTGAGATGCGCGCATCCGTGCCGGCTGCGACGCCATGCAAAGTGCAGGAGAACTGCCGCCGATGGAGACAAGCAAACCGCGCATCCTGGTCGTGGACGACGAGCCCGACATGGTCGCCTCGCTCGAGGAACTGTTGCGCAAGGCCGGCTTCGATGCCGAAGGTGCGAGCACAGGCGCGCAGATGCACGAGGCGCTGCGCCGGCATGCCTGCTCGTTGATCCTGCTCGACCTGCGGCTGCGGTCCGAGGACGGCCTGACGCTGGCGCGCGAGCTGCGCCAGCGCTCGGCGATCCCGATCATCATGATCAGCGGCGCAAGCGACGAAACCGACCGAGTCCTGCTGCTCGAACTGGCGGCGGACGATTTCCTGGTCAAGCCCTTCAGCCCGCGAGAGCTGGTGGCGAGGGTGAGGGCGGTGTTGCGCCGCTATGCGGTGGAAACGGGCGCGCCGGCGTCGAACGCGCCCCGCCTGCCCCGGGCCGCGGGGAGCGACCAGATCCGCTTCGGCGACTGGATCCTCGATCTGGCCGAGCGCGAGCTGGTCCACCTCGACGGCTCGCCGTGCCCGCTGACCCAGGCCGAATACCGTTTGCTCGAGGCCTTCGTGCGCCAGCCGCAGCGCGTGTGGACCCGCGACCAGTTGCTGGAGCGCACGCGCAGCCTGGAAACCGAGGTGTTCGATCGCACGATCGACGTGCTGATCCTGCGCCTGCGCCGCAAGATCGAGTCCAATCCCAAGCACCCGCAGTACATCTGCACCGAGCGCGGCCTCGGCTATGTGTTCGCCGCGCCGGTAGTGCGACGCGAGCCCGCGCAGTAAGGGTGCGAGTCCCTTCATGCCGCGCATCCTGCATCGCTTCAGCGTCGATCGCGTGCGCACGCGCCTGCTCGCGGCGTTCCTGATCCTGCTGGGGGCGGCCATCGCGCTGGCACTGGTCGGCTGGCTGGGCATGCGCAGCATGCAGAAGGAGCTCGCCGGCTACGAAGGCGAGGTGCTCCCGGGCATCGCCCGTGCGCTCGAGCTGGCCGAACGCACCGCGCAACTGGCGGCGATCGCGCCGCACCTGGCCGATTCGCGCACCCCCGAGACGCTGCAGACCAACGCTGCCGTTGTGGCCGGCCTGCTCGACGACATCCGGCGCCGCTCGCTGTCGCTGCCGCCTTCGGGAGAGCTGCAGCCGGCGATGAGCCGCAGGCTCGAGGGCGTGGACCGCGACCTGTCCGACCTGATCGTGCTGACCAGGCTGCGCCAGTCGATCGATGCGCGACTGGAGCATCAGATCGTCGTGCTGGACAGCCTGGGCACGCGCATCCACGCGGCCGCCCGCGGCGCGGCCAGCGACCCGGCGGTGGCCGAGCTATGGTCCAGCATGGTGCTCGGGGCGACCACCGACAAGGCCGCCACGCTGGGTCGCCTGCAGGCCGACGTCGAGGCGCTCCTGCTGGCGGCGCGGCGGCGCAACGCGCTCGCCGGCTACGCCGCGGGATTCGTGCGCGACCTCGAGGCCCTGGCGGCGGGCCCCGACAGCATCCTCGCGCTGCGGCGCGACCTGCTCGACTACGAAGGTCGCACGAACTACCTGGTCGCGCTCACCCGCTCCAATGCCGACCGCTTGAGCGACGAAGTCGCGCAGCATGTGGCGCAGCTGCGGCGCACGGCAGCGGCTCGCAACGACAGCGTCCAGCGCGCCATCCGCTCCGGCGAGACCGGCATGCTGGTGCTGGCAATCGTCTGCGTCGTGATCGGCCTGGGCGCGACGCGCTACGTGCGGCGACTGGTGGGGCAGGTGGAGAACATCACGCACGTGATGTCGCGCCTCGCGCAGGGCGACACGGCCCAGGCCACGCCGGCCACCGCGCGGCGCGACGAGCTGGGCGAGCTGGCGCGCAGCTTCGAGGTCTTTCGCGACAACCTGCTGGCCAAGCAGAGGCTGCTCGCGGACCTGAAGAGCCAGCGCGAGCTGCTGGAGGCGGTGCACGGGAGTCTGACCGATGCGCTCGCCGTCTTCGACGCGGCGCACTGCCTGATCCTGTGGAACCCGCAGCTTTCCCGCCTGCTCGGCCCGCACGGCATCGAGCCGGCCGAGGGCCTGGCGCGCGAGCAGATCCTGCAACGCCTGCCCGCCGGCACCCACTGGAGCGCCGCCGGCCACGGCGTCGCTCAGCCCTTGCAGGCGGACCAGGCCGACGCGCTCGGCGCGTTCGAGCACATCGAGCTGCGCCTGCCCGACGGCCAGGTGCTGGACCTGCGCAGCCGCGCCATGCCGGGCGGCGGCGCCGTCACCCTGATGGCCGACGTGACCGAGCGCCGCGCCATCGAAGCACAGCTGCAGCATGCCCAGAAGCTCGACGTGCTGGGCCAGCTCACCGGCGGCGTGGCGCACGACTTCAACAACTACCTCGGCACCATCCTGGGCAACCTGTCGCTGCTGGAGGAGCGCCTGTCCGGCGACCCGCAGGCGCGCGCGCAATGGAAGCGGGTGCACCGCGCGGCCGCCAGCGCGGCCGGGCTGACGCGGCGCCTGCTCGCGTTTGCGCGGCGCCAGCCCCTGCAGGCCGAGCAGGTGCCGATCGACGAGATGGTCGAGGAGATGCAGGACCTGGTCGAGTACAGCGCCGGCCCGCAGGTGGCGGTTCGCTTCGACCTGCAGTCGGCGCCGCTGCGTGTTCACGTCGACCGCGGGCAACTGGAGAACGCGCTGCTGAACCTCGTGCTCAACAGCGCGGCCGCCATGCCCGACGGCGGAGAGCTCGTGGTGGCCACGCGCGCACTCGGCGCCGAGGCGGTCGAGATCCGCGTGCAAGACAGCGGGCATGGCATCCCCGAGGCGCAACAGGCCCGTGTGTTCGAGCCCTTCTTCACCACCCGTGCGGCGGGCGAGGGCAGCGGGCTCGGGCTCTCCATCGTCTATGGCTTCGTCAGGCAGTCGGGCGGCGAGGTGGCGCTGGCCAGCAAGCCGGGCCAGGGCACGACGGTGACGCTGCGCTTTCCGGCAGGTCCCGGGCCGGTCGCACCCTCGGTCGCGCGAAGCGCCGCTGCGGCGACGCCGGCGCTCGAAGGCGTGCATCTGCTGCTGGTGGACGACGACGATGCGTTTCGCGCCACGCTCACCGACATGCTGGTGCGCGAAGGCCTGCGGGTCACGGCGGTGCCCTCGGCCGAACAGGCGCTGGCCCTGCTGGAGGGTGGGGGCGCGGTGGACGTCTTGCTGTCGGACATCTGCCTTGGCGCGGGCATGGATGGCCTGCGCTTCGCGCACCTCGCGCGCGACCGCTGGCCGCGGTTGCCCATGGGCCTGATGTCGGGCCTGTCGCCGGAACTGCTGCCCAACGCCGGGCAATGGGACCGGCGTTTCGCCTTCGTGCACAAGCCATTCGAGCCCGCCGCCTTGGCCCAATGGCTGTCGCGCCTGCTGGCCCGGTCTGCCAGCCCCGCCGCCGTCGGCTGACGCGCAGGATTGGCCCCACGCCGAAACATTCGAAATACGAGGTTCACGCACGCCGGTTCAGATACGCCCGCTGAAGTGCATGAACAACGGAGACATCGAATGAACAGCCTCAAGATCAGCGTGGCACGCGCCGGCGTGCTGGCCGCGGTGCTGCTGGGCGGCGCCGCGCACGCCGCATCCATCAAGATCTCGTGCGCCGCCGTCGGCCAGGAACTGGAGTTCTGCAAATCGACGGCCGAAGCCTGGGCCAAGAAGACGGGCAACGAGATCCAGGTGGTGACGCCGCCCAACGATTCGAGCGAGCGGCTTGCGCTGTACCAGCAGTTGCTCTCCGCCGGCTCCGACAAGATCGACGTGTTGCAGGTCGACGTGGTGTGGCCGGGCCTGCTGGGCAGCCACCTGCTCGACCTCAAGCCCTACACCAAGGGCGCCGAGAAGGAGCACTTCGCGAGCTTCGTGTCGAACAACACCAACAACGGCAGGCTGGTCGCGATGCCCTGGTTCGCCAATGCAGGGCTGCTCTTCTACCGCAAGGACCTGCTGCAGAAATACGGACAGAAGGTCCCTGCCACCTGGGAGGAACTGAGCGCCACCGCGAAGAAGATCCAGGACGGCGAACGCGCCGCCGGCAACGACAAGATGTGGGGCTACGTGTGGCAGGGCCGCGCCTACGAGGGCCTGACCTGCGATGCGCTGGAGTGGGTCGCGAGCTACGGCGGCGGCTCCATCGTCGAGCCCGACGGCAAGGTCAGCATCAGGAATCCCAATGCGGCCAAGGCGCTGGGCATGGCGGCCTCGTGGGTGGGCACGATCTCGCCCACGGCGGTGCTCAACTATGCGGAAGAAGAGGCGCGCGGCGTGTTCCAGGCTGGCAATGCGGTGTTCATGCGCAACTGGCCCTATGCGTGGTCGCTGGCGCAGGGCGACGACAGCGTCATCCGCGGCAAGGTCGGCGTGGCCGTGCTGCCCAAGGGCGGCCCCGGCGGGCGCAACGCGGCGACGCTGGGCGGCGAGTCGCTGGCGGTGTCCAAGTACTCCAAGCACCCGGCAGAGGCGGCGGACCTCGTCATGCACATGACGAGCGCGGCGGTGCAGAAGGATCGCGCCTTGCGCGGTTCGTTCAACCCGACCATCGGCGCGCTCTACAAGGACCCGGAGATCCTCAAGGCCAACCCCTTCATGGGCGAGCTCCATGGCACCTTCACCAGCGCAGTGGGCCGCCCGACGACGGTGACCGGCGCACGCTACAACCAGGTCAGCAACCAGTTCTGGAATGCGGCGCACGAGGTGCTCTCGGGCAAGGCGAAGCCGGACGAGGCGCTGGGCCGGCTGCAGGAATCGCTCGATCGACTGGGCCACGCCGGCAAGTGGCACTGACGTCCTGCTGAGCACTCGCGAGGGCCGCGCGTGAACGCCGTCGTCTCCAAGGGCAGCCTGGGCGCCCAGCGCGTGCGCCTCGCGTGGTGGATGGCCGCGCCGATGCTGCTTGTGCTGGCGCTGGTGGCGGGCTGGCCGCTGGGTCGCACGATCTGGTTCAGCCTGACCGATGCGGAGCTCGCCCGGCTCGACGAGCATCGCTTCGTCGGGCTGGCGAACTACGTCGGTCCGGACGGCCTGCTGTGGAGCGGCGACTGGTGGCACTCGGTGGGCAACACGCTGGTGTTCGCGTTGCTGTCGGTGCTGCTCGAAACCCTGCTTGGCCTGGGCGTGGCGCTGCTGTTGAACCGGCCCTCGCGCATTCGCACGCTGCTGCGCGCGGCGATGCTCGTGCCCTGGGCCATCCCGACGGTGGTCTCGGCCAAGATGTGGAGCTGGATGCTGCACGACCAGTTCGGCATCGTGAACCACTACCTGCTCGCGCTGGGCCTGCTGACTGCGCCGCTGGCCTGGACGGCCGATCCGCAGCTGGCGCTCATCACCATCGTGCTGGTCGACGTGTGGAAGGCCACGCCCTACATGGCGCTCTTGATCCTGGCGGCGCTGCAGATGGTGCCGCTGGACTGCTACGAGGCGGCCAAGGTCGACGGCGTGCCCGCCTGGACGGTCTTTCGCCGTGTCACCCTGCCGCTCATCGCGCCGGGCGTGATGGTGGCGATGGTCTTTCGCACGCTGGACGCGTTGCGCGTGTTCGACCTGATCTACGTGATGACCTCCAACAGCCGCGCCACCGAGAGCATGTCGGTCTACGTGCGCGAGCAGCTGATCGACTTCGGCCTCATCGGCTACGGCTCGGCGGCCGCGACCCTGCTGTTCTTCATGATCGCGCTGGTGACCATCGCCTGCATGGCGCTGATGCGCCGCGGCGTGAACAAGGCATCCGCATGAGCAGCGCCGTCGACCACGATGCCGCGCTGGTGCGGCCATCCGTGCAGGGCTCTCGCGCGCGTGCGCGCAAGCCGGCGTGGCAGTGGGGCCGTGCCGGCTATGCCGTGGCCTCGCTGCTGTTCATCTTCGTCTCGGTCTTCCCGCTGGTCTATGCGATCTCCAGCTCGTTCAAGCGCAGTACCGGCCTGTTCTCGCCCGAGCTGCTGCCCAGGCAGCCGACGTTCTCGAACTACATCGGGGTGTTCGCCGACCAGCCCTTCGCGACCAACCTGCTCAACTCGCTGGTCGTCGCGGGCAGCGTGGTCTCGATCTCGCTCGGCCTGAGCCTGATGGCCGCGTGGGCGCTGGGCCGGGTGCAATTCCGCGGGCGCGGCACGCTGCTGCTCGTGATCCTGTCGGCGTCGATGTTTCCGCAGGTGGCGGTGCTCTCGGGCATGTTCGAGCTGGTGCGCTTCTTCCACCTCTATGACCAGCTCGGCGCACTGATGATCGCCGACCTGGTGCTCACGCTGCCCTTCACGGTGTGGGTGCTGGTGACCTTCATGCGCCAGTTGCCCAAGGAATTGGAGGAGGCCGCGGCGATGGACGGCGTCGGCGTGTTCACGCTCATCTTCCGCATCTTCATGCCGCTGTTGTGGCCGGCGGTGGTGGCCACCGGGCTGCTCGCCTTCATCGCGGCGTGGAACGAGTTCCTGTTCGCGCTCACCTTCACCTTGTCCACCGAGGAGCGCACGGTACCGGTGGCGATCGCGCTCATCAGCACGCCCAGCGGCTTCGAGCTGCCATGGGGAAAGATCATGGCCGCCTCGGTGATCGTCACCTTGCCGCTGGTGGCGCTCGTCGTCGTCTTCCAGCGGCTCATCGTCTCGGGCCTGTCCGCGGGAGCGGTCAAGGGATGAAGCACCACCAGGAGAGTCGCTCATGAGCCGCATCGACCTGCGCGGCGTCGGCAAGCAGTTCGGCGCCGTGAAGATCCTCAACGACATCACCCTCACCATCGATCCCGGCGAGTTCTGCGTCTTCATCGGCCCGTCGGGCTGCGGCAAGTCGACCCTGCTGCGCCTGATCGCCGGGCTCGAGGACGCCAGCCGCGGCGAGATCGAGATCGACGGCGTGGTGGTCAACGACATGCCGCCCGCGCAGCGCAACGTCGCGATGGTTTTCCAGAGCTACGCGCTGTACCCGCACATGACGGTGCACGAGAACATGGCCTTTGGCCTGCGCCACCAGAAGCTGGCCGCGGCCGAGATCGAGCGCCGCGTGGCCGAGGCCTCGCGCATCCTGCACCTCGAGGGCCTGCTGCAGCGCCGCCCGCGCGAGCTCTCGGGCGGGCAGCGCCAGCGCGTGGCGATCGGGCGCGCCATCGTGCGCAAGCCCAAGGTATTCCTCTTCGACGAGCCGCTGTCCAACCTCGATGCCGCGCTGCGCGTGCAGACGCGGGTGGAGATCGCCAAGCTGCATCGCGAACTGGGCTCGGCCAGCATGGTGTACGTGACCCACGATCAGATCGAGGCGATGACCCTGGCCGACAAGATCGTCTTGCTGCAGCCGCTGGCCGGCCGCTCCGACATGCCCAGCGTGGCGCAGGTCGGGCATCCGCTGGAGCTGTACCACCACCCGGCGAACCGCTTCGTCGCGGGCTTCATCGGCTCGCCGTCGATGAACTTCATCGATGCGCGCATCACCGAACTGCACCACGGCCGCGTCCTGGCCGCCGCGCCTCACCTGGCCTGCGAGGCACGCCTGTCGGTGCAGGGGCTCGAGCCCGGCGAAGAGATCACGCTGGGCGTGCGGCCGGAGCACGTGCTGATCGGGCAAGGCACGCAGCGCGCGCGGGTCAACCATGTCGAGCGCCTGGGCGAGGCGAGCTACGTGTACCTCGACTTGCCGGGAGCGGCAGCGCCGCTCCTGGCCAAGACCGCCCGTGACGACATTGCCATCGACGACGAAGTGCCCTTCACGCTGCCGGCCGAGGCGATGCACCTGTTCCGCGCCGATGGACTGGCGCAGCCGAGGGAAGGAGGCCCGGCCCGCGCGGCAAGCTGAGCTAGCGGACGTCGAACTGCAACGCGAACGGGTATTGCTGCTTGCACGGCGTTCCGGCACAAAGCGCAGGCTTGTACTTCGTGAGCAGCATCACGGAGGCCGCGAACTGGGTCATTTCGGGGCTTGGCGAGCCGATGGCCTTCACTGCCTCGGCTTCGCCCTCGGCGGACACGTCCACGATCAGGTAGAGCGGACCCGTGACCAGCATCTTCGACTGGCCTTTCTGCAGCAGTCTCACCAGGGGCGCGAGACCGTCCCGGGGAAACGGTGGTTCATCCGCCGGCCCCATGTCCTTGTACAAGGAGCGCAGCCCGTCCTTTTGCTCTGACGACAAGTCGGCGTACCTCTTGTCGAAGGGTATGTGCTGGCTGCGCGCAATGACGTCGCGAATGGCCCGAGCGGTCTGCGCGTCGTCGCGCAACGAGAACTGCGGAGGACTCTGCGCGAGCAGCGCCGTGCAGAAGAAGCAGGAAAGCAGAGCGAGCACGTTCTTCGCGCTGAGTCTCATGTGACGACCTCCTCCATCTCGCTTGATAGTCGTTGGGAGCGACGGGCCGCTCCGTCAATCAGCGACCCGTCCCGGCTCCCGTCTGCGCTCGCTACGACGCGGCGCGATGGCACTCGCCGGCTTGCTTCACCGCGGCAGCGGCTGGAGCATGCTCACGCGGTTGCCTTCGGTGTCCGTGAAGGAGACGTAGGTCCCGACTCCGGGGATGTCCATCGGCTCGCCCAGGACCTTGCCGCCCAACTTGTTGACCCGCGCCATCGACTCGGCCAGGTTGTCGACCGCGATGACGACCGAGGGAAACTGCGCCGGCCAATCGGGCTTCTTCGGGAAGAAGCCGCCG
>DATFAY010000453.1:0-2967 GCA_035254085.1 Piscinibacter sp.
GCGAACTCCTTGGCCGCCTCCGCTTCGACCTGGATCACGCCGTCGAGCAGCTGGGTGTGCAGGTTCTTCGGGATGAAGCCGGCGCCGATGCCCTGGATCGGGTGCGGGCTCGGCTTGCCGCCGCTGATCACCGGCGAGGCGGTCGGCTCGACCGCGTAGACCTTGAGCTTGGGCCACAGGGCCTTGAGCGCCTGCGCGCAGCCGGTGATGTGCCCGCCCGTGCCGACGCCGGTGATGAGCGCATCGATGCCGCTCGGGAAATCGGCGGCGATCTCCTCGGCGGTGGTGCGCACGTGGACCTCGATGTTGGCCGGGTTCTCGAACTGCTGAGGCATCCAGGCTCCAGGGGTGGCCGCGACGATCTCGGCGGCGCGGGCCATCGCGCCGTTCATGCCTTTCTCGCGCGGGGTGAGTTCGAAGCGCGCCCCGTAGGCCAGCATCAGCCGGCGGCGCTCGACGCTCATGCTGTCGGGCATCACCAGGACCAGCTTGTAGCCCTTGACGGCGGCCACCATCGCCAGGCCGATGCCAGTGTTGCCGGAGGTCGGCTCGACGATGGTCGCGCCGGGCTTGAGCTCGCCGGAAGCTTCGGCTGCCTCGACCATCGCCAGGGCGATGCGGTCCTTGATCGAGCCGGCAGGGTTGCTGCGCTCGCTCTTGATGTAGACCGTGTGGTTCTTGCCGAACAGGCGGTTGACGCGGATGTGCGGTGTGTTGCCGATGGTGTGCAGGATGTCGTTGGCGAGCATGTGCGACCTCAAGTGGAGCCCGAATTATGGGCGCGATAATCCGCGGATGTTTGCTCCGCTCCAGAACGACAGCTTCCTGCGCGCCTGCCTGCGCCAGCCCACCGAGTACACGCCCGTCTGGCTGATGCGCCAGGCGGGGCGCTACCTGCCCGAGTACCGCGACACCCGCGCGCGCGCCGGCAGCTTCATGGGGCTGGCGACCAACGTCGACTTCGCCACCGAGGTGACCCTGCAGCCGCTGGACCGCTATGCGCTGGACGCGGCCATCCTGTTCTCCGACATCCTGACCGTGCCCGACGCGATGGGGCTGGGCCTGAGCTTCGCGCAGGGCGAGGGGCCGCGCTTCGCCACCCCGGTGCGCGACGAGGCCGCGGTGGCCCGGCTCGCCGTGCCCGACATGGCCAGCCTGCGCTACGTCTTCGATGCGGTGACGGCGATCCGCCGGGCGCTGAATGGCCGGGTGCCGCTGATCGGCTTCTCGGGCAGCCCCTGGACTTTGGCCTGCTACATGGTCGAAGGCGCCGGCTCTGACGACTACCGCCTGGTCAAGACGATGCTGTACGCGCGGCCCGACCTGATGCACCGCGTGCTCGAGATCAACGCCGACGCGGTGGCGCAATACCTCAACGCGCAGATCGAAGCCGGTGCCCAGGCGGCCATGATCTTCGACAGCTGGGGCGGCGTGCTCGCCGATGGCGCGTTCCAGAGCTTCAGCCTGGCCTACACCGAGCGCGTCCTGCGGCAGCTGAAGAGGGAGCACGAGGGCGCGCGCATTCCCCACATCGTCTTCACCAAGGGCGGTGGACTATGGCTCGAGGACATGGCCGCGGCCGGTCCCGACGTGCTGGGCCTGGACTGGACCGTGAACCTGGGCGCGGCGCGCGCGCGCGTCGGCCGCCGGGTGGCGTTGCAGGGCAACCTCGACCCGAATGTCCTGTTTGCCGGGCCGGCCCAGATCGAGGCCGAGGTGGTGCGTGCGCTGGAGAGCTTCGGCGCGCCCACCGATGCCGACAGCCACTCGGCCGGCCATGTGTTCAACCTCGGCCACGGGATCAGCCAGCACACGCCGCCGGACCACGTGCAGGTGCTGGTCGATGCCGTCCATGCGCACTCTCGGCTCATGCGCGCTCGCGCTTGAATCGCGGCTTGGCGCCGCAGGTCAAGCGATCTTTCGCGTGAAATTTTTCGGCGAATCGGCCGTGGGCCCTTGACTTATCCCCAAAATCCGGCTCCCGAACGGGCGCGTGGCGGCCTCTTGCGCCGCAACATGCGGTTTCCCCCAATCCGAGCTAAGTATTTGATTTCACTGGGTAGAGCGGCTTGCTGCGAAAGCGTGCATGGAAGGCTCGTCATCGGTGAATCAAGTATTTAGCGCGACTTTGGGCAGCTTGCCCACAAAGTTATCCACAAGACCCGTGGACAGTTCCGAAAGCCAAGGCGAATCAAGGACTTACGGCCGTTCCTTCATGACGGTTGTAGTTTTTGCGCGTAAGCTTTGCGCCGACTGCCCATCGTGACAAGTCGCTTGCGCGTTGCGGTCGAGACGCCCCAGCACACGGGCTTGGCGTCGCCGCTGGACTATCTCAGCGAGCGGCCACTCGCACCCGGCAGCTTGGTGCGCGTGCCCCTGGGTCGGCGCGAGCTCACCGGCATCGTCTGGCCCGGCACACCCGAAGAGAGCGGCGGAGACGAGCTCAAAGCCGTCATCTCGGCCTTCGACGCGTTGCCGCCACTGAACGCGGCCTGGTGCCAGCTGGTCGAATTTGCCGCGGGCTACTACCAGCGCGGCGTGGGTGAGCTGGCGTTGTCCGTGCTGCCGCCCGAGTTGCACAAGCTTGATGATGCGCAACTCGCCAACCGCATCGCCAAGCTGCACAAGAAATGGGCACTGGAGGCCGTCGCGCCAGCGTCTTCGCTGCTGCCGGCCCTGAGCGCGGAGCAGGCCCAGGCGATGGAGCGCTGGCAGGCGCTGAGCGGCGAGGCCCCGCCGGCCACCGTGTTGCTGCACGGGACCACCGGCAGCGGCAAGACCGAGATCTACCTGCGCGCGGCGCAGCAGGCGCTGGATGCGGGTCGGCAGGCCCTGGTGCTGGTGCCCGAGATCAACCTCACGCCGCAGCTGGAGGCGCGGTTTGCCGAGCGCTTTGCCGGGCGGCGCATCGTCTCGCTGCACAGCGCGCTCACGCCGGCGCAGCGGCTGCGCCACTGGCTGGCGGCC
>DATFAY010000454.1:0-2855 GCA_035254085.1 Piscinibacter sp.
GACCTGCTGTTCTACGAGGGCCTGCACGGCGCGGTGGTGACGCCCGAGGTCAACATCGCGCGCCATCCGGATCTGTTGATCGGCGTGGTGCCGGTGATCAACCTGGAGTGGATCCAGAAGCTGTGGCGCGACAAGAAGCAGCGCGGCTACTCGACCGAGGCGGTGACCGACACCATCCTGCGGCGCATGCCCGACTACGTGAACTACATCTGCCCGCAGTTCACGCACACCCACGTCAATTTCCAGCGCGTGCCGATGGTGGACACCTCCAACCCCTTCGTCGCGCGCGACATCCCCTCGCCCGACGAGAGCCTCGTGGTGATCCGCTTCGCCAACCCCAAGGGCATCGACTTCCAGTACCTGCTGACGATGCTGCACGACTCGTACATGTCGCGCGCCAACACCATCGTCGTGCCGGGCGGAAAGATGGAGCTCGCGATGCAGCTCATCTTCACGCCCTTCATCTGGCGCCTGATGGAACGCCGCCAGCGCGCATTGGGCGCCCTCTGATCCCCGACAGGAGCACGACATGAGCAGCATCTCGAACGACCGCGTGATCCGCGCCGACAACGGCCAGCGCAACGAACTCGCGAACGCGCTGCGCGCGCTGGCCATGGACGCCGTCCAGCAGGCCAACTCGGGCCACCCGGGCGCCCCGATGGGCATGGCGGAGATGGCCGTCGCGCTGTGGCACGGCCACCTGCGGCACAACCCGGCCAACCCGCACTGGGCCGATCGCGACCGCTTCGTGCTGTCCAGTGGCCACGCGTCGATGCTGCTGTACGCATTGCTGCACCTGACCGGCTATGACCTGGGCATCGACGAGCTCAAGCGGTTTCGCCAGCTGCACAGCAAGACGCCGGGGCATCCCGAAGTCGGCGTCACTCCCGGCGTGGAGACGACCACCGGGCCGCTGGGGCAGGGCATCACCAACGCGGTCGGCTTCGCGCTGGCCGAGAAGCTGCTCGCCGACGAGTTCAACCGCCCCGGCCACGAGATCGTGGACCACCGCACCTACGTGTTCCTCGGCGACGGCTGCCTGATGGAGGGCGTGAGCCACGAAGCCTGCGCGCTCGCCGGCGTGTGGAAGCTGGGCAAGCTGATTGCGCTGTACGACGACAACGGCATCTCCATCGACGGCGCGGTGCAGGGCTGGTTCGCCGACGACACGCCCGCGCGCTTTCGCGCCTACAGCTGGAACGTGATCGGCCCGGTCGACGGCCACGACGTGGTGCAGGTCGGCCAGGCGATCGCGCGGGCGCGCCAGCCGGGCGAACGGCCGACGCTGATCGTGTGCCGCACGACCATCGGCAAGGGTTCGCCGGCGCGCGAGGGCAGCGCACGCGCCCATGGCGAGCCGCTGGGCGGGCCGGAGATCGACGCCACCCGCGCCGCCCTCGCGTGGCCGCACGCGCCCTTCGACATTCCCGAGGCGCTGCGCCGCCGCTGGAGCGCGCGTGAACTGGGCGCGAGCCGCGAGCGCGAGTGGCAGGACCGCCTGCAGGCCTACCGCGCCGCGCACCCGGCGCTCGCTCGCGAGTTCGAGCGCCGCATGGCCGGCGAGCTGCCGGCCGACTTCGAGGAGACCATGCTCACGGCGATGGCCGAGTTCGGCCAGTCGCGCGAGAGCGTGGCCACGCGCAAGGCGTCGCAGAAGGTGCTCGCCATGCTGGCGCCCAGGCTTCCGGAGCTGCTGGGCGGCAGTGCCGACCTGACCGGATCGAATCTCACCGATTTCCCCGGCTGCGGCGCCGTGCGCGGCGGTGCCAAGGGAGGGCGGCACGTGAACTACGGCGTGCGCGAGTTCGGCATGGCGGCCATCATGAACGGCCTCGCGCTGCACGGCGGCTTCATCCCGTACGGCGGCACCTTCCTCACCTTCAGCGACTACAGCCGCAACGCGATCCGCATGGCGG
The DNA here is from genome assembly GCA_035254085.1 of Piscinibacter sp. Taxonomy (GTDB): domain Bacteria; phylum Pseudomonadota; class Gammaproteobacteria; order Burkholderiales; family Burkholderiaceae_C; genus Albitalea. The sequence goes on from DATFAY010000454.1 coordinate 1,917, forward strand.
CGCTGATGAAGCAGCGCGTGATCCACGTCTTCACGCACGACTCGATCGGCCTGGGCGAGGACGGCCCGACGCACCAGCCGGTGGAACATGCCGCGAGCCTGCGGCTGATTCCCGGCCTCGACGTGTGGCGGCCCTGCGATGCGGCCGAGACGGCGGTGGCCTGGACCGCATCCCTGGCCCGCCGCGACGGCCCGGCCGCGCTGCTGCTGTCGCGCCAGAACCTGCCGGCGCAGGAGCGCCATCCGGACCAGGTGCTGGCGATCCGCCGCGGCGGCTACGTGCTGAGCGACCGCGACGAGCCGGTGGCCGTCCTGCTGGCGACCGGCTCCGAAGTGGCGCTCGCCATGGACGCGCAGCGCCTGCTCGATGAGCGCGGACTGCCGGTGCGCGTGGTCTCGCTGCCCTCGTCGACCGTGTTCGACCGCCAGGATGTGCGCTGGCGCGAGAGCGTGCTCGGCCGCGGCCTGCCGCGTTTCGGGGTCGAGGCGGGCGTGACGCGCTGGTGGGGCCAGTACGGCTGCCGCGCCGCGCTGGGCATCGACTCCTTCGGCGAATCGGCGCCCGCGGCGCAGCTGGCCATGCATTTCGGCCTCACCGCCGAGGCGCTGGCGCAGCTGGTGCAGGCGCACTGCAGCCAGGCGCGCCTGCCGCTGGGCGTCGACGCATGAGCGGCGTGGAGGCCATGGCCTGCGACCTGGTGAGCTTCGACCTCGACGGGACGCTGGTCGACACTGCCGGCGAAATCGCCGAGGCGGCGAACCGCGCCTTGCGCGACCACGGCATCGCAGCGCGGCCGGTCGCGCAGATCACGCTGCTGATCGGCGCCGGCACCCGCGAGCTCATGCTCAAGCTGCTCGCGCGCTGCCTGCTCGACGAGCCCGTGCTGGCCGAGCGGGTGCGTGCCGACGAGGTGCTCGCGCGCTTCGAGGCGCATTACGC
>DATFAY010000455.1:0-7898 GCA_035254085.1 Piscinibacter sp.
GACCAGCTTGTTGGCCTTGATCCACGGCATCATTGCGCGCAGCTTCTCGCCGACCTGCTCGATCGGGTGCTCCGCAGTGAGGCGACGGCGCGAGAGCAGAGTCGGCGCGCCGGCGCGGTTCTCCAGGATGAAGCTCTTGGCGTATTCGCCGGTCTGGATGTCCTGCAGGATCTGCTTCATCACCTGCTTGGTCTCGCTGGTGACCACGCGCGGGCCGCTGACGTACTCGCCGTATTCCGCGTTGTTCGAGATCGAGTAGTTCATGTTCGCGATGCCGCCTTCGTAGATCAGGTCCACGATGAGCTTGAGCTCGTGCAGGCACTCGAAGTACGCCATCTCGGGCGCGTAGCCGGCTTCGACCAGCGTCTCGAAGCCCGCCTTGATGAGCTCGACGGTGCCGCCGCACAGCACGGCCTGCTCGCCGAAGAGATCGGTCTCGGTCTCCTCGCGGAAATTGGTCTCGATGATGCCCGCCTTGCCGCCGCCGTTGGCCGCCGCGTACGACAACGCCAGGTCGCGCGCCTTGCCGCTCTTGTCGGCGTGCACCGCGATCAGGTGCGGCACGCCGCCGCCCTGGGTGTAGGTGTTGCGCACGGTGTGGCCCGGGGCCTTGGGCGCGACCATCCAGACGTCGAGGTCCTCGCGCGGCATGACCTGGCCGTAGTGCACGTTGAAGCCGTGCGCGAACGCGAGCGACGCGCCCTGCTTGATGTTCGGCTCGACGTCGTTCTTGTAGACGGCGGCGATCTGCTCGTCCGGCAGCAGGATCATGACCACGTCGGCGCTCTTCACGGCCTCGGCCACTTCAGCCACCCGCAAGCCGGCCTTCTCGACCTTGGGCCACGAGGCGCCGCCACGGCGCAGGCCCACGACGACCTTCACGCCGCTGTCGTTCAGGTTCTGTGCGTGCGCATGGCCTTGCGAGCCGTAGCCGATGATCGCGACGGTCTTGCCCTTGATGAGGCTCAGGTCCGCATCCTTGTCGTAATAAACCTTCATTGCTTTCTCCTTCATCTCTCTCTGTGTCTAAACGCGGGCCAGTTGATCAAACGCGCAAGATGCGCTCGCCGCGACCGATCCCGCTGGTGCCGGTGCGCACGGTTTCCAGGATGGCGGCGCGGTCGATGGCCTCGAGAAAGGCATCGAGCTTGCCCGCGTCGCCGGTCAATTCAATGGTGTAGCTCTTCTCGGTCACGTCGATGATGCGGCCGCGGAAGATGTCGGCCATGCGCTTCATCTCCTCGCGCTCCTTGCCGACGGCGCGGACCTTGATCAGCATGAGTTCGCGCTCGGTGTACGAGCCTTCGGTCAGGTCGACCACCTTGACGACCTCGATCAGCCGGTTCAGGTGCTTGGTGATCTGCTCGATCACCTCGTCGGAGCCGGTGGTGACGATGGTCATGCGCGACAGCGAGGCATCCTCGGTCGGTGCGACCGTGAGGCTTTCGATGTTGTAGCCGCGTGCGGAGAACAGGGCGACCACGCGCGACAGGGCGCCAGGCTCGTTCTCGAGCAGCAGGGCAATGATGTGTTTCATGGCTTGAGGGCGCGCTCTTCAGACCGGCGGCGGTAACCGTCCGGCCCTTGGCCACGCTGTGTGATGAAGTGATTGAGCAAATCTTCCGAAGACCGATCCGCACGTCCCGACGGCGCCTGGGCGGGCGCGGTAACGCCTCGCCCCTTGCCGTCGTTCAGCGCCTCACAGATCCTCGGATCCGAGCAGCATCTCCGAGATGCCCTTGCCCGCCTGCACCATCGGCCAGACGTTCTCGGTCGGGTCGGTGCGGACGTCGAGGAACACGGTACGGTCCTTGAGCTTGATCGCCTCGCGCAGGGCGCCTTCCACGTCGCCCGGCTTCTCGACCAGCAGGCCCACGTGGCCATAGGCCTCGGCGAGCTTCACGAAGTCGGGCAGCGCGTCCATGTAGCTGTGGGAGTAGCGGCCGCCGTAGTCGAGCTCCTGCCACTGCCGCACCATGCCGAGGTAGCGGTTGTTCAGCGACACGATCTTCACCGGCGTCTTGTACTGCAGGCAGGTGGAGAGCTCCTGGATGCACATTTGGATGGAGCCCTCGCCGGTGACGCAGAAGACGTCGCTGTCCGGCTTGGCGAGCTTGATGCCCATCGCGTAGGGCAGGCCCACGCCCATCGTGCCCAGGCCGCCGGAGTTGATCCAGCGGCGCGGCTCGTTGAACGGATAGAACTGCGCCGCCCACATCTGGTGCTGGCCGACATCGGAGGTGATGTAGGTGTCGCGGTTCTTGGTCAGCTCCCACAGCTTCTCGATCACGAACTGCGGCTTGATGACCTCGGTGCTGCTCTTGTAGCGCAGGCACTCGCGCTTGCGCCACTCGTTGATCTGCCCCCACCATTGCGACAGCACCTGCACGTCGGGCTTGGCCTGCGCCTCCTTGATCTGGGCGATCAGCTCCTGCAGCACGTCCTTCACGTCGCCGACGATGGGGATGTCGACCTTGACGCGCTTGGAGATCGACGACGGGTCGATGTCGATGTGGATGATCTTGCGCTCCACCGAGGAGAAGTGCTTCGGGTTGCCGATCACCCGGTCGTCGAATCGCGCACCCACTGCCAGCAGGACGTCGCAGTTCTGCATCGTCATGTTCGCTTCGTAGGTGCCGTGCATGCCCAGCATGCCGAGGAACTTGGGATCGTTGCCCGACACCGCCCCGAGGCCCATCAAGGTGTTGGTGCAGGGAAAGCCCAGCAGGTTGATCAGCTCGCGCAGCTCCGCCGACGCGTTGCCCAGGATCACGCCGCCGCCGGTGTAGATGTAGGGGCGCTTGGCGGCCAGCAACAGCTGCACCGCCTTGCGGATCTGGCCGCCGTGGCCCTTGCGCACCGGGTTGTACGAGCGCATCTCGACGGTGGCCGGGTAGTGGAACGGCGCGGTCTTGAGCGACACGTCCTTGGGAATGTCGACCACCACCGGGCCCGGGCGTCCGGTGCGCGCGATGTGGAAGGCCTTCTTGATGGTCATCGCCAGGTCGCGCACGTCCTTCACCAGGAAGTTGTGCTTGACGATCGGCCGGGTGATGCCGACGGTGTCGCACTCCTGGAAAGCGTCCAGGCCGATCGCCGGCGTCGGCACCTGCCCGGTGATGATGACCATCGGGATCGAGTCCATGTACGCGGTGGCGATGCCGGTGACCGCGTTGGTGACGCCCGGCCCGGAGGTGACCAGCGCCACGCCGACGTCGCCGGTGGCGCGCGCATAGCCGTCGGCCGCGTGCACCGCGGCCTGCTCGTGGCGCACCAGCACGTGCTCGATGCTGTCTTGCTTGTACAGCGCGTCGTAGATGTAGAGGACCGCGCCGCCGGGGTAGCCCCAGAGGTACTTCACGCCTTCGGCCTGAAGACAGCGGACGAGGATTTCGGAGCCGTTCGGCTCGGGGGATTGGGAGGGGTGCGGTTGTGCCGAAGCGGCACGCTTGACTTCCGCGGCAGACATGTCCATGTTGAACCTTTGGGTTGATCTCTGACGAAAAACCATCGGTGCACCTTTCCTCGCTCTCGTGAAGCGGGTGTGGTACCTGCGCGATCAAAAATTGGCGCCCGGGGTCGGGCGACAGCCTGTGACCAAAACTGCGTTGTGCGAAGCAGCATTATGGCATCGCTTTTCGCATCGGCGCTCGGGCGAATGGCCCAAATCGGGGCGATGAGATAATCGCGCCCGCCTTTTTGCCCGCCCGTGCGCAGGCACTTCCGCCTTGGCATCCGAAAAAGAACTCTCAGACTTCCTCAAGAGCGTCGAGAAGCGAGCCTTCAAGCGCGCCCTCTATGCCGTTCGCGACGACGAGGCCGCGCTGGACATCGTCCAGGACGCGATGATCCGGCTCGCCGAGAAATATGCCGACCGGCCGGCCGCCGAACTGCCGCTCGTGTTCCAGCGCATCCTGTCGAACGCGACCATGGACTGGTTCCGGCGGCAGAAGGTCCGCGGCGCAATCATGAAGAACTTCTCGGATTACGAGTCGGCCGGGGAGGACGGCGACTTCGACATCCTGGAAACTTTGGAGGCGCAAGACGGCTCTACCGCCTCGGAGAGCGCTGCCGACTCGGTGTCGCGCACGCAGATCCTGGCAGCCATCGAATCGCAGATCGAGCAGTTGCCGGCCCGTCAACGAGAGGCGTTCTTGCTGCGTTACTGGGAAGAACTCGATGTTGCCGAGACAGCCGCCGCCATGGGCTGCTCCGAGGGGAGCGTCAAGACTCACTGCTCTCGGGCGGTGCACGCCTTGGCCAAGGCGCTCAAAGGCAAGGGAATAGAGCTATGAAGAACCAGAACATGATCCTCACCAGCGCAGCCGCCGACGCCCTCGAGGCGCGCTTCGGCATGCGTGTGGCAGCCCGACTGAACGACGCCTCCCGTGAACTGCCGCACGATGTGAACGAGCGCCTGAAGAGCGCCCGCGAACTCGCCCTGCAGCGGGCACGCCTGGCACGGCGCGCCGAAGCCGCCGTCGCCGCCCATGCGCAGGGCAGCGGTGCGGCCGCCGCCCTGGTGCAAGGCGGCTCGCGCGGCGACTGGTGGCTCAAGCTCGCGTCCGCGCTGCCGGTGCTGGCCCTCGTTGGTGGCTTCATCCTGATCGACCACGCGCATACGAAGGCCCAGATCCGGGCTGCTGCCGAGATCGACGCTGCCCTGCTGGCCGACGATGCCCCCCCGGCCGCCTACAGCGATCCGGGCTTCGTCGAATTCCTCAAGACCCCCCGCGATTGACGCCGTACGCCATGCGGCGCCGCGGCCTGCTCTCCCCTGTCGCTCTGATGAGCGCGGCCGCCGCGGCCGCGCTGGGCCTTGCCATGGCGACGGCGACGCTGCCGTCGTGGGCCGAGCCGGCACGCACGGTGAGCGCCGAAGCCGGCCCGCATTGGTCGCAGCTCACGCCGGCGCAGCGAAGTGCGCTCGCCCCGCTCGAGCGTGACTGGTCCAGCATCGACGCCGACCGCAAGCAGAAGTGGCTGCAGATTGCCGGCCGCATGCCCGGCATGCCGCCGGCCGAGCGCGAGCGGGTGCAGACCCGCATGACGGAATGGGCTCGCCTGTCGCCGCAGCAGCGCGGCCAGGCCAGGCTGGGCTTCCAGCAGGCCAACCAGGCCGGCACCAAGAACCGCAAGGCCGACTGGGAGGCCTACCAGGCCCTGTCCGCCGAGCAGAAGCGCCAGTTGCAGGCACGGGCCGTGCCGCCCCCGCCTGCACCTCGCGGCGCGAAAGCCAACGGCAACTCGCACAACAACGAGCGGCCGCAGCTCAAGTCGAACATCGTGCCCAACCCGAGCTTCGGCGCGGCGCCCAAGACGGTCGGGCCGACCGTCGTGCAGGCCCAGCCCGGAGCGACCACCTCGCTGATCTCCCGGCGCGCCACGCCGCCCTCGCACGAACAGACCGGCCTGCCCAAGATCGCAGCCACGCCGGAGTTCGTCGACAAGCGCACCCTGCTGCCGCGTCGTGGACCGCAGGCCGCCGCGACGCGCTCGGCTGCGGCGGCCTCCGCCCCCGAGCCGCGCCGGCCATGAGCGCCGCCGCCGGGCCTCAGACGACGACCGACCTCACCGCCCCCAGCCTACGCCGTCGCCTCGCCTGCTTTCTCTACGAGGGTGTGCTGCTGTTCGGCGTGGTGATGGTCACCGGGCTCGTCTATGCCGGCCTCACGCAGCAGCGCAGCGAAAGCGTCGGCCGCAGCGGCCTGATGGCGGTGCTCTTCATCGTGCTCGGGCTGTACTTCGTCTGGTTCTGGTCGCACGGCGGGCAGACCGTCGCGATGAAGACCTGGCACATCCAATTGGTGGACAGCCGCGGGCAGCCCGTCGGCGCGTGGCGCGCGCTGGCGCGCTACCTGCTCGCCTGGCTGTGGTTCCTGCCGGCGCTGGCGGTCGCGTCTGCCTCCGGCATCCATGGCGGCGCCATCATCGGCGTGCTCCTGGCGGGCATCGCGGTCTACGCAGCCATTTCTCGAATGCACCCGTCGAGGCAATTCCTGCACGACGTGCTGTGCGGCACGCGGCTCGTCACGCGGCGCCCGACCCGCTGAGCGAGCGCCGCCGCGCGGGCGCGGCACAATCACGGTCGATGACGACCAATCCCTTCAAGGGGCGCACCGGCTTCGCCCGCGTCGTTCGCGCCACCGGCTATTCGTGGGCCGGCCTCAAGACCGCCTACCTCGGCGAGAACGCCTTCCGCCAGGAAGTGTGGTTTGCCGCCGTTCTGCTGCCCGCCGCCTTCCTGGTCGGGCGCACCTGGGTCGAGACCGCGCTCCTGGCCGGCTCGGTGACCCTGGTGCTGATCGTCGAGTTGCTCAATTCGGGCATCGAGGCGGCCATCGACCGCGTTTCCTTCGAACTGCACGACCTGTCCAAGCGCGCCAAGGACCTCGCCAGCGCGGCGGTGTTCCTGTCGCTGGTGCTGTGCGGAGCGGTCTGGATCGCCGCGCTGTGGAACCGGGTCTCGACGGGCACATGAAGGCGAATTCGCTCTCCGTGTGCGTCTATTGCGGCTCGCGCCTGGGCGGTGACCCTGCCTACCAGCAGGCGGCCGACGAGGTCGGCCGGCTCATCGGCCGCATGGGCTGGCAGCTGGTCTACGGAGGCGGCCGCGCCGGGCTCATGGGCCGGGTGGCGGACGCCGCGCTGGCGGCCGGCGCCCGCGTGGTCGGCGTCATCCCGACCTCGCTCATGGAGCGCGAGCTCGGTCACGCCGGCCTCGATGAATTGCACGTCGTCGAGACCATGCACCAGCGCAAGCAATTGATGGCCGAGCGCTCGGATGCCTTCCTCGCGCTGCCTGGCGGCATCGGCACCTTCGAGGAACTGTTCGAGGTCTGGACCTGGCGCCAGCTGGGCTATCACGACAAGCCGGTCGGCCTGCTCAATGTCGCGGGCTACTACGACGCGCTGGTCGGGTTCTTCGCGCAGACCGAGCGGCAGGGCTTCGTCTCCGAGTCCCAGCGCGCCCTGCTCGAGGTCGATGCCGATGCGCAGCGGCTGCTGCAGCGCCTCGGCGGCCTGGCCGGCCAGGCCACCGCGCCCGACGACTACCGACGAATCTGAGGCCGGGCGGCCACGCGCCTATACGGCGTCTTCGTCGGTCTCGCCGGTGCGGATGCGCACCACCTGCTCGACCGCGGTGACGAAGATCTTGCCGTCGCCGATCTTGCCGGTCTTGGCCGCCTTGACGATGGCGTCGACGCAGCGGTCGGTGTCGCCGTCTTTCACGACGACCTCGACCTTGACCTTCGGCAGGAAGTCGACGACGTACTCGGCGCCGCGGTAGAGCTCGGTGTGGCCCTTCTGGCGGCCGAAGCCCTTGACCTCGGTGACGGTGAGGCCCGTGACCCCGACCTCGGCCAGCGCTTCGCGGACCTCTTCGAGCTTGAACGGCTTGACGATGGCGGTGATCTGTTTCATCGGGGGCTCCTCTGGCGCAGTAGTTTAAGCGGGGAAATTCAAGGGGGAACGTCGAGGGCCTAACATCGCGCGATGCGAGAGGCGACAAGCTCGAACGATTATGTCATTCGGGTCATCGACGACCCTGCCGCCATCGAGCCGACGCGCTGGAACGCCCTGCTCGAGCGCCATCCCGACCCGACGCCCTTCATGCGGCACGAATACCTGGCAGCGCTGCATGCGTCGGGCAGCGCGAGCGCCGACACGGGCTGGCTGCCGCAGTTCCTGATCGTCGAGCGCGCGGGTGAACTGTGGGCCGCGTGCCCGCTGTACCTCAAGGACCATTCCTACGGCGAGTATGTGTTCGACTGGGCGTGGGCCGACGCCTACCAGCGCCACGGGCTGCGCTACTACCCCAAGCTGTTGTGCGCCGTGCCGTTCACGCCGGTGCCGGGCCCGCGCCTGCTGGCGCGCGACGCCGCCTCACGGGCGCT
>DATFAY010000456.1:0-3773 GCA_035254085.1 Piscinibacter sp.
CGGGTGCTGTTCCTCTGAGCGGGCGAACGCATCACGCATACACTGCCCGCGGGCCCTGGTGGCGAAATTGGTAGACGCAGCGGACTTAAAATCCGCCGCTTGCCGTGAGGCGGCGTACCGGTTCGATTCCGGTCCGGGGCACCAGCGGGATTCAACGGCGCTTGCGCCGAGTGGCTGCGACGACCAGCCCGATACCTGCAAGCAGGAGCGCATAGGTCTGGGGCTCCGGAACGGCCGCCGCGATGTCGCCATCGTGCACCGCCCACGCATAGAGCGGCAGGCTCAGTTCATCGGTGTCGCCGCCGCTGCCATCGACGAAGCTGAACCCGAGGGTGCGCTGAGGGCCGCCGAAGTCTTGGTAGCTGAACAAGGTGCCCGTCCAATACATCGTGTCCAGGCCGATGCCGGTGAACGGGCCGGTGTTGTTCGCGCCACCGAGGGCATGCTCGAAGAGGCGCGACATCTCACTCGGTGCGTTGGCGCAGCTGAAAGAAGTCTGCGTGCATCCAGAAGGCAAGAACGCGGTCGGCAAACGCCAGCCCTCCACACCGTGAAGGTCGAGAGTCTGCGCCCAATGGCTCGCCGTGGCCCAGTCCATGGCGCCCGGAGCGTAGGGCGGTGAATTTGTGTCGTAGCCCGAACTCATCGCGAAGTTGGCGTCCGCCAGCCACGTGATGTCCTGGTCGGTGTCGTAGTACGCATCGACCGTACCGTCGTGATCGATGTCGCGCGCCTGCAGTGTGGTCTCCCAACTGCCTTGACCGCTGACGCCGGCTGCCTGAACGCTGGCAACGCTCGCCAACGCTGCCACGACCAAGATCCGCATATGTCCGTCTCCCGTGCTTCCGTCCCGAATGCAGCTCGCACGGCGCATCGGGCTCTGTCAACAGGCCCAACGGAGCGGCTCTTCGCAAGGACGTGCCGCCGCCGATACCGCCTGGGGCCAGGATCGGGCAGCATCGTTGCGAGCCATGCCCGCGTTCGACGGCAACGGTACCAGCCCCGAATCGCGCACCGCTGACGCGAATGCAACCAGGTGTCACCGAGTCGGCCACGAGAGAGCCGACTCGTCGACTCGTTCAACGACGCAGGCAAACCCCAGCCAGGCTTTCGCGAAGACCCGAAGGCGCGATGCGTCACCGGTCGTGCCCAGGCGCGCCGACCCGGGGGCGGCGCCCACGACCAGGTGCCCCAGCCGCTCGGCCGCGTGCCTTGCCACCGCATCGGCGGTGTCCACGAGGCGTACCGCCGGGCCCATGGCCCGTTCGATGTGATGCCGCACGAAGGCGTAGTGCGTGCAGCCGAGGACCACGGTGTCCACCGCCTCGCCTCGCAGGAACGTCGCGTGTTCCTCGATCGCGGCGCGCAGCGCTGGCGCCTCCAGGTCGCCTTGCTCGATCAAGCGCGCCAGGCCCGGGCAGGGCCGCGGCACGATGGTGACGCCGCCGGCTTGCTGGGTTTGCATCAGCTGGCGGAACTTGTCGCTGGCGAGCGTGCCGCTCGTCGCCATCACGCCCACGCGGCCGTTGCCCGTGATCGCCGCCGCCGGCTTGAGCCCGGGCTCGACGCCGATGATCGGCAGCGCCGGCCACTCGTCGCGCAGCGTGCGAACGGCGATGGCGGTGGCGGTGTTGCAGGCGATCACCACGCCGACGGCGCCTGCATCCACGAGATGCCGAACGATGCGCCGCGAGCGCTCGATCACGTGGGCTTCGCTGCGCTCGCCATACGGGGCGTGGGCGGAATCGGCCACGTAGAGCAAGGGCGCGTCGGGCAGGCGATGGCGCAAAGCGCGCAGGACCGACAGGCCGCCCACGCCCGAGTCGAACACGCCCACGCAGGCACCGGCGGCTGCCGGCGGCCGCTCTGGCGAACGGAAATGGAGAGCTGATTCCATTGGGCGCCCAGTCTAGCGGCCGGGCCTGAGGCTAAAATAGTACGATCGTTCGATTTTGCGCCCGGTGTCGTCGAACGGACAGGCCGGGTCGACCCCGCCCACTAGAATTTCGATTTACGTAAACGTCAATTCCCAGGAGAACTTCGAATGAAGGTGCTGGTAGCAGTCAAGCGCGTCGTCGACTTCAACGTGAAGGTCCGCGTGAAGTCCGATGGCACGGGCGTGGACATCGCCAACGTCAAGATGAGCATGAACCCCTTCGACGAGATTGCCGTGGAAGAGGCGGTGCGCCTGAAGGAAAAGGGCGTGGCGACCGAGGTCGTGGCGGTGTCGTGCGGCGTGGCGCAATGCCAGGAGACGCTGCGCACCGCAATGGCCATCGGCGCCGACCGCGCCATCCTCGTCGAGACGACAGAGGAACTGCAGCCGCTGGCGGTGGCCAAGCTGCTGAAGGCTCTGGTCGACAAGGAGCAGCCGGGCCTGGTCATCGTCGGCAAGCAGGCCATCGACGACGACTGCAACCAGACCGGCCAGATGCTGGCCGCGCTGGCTGACATGCCGCAGGCGACCTTCGCCTCGAAGATCGAGGTGTCCGGCGACTCCGCCAGCGTCACGCGCGAGATCGACGGCGGCCTGGAGACGATCAAGGTCAAGCTGCCCGCGGTCGTGACGAGCGACCTGCGCCTGAACGAGCCGCGCTACGTCACGCTGCCCAACATCATGAAGGCGAAGAAGAAGCCGCTGGAGACGCTCAAGCCGGCCGACCTCGGCGTGGACGTCGCGCCGCGCATCAAGACCTTGAAGGTCAGCGAGCCGCCCAAGCGCAGCGCCGGCATCAAGGTGCCCGACGTCGCCACCCTGGTTTCCAAACTCAAGAACGACGCGAAGGTGATCTGATCATGACCGCACTCGTCATTGCCGAACACGACCACGGCGCCCTCAAGGGTGCGACGCTCAACACCATCACCGCCGCGCAGCAGGCGGGCGGCGAGGTGCACGTGCTGGTGCCCGGGCACAACGCCCAAGGTGCCGCCGATGCGGCCAGCAAGATCGCGGGTGTCGCGAAGGTGCTGCTGGCCGATGCGCCGCAGCTGGCCGAGCAGCTCGCGGAGAACGTCGCGGCGCAGGTCGTCGCGCTCGCCGGCAGCTACAGCCACCTCGTCTTTCCGGCCACCGCGCACGGCAAGAACGTTGCTCCGCGCGTGGCGGCGCTGCTCGACGTGGCGCAGGTGTCCGACATCATCAAGGTCGTCGGCGCCGACACTTTCGAGCGTCCGATCTACGCCGGCAACGCGATCGCGACCGTGCAAAGCAGCGACAAGGTGAAGGTCCTCACCGTGCGCACGACCGGCTTCGACGCCGCGGCGTCGAGCGGCGGCAGCGCGGCGGTCGAGAAGATCGCGGCCGTGGCCGATGCCGGCAAGTCGAGCTTCGTCGGCGCGGAAATCGCCAAGAACGACCGGCCCGAACTGACCGCCGCCAAGATCATCGTCTCGGGCGGGCGCGCGCTGGGCTCTTCGGACAAGTTCAATGAAGTGCTCACCCCGCTGGCCGACAAGCTCGGCGCCGCGCTCGGCGCGAGCCGCGCGGCGGTCGATGCGGGCTACGCGCCCAACGACTGGCAGGTCGGCCAGACCGGCAAGATCGTCGCGCCGCAGCTGTACATCGCCTGTGGCATCTCGGGCGCGATCCAGCACCTCGCGGGCATGAAGGACAGCAAGGTGATCGTGGCCATCAACAAGGATCCCGAGGCACCGATCTTCAGCGTGGCCGACTACGGCCTCGAGGCCGATCTGTTCACCGCCGTGCCCGAATTGGTCAAGGCGCTGTGAGCGCCGTGTTGTGACGTCAACCAGCAAGCGCCGCGCGGAGCGGC
>DATFAY010000457.1:0-3030 GCA_035254085.1 Piscinibacter sp.
TGCCTCATGCCGCGCTTCGGCGGCGCGGCGGCGTTGCACGCACGACACGGTGGCCATGCTCTTCAATCGACAAACCGAACCCGGCTGGATGGCGGTCACGCTGCAGGCCGGCGAGATCGCGCTGGCGCACGTGGTGCGCCGCGACGGCGCCCCACCGCGCCTGGCGCTGGTCGAGAGCATGCCGCGCGAGGGCGGCAGCGACGCCGACGCGCTGGCGCGCTTGCGCCGCGCGCACGGCCTGCAGCGCTATCGCTGCATCACCTTGCTCGACCACGGCGCCTACCAGTTCGTGCAGGTGAACACGCCGGCAGTGCAGGCCGACGAGCTGAAGTCCGCCCTGCGCTGGGCGGTCAAGGATTCGCTCGACTTCCCGGCCGACGAGGCGGTGATCGACGTGCTGCAGGTGCCCTCCGACGGCGCGCCGCCGGGACGACCGCCGCTGGCCTTTGCGGTGGCCGCACGGCGCGACAAGGTCGCCGCGCGGGTGCAGGCCTTCCAGCGCGCCAAGCTGCGGCTGAAAGCCATCGACGTGACGGAGGCGGCACAGCGCAACGTGGCCACGCTCTTCGAGCAGCCCGGGCGGGGACTCGCGCTGCTCGCCTTCCACGCGGGCGGCGGCCTGCTCACCTTCACGCGCGACGGCGAGCTCTTCGCCTCGCGCCACATCGACATCGCTGCCGACGCGCTGGCGCTGGCCGACGACGACGATGCACCGCGCCGCGATGCGCTGTTCGAGCGCGTCGGCCTGGAGGTGCAGCGTTCGCTGGACAACTTCGACCGCCAGTTCAGCCAGATCGCCCTGCAGCGCGTCGTCGTCGCCGCGCCCGCAGGTGCCGCGGCGCTGGTGGACTACCTGGCCGGCAACCTCTACCTGCCCGTGGAGGCGGCCGATCTCGCGGGCGTGATGGACATCGCCGGCTGTCCCGCCCTGCGCGAACCGACGGCGCAGGCGCGGTGGCTGGCCGCGATCGGCAGCGCACTGCGCGAAGGCGAGTAGCGCCCATGCAGAACATCAATCTCTACGACGCCTCGCTGCGCATCCAGCGCGACTGGCTCGCCGCCGGGCCGTCCGCGGCCATCGTGGCCGCCGTGCTGCTCGCCATGCTGCTGGCCGGTGGCGTGGCGCGCTGGCGTGCCGATCGGCTCGCCGCGCCCGCACGCGAGGTCGACAGCGCGCTGCAGCAGCAGCAAGCCGCCATCCAGCAGCTCGCCCACGCGGTCGATGCGCTGCGACCCGACCCGGCCCTGCTCGCGCAACTGGGCGCCGCACGCACGACGCTGGAGCAGCGCCAGGCCGCCCTGCAGCTGCTGCGCAGCGGCGCGCTGGGCGAGCCGCAGGGCCATGCGGCGGCGCTGGAGGCGATCGCACGGCAGTCGATCACGGGCCTGTGGCTCACCGGGGTCGTGCTCGACCGCCACGACATGGCGCTGCGCGGGCGCGCGATGAACCCGTCGCTGATCCCGGCCTACGTCGGCCGCCTGAACCGGGAGCCGGCGCTGCAGGGCCGATCGTTCCGCGCGCTGGACGTGCTGCGGCCGGTGGCCGACATCGCGCCGACCGGCTCTGCCGCGCCGAACGCGGCGCCGGTGCTCGCCCCGTTCGTCGAGTTCTCGCTGTCGGGCGCCGAAGGCACGAGCGTGAAGGAGCCGCGGCCATGACCGCCTGGTGGCGCCTTGCCCAAGCCGCCTACCTGGCCCGCGAGCGCCGCGAACGCGCCCTCATGCTGGCCGCCGCGCTGGTGCTGATCGTGGGGCTGGGCTGGCTCCTTTTCGTCGAGCCCGCGCTCAAGCAGCATGCCGCGCTGCAGCGCCAGATCGACCAGCAGCAGGTCGATCTGGCGGCCCTGCAGCCGCAGGTGGCCACGCTGCAGCAGCGCCGGCGCGATCCGGACGCCGCCACCCGCACGCAGCTCGACGCGCTGCGCCGCCAGCTCGATCGTGCCGATGGCGAGTTCGCGCAATTGCAGCGCGCGCTGGTGCCGCCCCAGGACATGGGCCGGCTGCTCGAAGGCCTGCTGCAAAGCCACCGCGGCCTGCAGCTGGTCGGCCTGCGCAGCGTGCCCGTCACCTCGGTCGCCGATCTGCTGCGCGCCGGCGCCGCCGCGCCCGCGGCCGCGGCCTCCGCGCCGGCAGCCAAGGACGGCTCGGCCGATCGCGACGCCTGGCTGTACCGGCACGGCGTGGAGATCACGGTGCGCGGCAGCTACGCCGACATGCAGGCTTACCTCGCCGCCCTCGAGCGCATGCCGCGCCGCGTCTACTGGGGCGAGCTGCGCATCGACGCGCGGCAATGGCCCGCCAGCGTGATGACGGTGACGGTCTACACGATCAGCCTCGAGAAGACATGGTGGCGCGTATGAGCCCGATGAGCCCGACCTTCAGGATGTGGAGAACCGTTTTCATCGCGGCACTGTCGGCGCTGGCGCTGATCGCGGCGGCCGAGGTGCTGCCCGACCCGACCCGCCCGCCCGAGGCGGCGCTGGCCGCGCCCGCCGATGCGGCCTCGGCGCCGAGCGATGCGCTGCAGCTGCAGTCGGTCCTGATCGGCCATGGGCGCACGCCGGCGGCCGTCATCAACGGCGAGCTCGTGCTGCTGGGCGGCAAGGTGCGCGATGCGCGGCTCGTTCGCCTCACCGAACACAGCGCCGTGCTCAAGGGCCCGCAAGGCACGACGACGCTGGCGCTGCTGCCGGCGCTGGCCCGCCGCGCCCCTGCGCACCCGGCACCGGAGACCACCCCATGAAGACCCTGCCCGTCACCTTCGGCCTGGCCGCGCTGCTCGCGCTCGGCGCCTGTGCCACGCCGCCCGCGCCGCCGTCGCCGATGGCCCCCGCCGCCACGCTCGATCGCATCAGGGAGGAGATGCGGCAGGCCGCCACCCACCCGGCACCGCAGCCCGTGCCGCGCCCCGACGCGGTGGACCGCGCGCTGCTGCCGCCGCTGCAGACCGAGGCGCCCAAGCCGCCGCCCGCGCCCGAGCCGCGCTTCGACCTCGCGGTCTCGAATGCCCCGGCGCAGCAGGTGTTCCTG
>DATFAY010000458.1:0-35831 GCA_035254085.1 Piscinibacter sp.
CCTGCGCACGCGCGTCGTGTCGCTCGAATGGGACGCGCACACGCAGCGTTGGAGCGTGCAGGCGCAGCAGCGCAACGGGGCTGCGCTGCTATGGAGCGCGCGCGTCGTCGTCAACGCCAGCGGCGCGCTGAGCCGCCCCGCCCTGCCTGATCTCGAGGGCCTGGCCGATTTCAAGGGGCCGGTGATGCACACCGCGCGCTGGCAGGCCGAAGTCGGCCTGGCCGACAAGCGCGTCGGCGTGGTGGGCACCGGCGCCAGCGCGATCCAGCTTGTGCCGCAACTCGTGAACAAGGCGGCGCAGGTGGTGCTCTTCCAGCGCACCCCGGCATGGATTCTTCCCAAGCGCGATCGGCCGGTGGGGCCGACACGGCAATGGCTGTACGAGCACGTGCCCGGACTGCGCCGGCTTGCGCGTGCAGCCGTGTACGCAGCCCACGAGCTGCGCGCCCCCGGCTTCACCTCGCGGCCCGGCCTGCTGAAGGCGCTGGAGCCGATCGCGCTCAAGTACCTGCGACACCAGGTGCGCGATCCCGCCTTGCGCGAGGCGCTGACCCCGCGCTACCGCATGGGCTGCAAGCGCATCCTGCTCGCCAGCGACTTCTATCCGGCGCTGCAGCGGCGCAATGCGCGGCTGGTCACGTCGCCGATCGCGCGCGTCGTGCCCGACGGCGTGGTCACGGCCGACGGCGGTCACCATGCGCTCGACGTGCTGGTATTGGCCACCGGCTTCCAGGCCGCCGAGGCGTTGGCGCCCTTCCCCGTGCGGGGCCGCCATGGAGCGGATCTCGCCGAGGTCTGGCGGGCCGGCGCAAGGGCCTACCTGGGCACGACCGTGCCGGGCTTTCCCAACCTCTTCTTCATCGTCGGACCGAACACCGGGCTGGGGCACAACTCGATGGTGTTCATGATCGAGTCGCAGTTGCGCTACGTGATCGACGCGCTGCGGCGCATGGACCGGGCGCAGCTCGCCGCCATCGACACGCGCCCGGAAGTCGCGGACGCCTTCAACGCGCGGCTGCAGGAACGCATGAAAGGCACCGTGTGGCAGCGCGGCGGCTGCGTCAGCTGGTACCAGACCCGTGACGGCCTGATCACCACGCTGTGGCCCTGGTCCAGCCTGGCCTTCTGGCGCCGCACCAGGCGCTTTCGCCTCGCCGACCACGAACCGTTCACGGCCTGAGCGCCGAACCTGCGCCTCGCGGCGCGCTCCAACCATCCATCCATGGCTGTCTCCGTCTTCGACCTCTTCAAGATCGGCATCGGGCCCAGCAGCTCGCACACCGTCGGTCCGATGCGCGCGGCGCGGCTGTTCGCATCCAGGCTGCAGAACGATGCCTTGCTGCCTCGCGTGGCCCGCGTGCAGGCGCTGCTGTACGGCTCACTCGGCGCCACTGGCAAAGGGCACGGCAGCGACAAGGCGGTGCTGCTGGGACTCGCCGGGCACGAGCCCGATACGGTGGACGTCGACGCCATCCCTTCGCTGCTGGAGGCGATCCGCGCGGCGCGGCGCTTGTCGCTCGGCGGGCAGTACGTCATCGAATTCGACGAAGCGACCGACATGGTCTTCCACCGGCGCGAGACCCTGCCGTTCCATGCCAACGGGATGCGCTTCCTCGCCCACGATGCCGCCGGCCAGGAGCTGCTGTCGCGCACCTACTATTCGGTCGGCGGCGGCTTCGTGGTGAGCGACGAAGTGGCCGGCGATGGCCCGCGCCAGAAGCAGATCGCACCGGACACGACCGTGCTGCCATTGCCCTTCCATACAGCCGCCGAGCTGCTCGAGCTGACGCGGCGCGAGGGCCTGAGCATCGCGCAGCTGATGCGCCGCAACGAGCACCACTGGCGCAGCGACGAAGAGATCGATGCCGGGCTGCTGAAGATCTGGCGCGTGATGCAGGCCTGCGTCCAGCGTGGCCTTCGCACCGACGGCGTGCTGCCCGGCGGCTTCAAGGTGCGGCGACGCGCGGCCGACCTGTACCGGCAGCTGTGCGGCAACCCCGAGGCCGCGCTGCGCGACCCGCTGCAAGTGCTGGACTGGGTCAACCTCTACGCCCTGGCGGTGAACGAGGAGAACGCCGCCGGCGGCCGCGTCGTCACCGCGCCCACCAACGGCGCGGCGGGCATCGTGCCCGCGGTGCTGCACTACTACACGCGCT
The DNA here is from genome assembly GCA_035254085.1 of Piscinibacter sp. Classification (GTDB taxonomy): domain Bacteria; phylum Pseudomonadota; class Gammaproteobacteria; order Burkholderiales; family Burkholderiaceae_C; genus Albitalea. The sequence goes on from DATFAY010000458.1 coordinate 2,157, forward strand.
TCGTGCCCGGCGCCACCGACGCAGCTGTCGTCGACTTCCTGCTCACCGCCGCGGCGATCGGCATCCTCTACAAGGAGAACGCCTCCATCAGCGGTGCGGAGGTGGGCTGCCAGGGCGAGGTGGGCGTCGCTTGCTCGATGGCCGCGGGCGCGTTGTGCGCGGTGATGGGCGGTACGCCCGAGCAGGCGGAGAACGCCGCCGAGATCGGCATGGAGCACCACCTCGGCCTCACCTGCGACCCGGTCGGCGGGCTGGTGCAGATCCCGTGCATCGAGCGCAACGCGATCGCCTCGGTGAAAGCCATCAACGCCGCGCGCATGGCCCTGCGCGGCGACGGCACCCACCACGTGAGCCTGGACAAGGTCATCAAGACCATGCGCGAGACCGGCGCCGACATGATGACCAAGTACAAGGAGACGGCGCGCGGCGGACTCGCGGTCAACATCGTCGAATGCTGAGGGCCCACCCCCGGAGCGCCTTCGGCGCTCCCCCTCAAGGGGGCGCCGCTGGCGGACCGGCGAAGCCGGATCCGCGGCGGCCGCTTGATGCAGTGCTGGCCGTGTTCAAGGACCGTGGCCGAGTTCGTCGACGCGGGTCTTCGCCTGGTCGACGTCGCGCGTCAGCTCGCCGAGGTAGCGGTCGCGCTCCTCGCTGCTCCAGTCGGCCTGCGAGAAGCTCGCGAGCGGGTAGCTGCGCGTGGTGTGCACGGGGCCGACCAGGCGCGGCATCAGGCTGCGGTCGGGGAAGGCGTCCTGGCGCAGCAGGAAGGCGTCGACATCGCGCAGCCGCAGCGGAAACGTCGGTTGGCCGTCGCGCACCAGCTTGCCGTACAGCGGCAGCCGGAACTCCTGTGCGCCGGCGGCCACCTCCTCGTTGAAGGTCAACAAGGCGAACGGCTTGCCGTCGGCGTCGTCCACGCGCCCGGTGACGACGTAGCGGCCGGCTTCGCGCACCTTGGCCTTGAGATAGAAGTTGAGCGAGCCGTCTTCGAGCGCCTCGCGCACGCCGCCTTGCCAGTCGGCGGGCGACTCGGGCGTGTAGAGGATGTCGAAGTAGGTGTAGCCCTGCTGCCCGCGGAACTCGAGGAAGACCTCGACGCGGATCTGGCCGAACAGGTCGGCAAACCCTTGCGTCGACGGCTGCAACTGCACGCTGAACACGCCGTCGCCGGCCGTCGCGTCGCCCAGTCGTCCCTCGTCGTTGAAGTCCAGCGGCAGGTCGGCGTGGGTGGCTGCGGTCTGCGGCGCGGGCAGTTCGCGCGCCGACGCCCGCACGATGCGCAGCGGCAGCGGCTTCGCGTTCTCGTCGACCACCGCCACGGTGAAGCGCACCGTCTCGCTGCCTTGGACGAAGACCCGCTCCTGCGAGGTGCGCAGGCGCACGCCCTCGGTCGCCTTGCCGTCGGGCCGGCGCAGCGCGTGGTCCTCGTCGATCGGCCGGTTGGGATAGACCTGGTCGGGATGAGCCGCGATGGGCTGCGACTCGTAGGGATAGCGTGTCGACTCGCGGTAGGCGGCAAGCGCTGCTTGCGCCCGTGCCAGCCGCTGCTGCCACAGTTCGCGCTGTGCCTGCCGAGCCTGGCGCGCGGAGGCCGTGAAAGAAGCGGCGCTGGCTGCTGCGCCGCTGCTCGTCGCATCGGCCGCACGGCCAGCGACCGGCCGAGACGGCGGGACGCTCGCGAGCGGCGCGGCCGCCCGCGGCTCATCTATGCCTTGCCAGAGCGCCCACGCGACGACGATGACAAGCGGGCTCAGCCACCAGACTGAGCGGCCCCGCTGTTGCCGCATCACGCCCATGCGCCCGCTACTGTGCGTAAGCCTCCATGTCCGCCCGCACCTTGGACACCACGCCGGCCCAGTTGCCGTTGGTGTAGTGGTTGTAGGCCTCGTTGTCGTCGCGGAACTGCACCGTGTGGTTGGTCCACTTGGCATGCCCGCCTTCGGTGGCCGCGGTGCCGAGCGTGAGGTCGTTGCAGAACCAGTCGGACGGGTTGCAGTACGCGCCGCCCGAGCTGCCGGCCACGCCGCCGCTGGAGTGGTAGGCCACGGCCTCGTCGTCCTGTCCCGGCAGGATGCCCGAGTACAGCGTGCCCTTGGCGCCGGCGAACATGTAGAACACCTTGCCACGGGTGTTGTTGTGGTCGTACAGCGCTCGCGCGGTGGTGGTCTTCAGGTCCTGCACCAGCGGCTCGGACGTGGTCCACGAGCCGTAGTCGGAGAGTTCGGAGCCGCCGCCCGCGCCGGCCGCGATGTCGACCCACTTGATGTTCCAGCCCGTCTGCGTGGTGCCGTCGGAGTTGGTGCACTGGCCCGAGGAGTTGGGCGACGGCGTCTTCTTGTAGCGTGCCGACCCGCCGTACATCGCCAGCGTGTAGCCGATCATCAGGTCGCCCGCGCTGTGCGCCGCGATGTAGCACCAGTTGCTGCCGGTGCAGTAGCAGTCGAGCGCGTTGCGCACCAGGTAGTTCTGGTCGGAGATGTGGTTGTAGCCGTCCCAGTTGACCGACTTCTTGTTCACGCCGGCATTCACCGTCGACGGCCCCCAGTAGGTGAAGTCCGCGTAGTTGCCGAGCTGCCCGCCGCCGGTGCGGCCGTTGATCCACAGGGAGTAGTTGGTCGCGGCGGCCGTCAGCGCCACGAAGCCTGCGGCCACGGCCGCCCACTTGAACACCGATCCCATCCATCGCCGCATGTGCGCCTCCGTTGATGACGTCCGAGTGTGGAATGCGCCGGCTCATGCTCTTGGCACCGCAGCGCGGGGGCAGTATGGAACCCGCCTCGGGTGCACCGCAGCGGGCTTTCCCGAGTGGCGGCGGCATCGCATGCACTCGCCGATGACAGCCGCCTGCAAAGACAACAAAATGGCTTCTGCAGTCACCGCTAGGATGCGAACCTTTGATCCAGGCGCTCGCGCCTCACGCCATCCCAGGAGTCGACATGACCTACATGCTGCTGATGATCGAGCCGCCCGAGCAGCGGCGCACCCGCACCGAGGCCGAGGGCCGCGCCGTCTACGACCGCATGCTGCGCTTTGCCGGCGAGCTCAAGGAGCGCGGGCTGCTGATCGCCACCGAGTCGCTGCAATCGCATCGCGGCGCCGCCCGCGTGCGGGTGAGCAACGGCCGGGCACAGGTGGTGGACGGTCCGTTCTCCGAAGCCAAGGAAATGGTCGGCGGCTTCTTCCTCGTCGACTGCAAGACCCGCGAGGAAGCGATCGCGCTGGCCCAGCGCTGCCCCGCGGCCGAGTGGTGCACGGTGGAAGTGCGCTCGCTCGCCCCGTGCTACGAGGACGCCGCCTGAGTCGCGGGGCGCTGCCGGCTACATCGACGCCAGCGCCTGGGCAAAGGACTGGCGCACCCTCTGCTCGCTGTGCCAGGGCGTCCACACGACGCCGGCCCCGACGCTCACGTTGCTGCGATCGCGCAGCAGCGGGCTGGCGGTGTTGGCCGCCCCGTGCAATGACAGCACGCTCGCGGTGACGAACCACGACACGCTGCGCCCAGCCCGCCGGCTCAGCGTCGCGCCGGCCTCGGTGCCGAGGTAGCCGGCCCGTGCCGCGTAGGCCGGCCGGCCGGGCCTCGCGTCGGCCGGGTCCACCTGGTAGAAGTAGCGCTGCAACGCGCCGGTCGTCCAGGTCGGCTCCAGCGACAAGGTGAGCGCCGTCGGCGAGCCGCCGAAGGGCCTCAGCCGCCAGCGAAACTCCGGCGTGAAGCTCACGCCGCGCTGGTCGATGCGCTTCAGGTCGGTGGACATCAGCGCGCGCAGCTTCAGGTGCAGCGAGGGGCCGTCGCCCGAAGGCGACTGCCAGCCTTTGTAGATCCACTGCGGTCCGACGCCGAACAGATAGTCCAGCCCCGGCATGCCCGCGCGCGCCTCGTTGTCCTTGGCATTGAAGGCGGCGGTGGCCGTCAGTTCGAACTGCCACTGCGGCGTCGACAGCAGCCGGCCGCGGATGCCGCCCTGGTCGATGCGCAGCACCGGGCCGCGATAGATGGCGATCGGCAGCACGATGCCGCGGGTGTGCGTCTGGTCGGAGCCGGGATAGTCGGGCACGCGCCCGCCGCCGGCCGCGGCACCGATCTCCCACAGCGGCTCGCCGGGTTCGTCCAGCGCCGGCGGGGGCGCCGTGCTTTGCGCCTGGGCGCAGCCGCACAGCGCGGCGAAAGCGGTCAGGATCAAGTGCTCGCGGACGTTCATGCGGCGCAGTGTCGCAGCCGGCGGATGGGCCGGTGCTGCGAATGGTCAAGCTGCCGTGCGGCTCAGTACTGCGACGGGGCCGGCGCGCCGCGCCCGGTCCAGCGCTTGAGCGCCGCCGCGATCGAGCCGCTGCTGATCGGCTTGATCATGTGATCGTCCATGCCCGCCTGCAGGCAGCGTTCGCGGTCGCCGGGGAGCGCGTCCGCGGTGAGCGCCACGATCGGCGTGTGCAGGCCGCGCCGGAGTTCGTCGTCGCGGATGCAGCGCGCGGCCTCGAGGCCGTCCATCACGGGCATGTGGCAGTCCATGAAGATCATGTCGTAGCGGTTGCGCGATGCCGCCGCGCAGGCGGCCTCGCCGTCGGCCACCACGTCGACCACGCAGCCGAGCTGCTTGAGCATCTGCTCGGTGACCATCTGGTTGACCAGGTCGTCTTCGGCCAGCAGGACGTGCGGCGGCAGCCCGTCGTCGCTCGGCGCCGCGGGCTCGATCAACGCGGCGCTGTCGGGCAGCTTGTGCAGATCGATCTCGAGCCAGAAGATCGAGCCTTCGCCGACCCGGCTTTCCACGCCGACCTGCCCGTTCATCAGCGCGGCGATGTCGCGCACGATCGTCAGGCCCAGGCCGGTGCCGCCGTGGCGGCGCGTGCTCGAGGCGTCGGCCTGCGTGAAGGCATCGAAGACCGAGTCGATCTGGTCCGCGGCGATCCCGATGCCGGTGTCCGTGACCTCGAAGCGAACCCGAACCGTCTGCGGCGCCGGCTCGCGAATGGAAACGCTCAGCGCGATGCTGCCGCGCTCGGTGAACTTCAACGCGTTGTGCAGCAGGTTGACCAGCAGCTGCCGCAGTCGCACCGGGTCGGCCAGCAGCCGCGGCGGCAGCTCGCGCGGCACGCTGCATGTCAACGTCACGGGCTTGTCGCCGGCCGCGACTTTCATCAATTCGACCGTCTCGGTGACGAGCTCACGCAGGTCCACCGGCCGCGGCTGGATCGCCAGCTTGCCCGCTTCCAGGCGCGACAGGTCCAGCACGTTGTCGATCAGCGCAAGCAAGGCCATGGCCGACCGGTGCGCCGTCTGCGCGTACTGCCGCTGCAGCGGCGCGAGGGCGGTGCCCAGCAGCAGCTCGGTCGTGCCCAGGATGCCGTTCATCGGCGTTCGCATCTCGTGGCTCACGATGGCGAGGAACTGCGACTTCGCCACGCTCGCCTGCTCGGCCTGGCGGCGCGCCTGCTCCAGCTCGCGCGCCTGGGCTTCGAGTGCCGCCGTCTTGTGCTCCAGGCTCGCGACCAGCTCGCGCGCAGCGCGTACCGCCTGTTGCATCCGGTGCCGCAGCCGCTCGGTGACGGAGCCGGTGAACGCGAGATAGGTGCCGAGCAAATACATCATGGCCGCCATGGCGAGCCGGTCGACGAGCTGCGCGCGCGCCGGCTCGTGCACCGAGATCCAGGCCGTGTAGCCGACGTAGGCAGCCACCACGACATGGTTGAAGTAGAAGGCTCGCCGGAAACCGAAGCCGACCTGATCGGCTACCCGCACCAGCAGCAAGTAGGCGAAGAACAGGTGACTGCGCTCGAGATGGTGCAAGTCCGCCAGCCAGACGAGCAAATCGAGATGCATGAACATCATGCTCAGGTCGAAGCGGCCGGTGCGCCCGTGGCCGAGTTGCAGCACGAACCAGCTGAGTCCCGCGTAGGAGAGGTTGGCTGCCACCAGCAGCAGCAGCGCGGGCCGCGGGAACGGCCCACCGAGGCGCAGGTCCTGCAGCACGAGGATGACGCTCAGGATGACGAAGCCGGCCGCACGGATGAGCGGGATCTGCACCGTGTGGACCCGACGGGCGCTGGCAGCCCGGCGCTGCGCCAGCAACGCGGGATCGAGCGTGAAGCTGGAGTCGATGTCCGACGCCCTCGCCGTGGGATCCACCGCAACCCTTCGCCAAGATTCGGGCTGGCCCGATGGTGGTCCATTTCGGCGGCGCGAACAACCGGGCCTGCCCCCGGTCCGGCGGTCTCAGGTCACCGGGGCAGGATTGAACAGCACCAGCGCGTTGTGCAGCTTCCAGTGCTCGGCCCAGGTCTTTCGCCGGCCGCTGGCGACATCGAGCATCAGATGGAACAGCTCCCAGCCGACCTCCTCGACGCTGGCCTCGCCGTCGGCGATTCGCCCGGCGTTCACGTCCATGAGGTCGTGCCAGCGCCGGGCCAGCTCGGTGCGGGTGGCCACCTTGATGACCGGACAGGGCGCCAGCCCGTAAGGCGTGCCCCGGCCGGTGGTGAAGACGTGCAGGTTCATGCCGGCGGCCAGCTGCAGCGTGCCGCAGATGAAGTCGCTCGCCGGCGTGGCGGCGAAGATGAGTCCCTTGCGATCGAGCTTCTCGCCCGGCGGAAGCACCCCGTCGATCGGAGCGCTGCCCGACTTCACGATGGAGCCCATCGCCTTTTCGACGATGTTGGACAGGCCGCCTTGCCTGTTGCCCGGCGTGGTGTTGGCGCTGCGGTCGACCCCTCCGCGGGCGAGGTAGCGGTCGTACCAGGCCATCTCGCGGACCATCGCCTGCGCCACTTCGGCACTGGCAGCGCGGGAGGTGAGCTGGTCGATCGCGTCGCGCACCTCGGTCACCTCGGAGAACAACACGGTGGCGCCGGCGCGCACCAGCAGGTCGGTGGCAAAGCCCACCGCCGGGTTGGCGGTGACGCCGGAGAACGCGTCGCTGCCGCCGCACTGCACGCCCACCACCAGTTCCGAGGCAGGCACCGTCTCGCGCCGGCGGCGATCCAGGCGTCGCAGATGCTGCTCGGCCTGCCGCAGGATCGAATCGATCATCGACATGAAGCCCACGTGCGACTCGGCCTGCAGGCGCACCACGTCGAGCCTGCCGGCAGGTGAGTCGGCCAGCGCGATGCTGCCCGGCGGCAGCAGTCGCTCGGGCTGCAGCTTCTCGCAGCCCAGGCTCACGACCATGACCTCGCCGCCGAAGTTCGGATTGAGGCTGATGTTGCGCAGGGTGCGGATCGGCACCGCCGCGTCGGGCGCATCGATGGCCACGCCGCAGCCGTAGCCGTGCTCGAGCGCGATCACGTCGTCGACGTTCGGGTAGCGCGGCAGGAGCTCGGCCTTGATGCGCTCGACCGCGAAGCCGACCACGCCCGCGACGCACTGCACCGTCGTCGTGATCGCCAGGATGTTGCGCGTGCCCACCGAGCCGTCGGCGTTGCGGTAGCCCTCGAAGCCGTAGCCTGCCAGCGGCGGGAGCCTTGGCGCCGGGCGGCCGAACGGCGGCAACTCGTCGAGCGACCGGGGCCTCGGCATCTCGAGCAAGCGCTCGTGCACCCAGCTGCCCGCGGCGATGTCGCGCAGCGCCAGCCCGATGGCCACGCCGTAGCGCAGCACCGGCCAGCCGGCGGGAATGTCGACCAGCGCGACCTTGTGCGCCTGCGGCACGGGCTCGCGCAGGATCAGCCCGGAAGGCAACGCCGCGCCGGCCGGCAGCCCGCCCTCGTTGGCGACGATGGCGACGTTGTCGCGCGCATCCATGCGGATCGCGTGCGGCGGCGTGGTCGTGGAACGGATCATGGTCGGGAGGAAGCGATGATCTCGACCCAATTCGGATTGGCGCCCACCGGACAGCGCCGCAGCGTCGTCAGGGTGCCGTGCTCCGGGTCGATCGCGTAGAGGGTGATCGCGTCGGAGAGCTGCCCGGCGGCCACCAGCCAGCGACCGCTCGGATCGATGTTGAAGCCGCGCGGCTGCCGCTCGGTGGCGGTGTGCCCCAGCAAGCGGAGCCGACCGCTGGCCGCATCGACCGCGAAGGCGGCCAGCGTGCTCGAACTGCGCTCGCAGGCGTACAGGAAGCGCCCGTCGGGTGTGAGGTGGAGATCGGCCGCCCACGGCTTGCCGCCGAAGCCGGCCGGCAGCGTGGACGCCACCTGCAGCGCCGACAGCGTGCCGTCGTCCGGGTCGTAGGCCAGCACGTCGACCGAGGCGTCGAGCTCGTTGAGCAGGTACACGCGGCGTCCGTTCGGATGAAGCACCAGGTGACGCGGGCCGGCCGCGGCGCGGGCCGCGAAGGCGGGCACCGGAGCGGGCGACACCGAGCCGCTCGCCGCGTCGAAGCGCAGTTGCATCACCGCGTCGGCGCCCAGGTTGGGGACCAGCAGATGGCGGTTGGCCGCATCGACCAGCACCGCATGGGCGTGTCGTCCGGTGGGCAGCACCTGCCTCGCCGGCCCGGCCACGCCGTCGCTGCCGATCGGCGACACGCTCAGCTTGTCGCCGCCATAGGACGCCGCGAAGAGCCATCGCCCGCTCCGATCGGTCGCGAGGAAGGACATGCTGTCGGGTAGCGGGCCGCTGCCGATCGGCGACAAGCGGCCGCTCGCCGGTTCGATGCGAAGGCTCGTCGCCGTGTACGGCTGCGAGCGCAGCGCGGCATAGAGAAAGCGTCGGTCGGGGCTTGCCGCCAGGGGCATCACCTGGCCGCCCAGCGGCACGCTCTGCACGAGGTCGATGGCGCCCGCGGCCGGATCGATCGACAGCACGGAAATCTCCCGGCTGTCGGCGTTGGAGACGTAGACGAAGGCAGCGGGCTGGGACACGGGCGGACTCTAGCGGCCTGGCCGGCCATGAGGGCGTCTCACAACCCGACCGCGTGCGGCAGCCACAGCGAGACCCATGGGATGTACGTCACCATCATGAGGACCACGAACATCGCGAGGAAGAACGGCATCATCGCCTTGGTCACCACCCCGATGGGCAGCTTGGCCACCGCACTGCCGACGAAAAGCACGCTGCCCACCGGCGGGGTGATGAGGCCGATGCCGAGGTTGACCATCATGATCATGCCGAAGTGGATCGGGTCCACGCCCAGCGCCTTCACCACCGGCAGCAGGATCGGCGTGCAGATGAGGATCAGCGGCGCCATGTCCATCAGGCAGCCCAGCACCAGCAGCATGAGGTTGATGAGCATGAGCACGACGACCCTGTCGTGCGACACCGTGGTGAAGAACTGGGTCACCTTGTTCGGGATCTGCATCAGCGTCATCAGGTAGCCGAAGCTGGCCGCGAAGCCGATCAGGATCATGACGATGGTCACGGTCTTCACCGTGCGATGCACCAGCTTGGGCAGGTCGCGCCATTTGTAGTCGCGATAGATGAACATCGTCACGAAGAAGGCCCACACCACCGCGATCGAGGCCGACTCGTTGGCGGTGAAAACGCCTGTGAGGATGCCGCCGAGGATGATGACCATCGTCATCAGGCCCCACAGCGCCTCGGCCGACAGGCGCAGCGCTTCCCTCAGCGGAATCAGTTCGCCTTTCGGGTACTGCCTGCGGTGCGCGGTGATGAGGCACAGCACCGCCAGCGTGAGCCCCAGCAGCAGGCCCGGCAGCACGCCCGCCATGAACAAGGCGCCGACCGACACCGTGCCGCCGGCCGCCAGCGAATAGATCACCGCGTTGTGGCTGGGCGGGATCAGGATCGCCTGCACGGAGCCGCTGACCGTGACTGCCGTGGCGAACTCGCGCGGATAGCCCTTGCGCTCCATTTCCGGAATGAGCACCGACCCGATCGAGGCGGTGTCGGCCACCGAGGAGCCGGAAATCGCGCCGAAGAAGGTCGAGGCGAGGATGTTCACGAGCGAGAGCCCGCCGCGAATGAACCCCACCAGCACCGCGGCGAAGGCCACCAGCCGACGCGACATGCCGCCCTCGGCCATGATCGCGCCGGCCAGCACGAAGAACGGGATGGCGAGCAGGGAGAACTTGTTGACGCCCGCGGCGATCTGGATCATCACTGCGTCCAGCGGCAGGTCGATCCACCACGCGGCGATCAAGGACGCGAGGCCGAGCGAGTAGGCGATCGGCACGCCCACCAGCATGAGCGCGAAGAAGCTGCCCAGCAGGACGACGGCGTCCATCAGGCCGCCCTCGCTTCGGGCTCGGCCATGGCCGTCGGCGCGGCATGCGCCTCCACCAGTTGCTCCTCGTAGCGCACGATGGCCCGGTGCGACTGGCTGCCGAACACCATCCGCTCGATGATGAACAGCAGCGTTGCGGCGGCGCCCAGCGGCAGCGGCGCGTAGGTCACGCCCACCGGCAGCCACGGCAGTTCGCTGATCGACTGGTTCCAGGTCTCGCCGCACAGCCGCGCGCCGTAGTACGCGACGAACACGCACAGGCCGATCATCAGCAGGTCGGTGAGTCGCTCGCACAGGCGCCGCAGCCTGGTCGGCAAGGTCTCGGTCATCAACGACACCGCGATGTGCGCGCCCGCACGATAGCTGGCCGCCGCGCCGACGAAGGTGAAGATCACCATCAGCAGGATCGCGATCGGCTCCGGCCACTGGGCGCCGAAGCCCATGGCGTAGCGCATGAACACGCCCACCGGGATGATGATCGACATCATCACGATGGCGGCGCCCGCGAACCAGACGCAGCCCAGGTAGAGCCGGTCCATGCAGCGGATGTAGGGGTGGTCCATGGGTGGTGCTCGGGTGGAAGGGTCGCGACTACTTGACGGCTTCGATGCGCTTGATGAGGTCGGCGTACGGCGCGCCGTACTTGGCACGCACCGGCGCGGTCGCGTCGTAGAAAGCCTTGTTGTCTATGTTGATGAACTCGACCCCGGCCGCCTTCAGCTTGGCGGTGTAGTCGGCGACGCTCTTGTCCCACAGCGCGCGCTGCTCGAACTGCGCCTCGCGCGAGAACTTCCTGACCAGCGCCTGCTCGTCCTTGGAGAGCTTGTCCCAGGTGATCTTCGACATGACGAAGATCTCCGGGATCATCAGGTGGTGGGTCTGGGTGTAGTACTTCGCGCCGGTGGTGAAGTGATTGGAGGTGTACAGGCTCGGGGCATTGTTCTCGGCGCCGTCGACCACGCCGGTCTGCAGCGCGTTGAACACCTCGCCGTAACCCATGGCGATGCCGTTGCCGCCCATCGCGTTCATGGTGTCGACGAACAGCGGGTTGCCCATCATGCGCACCTTCAGGCCCTTCAAGTCCTCGGCCCTGCGCACCGGCCTCTTGGTGTAGATGCTGCGAGTGCCAGCGTCCATCCAGCCCAGGGCCACCAGCCTGGCCGGGCTGTTGCTCACCTTGGCGAGCATCTCGTCGCCGATCGGGCCGTCGATGACCTTGCGCATGTGCGCCTCGTCGCGGAAGACGAAGGGCATGTTGAACACGTTCACTTCCGGCACCACCGGCCCCACCACGCCCAGCGAGATGCGTGCGATCTGGATCGCGCCCACCTGCGTCTGTTCGACGATCTCCTTTTCGCTGCCGAGCACGCCGCCGGGGAACATCTGCAGCCTGATCTTCCCCTGGGTCGCCGCCTCGAGCTTCCTGCCCAGGCTTTCGATCGCCACCACGTTCGGATAGCCGGCCGGATGGACATCGGCGGCCTTGAGCACCAAGGTCTGGGCCGATGCGATCGTCGCGGCGCCCAGCGCCGCCGCCAGTGCGCCTGCCGCCAGCAGGCTCGTGCGAATGCTCATCGTGGTCTCCTTTGGTCAGTGATGCGGGTCAGTCGAACGGACCGGTGCGCACGAACACGCCGCCCTGGTAGATGACGGCAGGATCGTCGCGATCGATCGGCGGCTGGCGGGCTTCGATCTCGGCGCGGTAGGGCTCGGAGCTGTCTTGCGGCACGTAGCCCAGATGGCGCGCGCTGCGGTTGTCCCACCACAGGCGTGCGTTGTCGGAGACGCCGTACACGACGGAGTGGCCCACCACCGGCGCGCCAAGGCAGGCGACGACCAGGCGCTCGAGGTCGTCGTAGCTCATCCAGGTCGCCAGCATGCGCCGGTCGGTGGGCGCAGGGAACGACGAGCCGATGCGCAGGCACGCGGTCTCGATGCCGAAGCGGTCGAAGTAGTAGCGCGAGAGGTTCTCGCCGAAGGCCTTGCTGACCCCGTACAGGCCATCGGGGCGGACCGGATCGGCGGGCGTGATGACCTCGTCCTGCCGGTAGAAGCCCGTGACATGATTCGAACTGGCCAGGACGACGCGCCTGACCCCATTCACCCGCGCCGCTTCGTAGAGGTTGTAGACGCCCACGATGTTGGTCTGCAGGATCGGCTCGAACGGTCCCTCGACCGAGTAGCCGCCGAGATGGACCACCGCGTCCACGCCTTCGAGCAGCGAACGCACCGCTGCACGATCTTCCAGCGCGACGATGCGCAACTCCTCACCCGCGGCGGCCTCGCCCAGGTCGAGGCGGTCGGACAGGCGCAGCACGTTGCAGTACGGCTTGAGGCGCCTGCGCAATTCGCGGCCGAGGCCACCGGCCGCTCCCGTGAGCAGCAGCCGGCGAAGTCGCAATGCGGCGGATGGGGCGGCCATCGGCAAGTCGGACATAGCGGAACTCAGGTTGGACGGCGACGCCGCTTTTGCTACATTGGTGCGGTCACTTTGATGTACGTTGTCGTACAACAACCGTCGATATCGTCGCCAAGCGCCGGCAGCCTGTCAATACGCAAGCCCCAAGGGAAAACCCGCCGTCCATGGAAAGCCCCAGCACCCCGACCGCCGCGCCGCGCCGGCCCCGCAATCTCGCCCTGGGCCTGGTCGACACCCTCACCTCGCGCATCCGCGAGGGCCGCATGCGCGCCGGCGACAAGCTGCCCACCGAGGCCGCGATCATGAGCGAGTTCGGCGTCAGCCGCACCGTCGTGCGCGAGGCGCTGTCCAAGCTGCAGGCGGGCGGCCTCGTCGAGACACGGCATGGCGTGGGCACCTTCGTCGTGGGCACCGGCGAGGCGCGCAACTTCCGCATCGCGCCGGAGCAGATCGCCACGGCGCGCGAGGTCATCGCGGTGCTCGAATTGCGCATCGGCCTGGAGACGGAGGCCGCGGGCCTCGCCGCCGTGCGTCGCAGCGAAGCCAACCTCCAGGCCATGCGCGAGGCCCTGGCACGGTTTCACGCCGCCATCGAGGACAACGGCGACGCGCTCGCTCCCGACTTCCAGTTCCACCTCGAGGTCGCCCGGGCGACGCAGAACGTGCATTTCCAGGACCTGATGAACTACCTGGGCACGATGATCATCCCGCGCGCGCGCCTGAACACCGCGCGGGTCGCAGGCGAGACGCGGCGCGAGTACCTGCGCCGCGTGAACACCGAGCACGAGAACATCCTCAGCGCCATCGCGAACAACGACCCGGAGGCGGCGCGCGCGGCGATGCGCACGCACCTGGCCAACAGCCGCGAGCGGCTGCGCCGCGCCAACGAAGCCGCGGGCGGCTGATCCGCTCCGGCCCGATCCAGTGCCGAGCGCGACGCGGCAGCTTGTTTGTCGCGCCGCCATGTTGTACGATGACCTACAACATAACGAGCGAACCGTGGGCGCGGGCCGGTCCGTCGCGACGTTTCGCCGCCCAGGGCGCCCCGCGCCGAAGCGAGCCTTCCGCATGACTCCTCAAGACCTCAAGGACATCATTTCTTCGGGCCTGCTGTCCTTTCCCATCACCGACTTCGACGCCGAGGGCAACTTCGACGCACGCAGCTACGCGGCCCGGCTGGAGTGGCTTTCGCCCTATGGCGCGAGCGCCCTCTTCGCGGCCGGAGGAACCGGAGAGTTCTTCTCGCTGGCGGGCAGCGAGTACGGCGACGTCATAGGCACCGCGGTGCGCGCGTGCCGCGGCAGGGTGCCGATCATCGCCGGCGCCGGCGGCCCCACGCGCCACGCCATCGCCTGCGCCCAGGAAGCCGAACGCCTGGGCGCCCACGGCATCCTGCTGCTGCCGCACTACCTCACCGAAGCCAGCCCGGAGGGCGTCGCCGCGCACGTGGAGGCGGTGTGCCGTTCGGTGCGCTTCGGCGTCATCGTCTACAACCGCGCGGTGTGCCGCCTCAACCCGGCGACGCTGCGGCCGCTCGCCGAGCGCTGCCCCAATCTCGTGGGCTTCAAGGACGGCATCGGCGACATCGAGCTGATGGTGAGCATCCGCCAGGCGATGGGCGAACGCTTCGCCTACCTGGGGGGACTGCCGACGGCGGAGGTGTATGCCGCCGCATACAAGGCGCTGGGCGTGCCGGTGTATTCGTCGGCGGTCTTCAACTTCGTGCCCCGCACGGCCTTGCGCTTCTACGAGGCGGTGGTGCACGACGACCGCGCCACCCAGAGCCGCCTGCTGGACGAATTCTTCCTGCCCTACCTGGCCATCCGCAATCGCAAGCCGGGTTATGCGGTGAGCATCATCAAGGCCGGTGCGACACTCGTGGGCCATCCCGGCGGACCCGTGCGGCCGCCGCTGACCGACCTGAGCGCCGAGGAGCGCGAGCAGCTGCGTGTGCTGATCGAGCGCCTCGGCCCGCAATGAGAGCCGAACCATGAGCGACAGCGTCAAGGAACACCTCAACCACATCGGCGGCGAATGGGTCGCCGGCAGCGGCTTCGCGCCCGACGTCAACCCGTCCGACCTGGCCGACACGATCGGGCTGTACGCCAAGGGCACGGCAGCGCAAGTCGACCAGGCGGTGCGGGCCGCGCGCGCCGCCATGCCGGCCTGGCAGGCAGTCGGCATCCAGGCTCGCGCCGATGCGCTCGAGAAGGTCGGCAACGAGATCCTCGCCCGCCGCGACGAGCTCGGCGCCCTGCTCGCGCGCGAGGAAGGCAAGACGCGGCCCGAAGCGGTGGGCGAGGTGGCGCGCGCGGGCAACATTTTCAAGTTCTTCGCCGGCGAATGCCTGCGCACGGCCGGCGAAGTGCTGCCTTCCGTGCGGCCGAACATCGGCGTGGAAGTCACCCGCGAGCCGGTCGGCGTGGTGGGCATCATCAGCCCGTGGAACTTCCCGATCGCCATCCCCGCCTGGAAGGTCGCGCCCGCCCTCGCCTACGGCAACTGCGTGGTGCTCAAGCCGGCCGATCTCGTGCCGGGCAGCGCCTGGGCGCTGGCCGAAATCATTTCGCGCGCCGGCCTGCCCGCCGGCGCGTTCAACCTCGTGATGGGCAGCGGCCGCGAGGTCGGCCAGGCCATCGTGGACCATCCCGGCATCGATGCAGTGAGCTTCACCGGCTCGCAAGCGATCGGCAGGCAGGTGGCCGCGGGCTGCGTGGCGCGCGGCGCCAAGGTGCAGCTCGAGATGGGCGGCAAGAACCCGCAGGTCGTGCTCGACGATGCCGACCTCGGCGTCGCGGTCGAGCTGTGCACGCAGAGCGCGTTCTTCTCGACCGGCCAGCGCTGCACGGCGTCGAGCCGCCTCGTCGTCACGCAGGGTATCCACGACCGCTTCGTCGCCGCGCTGGCCGAACGCATGGGCCGGCTGAAGGTGGGGCATGCGCTGGCCGCCGGGACAGACATCGGGCCGGTGGTCTCGCTGGCGCAACTCGAGCAGGACGTGCGCTACGTCGAGATCGGGCGAGGCGAAGGAGCGCGGCTGGTGGCGGGCGGCGAGCGCGTGCTGCGCGACACCGAAGGCCACTACCTCTCGCCTGCGCTCTTTGCCGACACCACGGCGGCGATGCAGATCAATCGCGAGGAGATCTTCGGCCCGGTGGCGAGCGTGATCCGCGCACGCGACTACGACGAGGCCCTGGCCATCGCCAACGACACGCCCTTCGGGCTGTCCGCCGGCATCGCCACCACCTCGCTGAAGCACGCGACGCACTTCAAGCGCCATGCGCAGGCCGGCATGGTGATGGTCAACCTGCCGACCGCGGGGGTCGACTATCACGTCCCCTTCGGCGGCCGCAAGGGCTCGAGCTATGGGCCGCGCGAGCAGGGCCGCTACGCGGTGGAGTTCTACACGACGGTGAAGACCGCCTACACGCTGGCCTAGGCGCCCGCGAAGCTGCGCCGGCCCCATGAATTCGACGATCGACCTGGACGCCTATCTGCGGCGCATCGGATGGAACGGCGCACTGCGGCCGGACCTGGCCACGCTGCGATCGCTGGCCGGCGCGCACGCCGCCGCCATCCCGTTCGAGAACCTCAGCCCCTTGCTCGGCGAGCCGGTGCCGCTGGACCTTCCCTCCCTCGAGGACAAGCTGGTCCGGCGCGGCCGCGGAGGCTATTGCTTCGAGCACAACCAGCTGTTCGCCGAGGTGCTGCGCGCGATCGGCTTCACGGTCAGCGGCCTGGCCGCGCGCGTGCTCTGGAACCGCCCGCCGGACGCCGTCACGGCGCGCAGCCACATGCTCCTGCGCGTGGAGTTGCCCGACGTGCCGGCCGTCCCGCACCTGGTCGACGTGGGCTTCGGCGGGCTCACCCTGACCGGCGCCTTGCGCCTGGAGCCGGACGTCGAGCAAGCGACGCCCCACGAGCCTTTTCGCCTGCTGCAGCACGACGGCGACTGGCGAATGCAGGCGCGACTGCGCGGCCAGTGGCAGACCCTCTATCGCTTCGACTTGCAACGCCAGCACGCCGTCGACTACGAGGTGGCGAACCACTTTGTGTCGACGCATCCGCAATCGCAGTTCGTGCACCGGCTGATGTGCGCCCGGTCGGCACCGCTGCAGCGCCTCGCCCTCCTCGACCGCGAGCTCACCGTGCACCCGCGGCAGGGCGAGAGCGAGCGGCGCACCCTGAGCACGATGGAAGAACTGTGCGCGGTGCTCGAACGCGACTTCCTGGTCACGCTGCCGCCCGGCGACGCACTGCTGCGACGCCTGCGCAGCTTGTTCGACTGACGCCTTGCGCTCTGCGCACGGAGATGCGCGTCGGGGTTTCAGTGGAGCATTAAGAGATCGTTCAGGCGTTAAGCTTCGGCGCATGAAATTGCTCCTGGCCGAAGACGACGCCATCCTGGCCGACGCCTTGAGTTCCAGCTTGCGCAAGGCGGGGTTCGAGGTCGAGGTGGCGTCCAACGGCGCGGTCGCCGAGTACCTGCTGCTGCGCCACGCCTTCGACGTCGCCGTGCTCGACCTGGGGCTGCCGCTGGTCGACGGACTGACCGTGCTCAAGCGCGTGCGCGCCGCCCGCCCCAACCTGCCCGTGCTCGTTCTCACCGCGCTCGACGGACTGGACGATCGTGTCGCCGGACTCAACGCCGGCGCCGACGACTACCTCACCAAGCCCTTCGATTTCCCGGAACTCGAGGCGCGCATCCGCGCGCTGCTGCGGCGCAGCCGAACCGGCGCGGGCCCGGTGCAGCAGATGGGGCGCCTCACCTTCGATCGCGATGCGCGGCGCGCGTCGGTCGACGGCGAGGCGCTGGACCTGTCGCCGCGCGAATGGATGCTGTTCGACCTGCTGCTCACCCAACGCGACAAGGTCGTCACCAAGGACCAGATCGCCGAGGCGTGGGAAGTCGAGCGCAGCGAGTCCAACCCGGGATCGATCGAGGTCTACATCCACCGCCTGCGCCGCAAGCTCGAGAGTTCCGGGCTGGCCATCCGCACGGTGCGCGGGCTGGGCTACCTCCTCGAGGCCGAAGGCCCGGCGTGACCGTGATTGCGGGCTGGCGCGCGGCGGTGCTGTCTCCGTTCAAGCATGTGCTGCGTCGCGTGCCGGGGGTCACGCCCGGCACGCGTTCGCTGCAGCGACATCTGCTGGTGTGGCTGCTGCTGCCCCAGCTGGTGCTGTGGCTGGCGGCCGCCTGGGTCACGTACAACGTGGCCGAGCGATACGCCAACAAGGCGATCGACGCGAGCCTCACCACCGCCACGCGCGCCCTGGCGCGCCAGGTCAAGCCGATCGGCAATGGCTTGTTCATCGACTTCCCCAAGGCCGCGCAGGACATCATCGAGGCCGACCCGGACGACCGCGTGTACTACATGGTGAGCACGCCGCCAGGCCAGTTCATCCTGGGCAACAAGCAGTTGCCGCCACCGCCGCGCATCGAGCAGCCGCGGCTGCAGGAGCCGTATTTCTACGACGGGCGCATCGGCGAGGGGCGCACCGCCATGAGCGTGCGCGTCGCCGCGCTCTACCTCGCGTACGGCGACGACGGCAAGCAGCACATGCTGGTGCAGATCGCGCGCAGCCGCGCCAGCCGCGAACAGTTGGCGCGACAGATCCTCGTCGACACCGCCCTGCCCTTGTCGGTCCTGATCGCCCTCATGTCGATGATCGTGTGGGCCGGCATACGCACCGGTCTCGCGCCACTGGGGCGCATGCGCACGCTGGTCGAGGACCGCGCGCCCAACGACCTCGCGCCGATCGAGCTCGATGCCGCACCGCTCGAAGTGCGCGCACTGGCCAAGGCGATCAACGCGCTGCTGGCCGAAGTTCGCGAAAGCGTCAACTCGCAGAAGCGCTTCATCAGCGACGCGGCGCATCAGCTGCGCACGCCGCTGGCCGGGCTCAAGAGCCAGACCGAGCTGGCGCTGCGCGAGGCGAACGATCCTGCCCTGAGGGAGCGGCTGGAGCGCGTCAACCAGAGCGCCGCGCGCAGCGCGCATCTCGTGAACCAGCTGCTCACCCTCGCCCGCGCCGAGCCGGAGTCGGCCAACGAGCAGAGCAAGACCCGCTTCGACATCCGCAAGCTCGCGGCCGACTTGTCCGCCGAGATGGTGCCGCGTGCGCTCGCCGCCGGCGTGGACCTGGGTTTCGAGAGCAGCGATAGCGGCAAGCCGCTGTATGTCATGGGCCACGCACTCCTGATGCGCGAGGCGCTCACCAACCTCGTCGACAACGCCATCCGCTACGCCGGCCGCGGCAAGGTGGTGACGGTGAGCGTGGAAGCGCAAGGGCAGCAGGCGGCGGTGGCCGTCGAGGACAACGGGCCCGGGCTGCCCGAGCCGGACCGCGAACGGGTGTTCCAGCGCTTCGTGCGCGCGACGTATGACGGCACCGGGTGCGGGCTGGGCCTGTCGATCGCCAAGGAAATCGTGACCCGCCATGCAGGCACCGTGGTCTTGGAAGCGGCGCATCCTTCCGGCCTGCGCGCGGTCATCCGGCTGCCGCGCAGCTGAGGGCGAGGTGCAGCCTGGGGGCTAGGGAAAGTCCCGATCCGTCTCTCCCTTGTCGAATCTTTAACGACGCCTTAAAGTCCCGTTCGCTTGATTCAACAAGCTGAACGATTCTTGAATAGGAGACACGCATGCCTATGACCCGTATTTCCATCGCCCTCGCCGCTGCCGGCCTGATGGGCGCCACGCTGGCCCAAGCCGGTGAAGTCGAAGTGCTCCACTGGTGGACCTCCGGCGGCGAGGCCAAGGCGGCCGCCGCGCTCAAGGCCACCATGCAGCAGAAGGGCCACACCTGGAAGGACTTCGCCGTCGCGGGCGGCGGTGGCGATGCCGCGATGACGGTGCTGAAGTCGCGCGTCGTGTCGGGCAATGCGCCGGCGGCCGCGCAGATCAAGGGCCCGTCGATCCAGGAATGGGCGCGCGAAGGCGTGCTCGCGAACATGGACGACGTGGCCAAGGCCAACAACTGGGATTCGCTGCTGCCCAAGGCCATCGCCGACGGCCTCAAGTACCAGGGCCACTACGTCGCCGCACCGGTCAACGTGCACCGCGTGAACTGGCTTTGGACCAATCCCGAGGCCTTCAAGAAGGCCGGCGCCAAAGTGCCCACCACCTGGGACGAGTTCTTCGTCGCCGCCGAACAGTTGAAGAAGGCCGGCATCATCCCGGTCGCGCACGGTGGCCAGAACTGGCAGGACTTCACCACCTTCGAAACCGTGGTGCTCGGCGTGGGCGGGGCGGAGTTCTACAAGAAGGCGCTGGTGCATCTTGATCCGGCCGCGCTGAAGAGCCCGACCATGGAGAAGGCCCTCACGACCTTCAAGAAGATCAAGCCCTACACCGACAAGAACGCGCCGGGCCGCGACTGGAACCTGGCCACCGCGATGGTCATCAAGGGCGAGGCCGGCATGCAGTTCATGGGTGACTGGGCCAAGGGCGAATTCCTCGCCGCCAACAAGGTGCCCGGCAAGGACTTCGGCTGCCACGCCGCCCCCGGCACCGCCAAGGCCTTCACCTACAACGTGGACAGCTTCGCGCTGTTCAAGCTGAAGGACGCGGCCAACCAGAAGGCGCAGCAGGACCTCGCCGCCGCGATCATGTCGCCCGAGTTCCAGGAGGTGTTCAACCTCAACAAGGGCTCGATCCCGGTGCGCCTGGGCATGAACCTGGACAAGTTCGACGCCTGCGCCAAGCAGTCGGCCGCCGACTTCGTCGCGACCTCCAAGACCGGCTCGCTGGTGCCGTCGGCCGCTCACGGCATGGCCCTGCCTTCGGCCGCCGAAGGCGCGATCAAGGACGTCGTGTCGCAGTACTGGAACGACGACAAGGCCACGCCCGCCGCGACCATGGACAAGCTGCTCGCCGCAGCGAAGTCCTCGAAGGCGCAGTAAGCGCCGCTCGGCTTGCGCTGCGCGCCCGCGGAGCGCTCAATAACCCCTCGTCCAGCCGGACGAGGGCCGGGGCCGCGATGAAGCCCGCCGCTTCATCCGCCCCATGCCCTGTCCTCGAACGGAGAGGGAGCTTCAGTTGTCTGCCATGAGCACCACCTTGTCCCCCGCCGCCCGCCTGAGCCAGTGGATGCCCAAGCTGGTCATCGCACCGTCGTTCATCCTGGCGATGGCCTTCATCTACGGCCTGATGGCGTGGAACGGCTATCTCTCGCTGTCGGCCTCGCGGCTCTTGCCCAACTACGAGTTCGTCGGCCTGGAGCAGTACAGCGCGCTGTTCGACAGCGAGCGCTGGTGGGTCGCGCTCACCAACCTCGGCATCTTCGGCGGGCTGTTCATCTTCTGCGGCATGGCCCTGGGCCTTCTGCTCGCGATCCTGCTGGACCAGAAGATCCGCGCCGAGGGCGTGCTGCGGACCATCTACCTGTACCCGATGGCCTTGAGCTTCATCGTCACCGGCACGGCCTGGAAGTGGATCCTCAACCCCGGCCTGGGAATCGAGCGGGTCGTGCAGGGCCTGGGCTTCACGAGCTTCACCTTCGACTGGCTCATCAACCCCGACCGCGCCATCTACACCGTCGCGATCGCCGGCGTCTGGCAAAGCGCGGGCTTCGTGATGGCGCTGTTCCTCGCAGGGCTGCGCGGCATCGACGACTCCATCCTCAAGGCGGCGCAGATCGACGGCGCCAGCCTGCCGCGCATCTACTGGCGAATCATCATCCCGAGCCTGCGGCCGGTGTTCTTCAGCACGCTGATGGTGCTGTCGCACCTGGCGATCAAGAGCTTCGACCTGGTGATGGCGCTGACCGCGGGTGGCCCCGGCTTCGCCACCGACCTGCCCGCCACCTACATGTACACGATGGCCTTCTCGCGCGGCCGCATCGGCCTGGGCGCCGCCTCGGCCACCATCATGCTGGCCACCGTCGCGGCCATCGTGGTGCCCTATCTCTATTCCGAACTGAGGGCCAAGCGATGAGCATCGCGCACCCCATCCCCGTCGGCGCCGCGGCGCGAGACGCCTCGAGCACCGCGCCGCGTCGTCCGGCCTGGCATCGCTTCGCGCTGTGGTCGGTGCTGCTGCTGTTCGCGCTGTTCTTCCTGACGCCGATGTACGTGATGCTCACGACCTCGCTGAAGGACATGGCGCAGGTGCGCCAGGGCAACCTGCTGTCGCTGCCGACCTCGCCGAGCTTCGCAGCCTGGTCCAAGGCCTGGTCGAGCGCGTGCACCGGCATCGACTGCGGCGGCCTCAAGCCCTTCTTCATGAACTCGGTGCTGATGGTCGTGCCGGCAGTGCTCGTGTCGACCGCGTTCGGCGCCGTCAACGGCTACGTGCTGAGCAAGTGGCGCTTCAGGGGCAGCGAGCTGATGTTCGCCTTGATGCTGTTCGGCATGTTCATGCCGCTGCAGGTCGTGCTGCTGCCGATGAGCCAGGTGCTGGGCTGGATCGGCATCGCCAGCTCCATCTGGGGCCTGGTGGTGGTGCACATCCTCGCCGGCCTGCCCTCGACCACGCTGTTCTTCCGCAACTACTACGTCGGCCTGCCCGACGAACTGGTGAAGGCCGCGATGCTCGACGGCGCCGGCTTCTGGCGCATCTTCTGGCGCATCGTGCTGCCGCTGTCGACGCCGATCCTGGTGGTCACGCTCATCTGGCAGTTCACCAACATCTGGAACGACTTCCTGTTCGGCGTGGTGTTCTCGGGCAGCGCCTCCAAGCCGGTGACGGTGGGCCTGAACAACCTGGCCAACACCTCGAGCGCGGTCAAGGAATACAACGTCGACATGGCCGCCGCGATGATCGCGGGCCTGCCCACGCTCTTCGTCTACATCGTCGCAGGCAAGTACTTCGTGCGCGGGCTCACCGCCGGCGCCGTCAAGGGTTGAGAGAGGAATTCATCATGGGCGCACTGTCCATCCGCAACGTCAAGAAGAGCTTCGGCAGCACCGACATCCTCAAGGGCATCGACATCGAGGTCGAGGCCGGCGAGTTCCTCATCCTGGTCGGGCCGTCGGGCTGCGGCAAGAGCACCCTGCTCAACATGATCGCGGGGCTGGACACGCCCACGGCAGGCAGCATCCACATCGCCGATCGCGACGTGACCTACGCGCTGCCCAAGGACCGCGACATCGCGATGGTGTTCCAGAGCTATGCGCTCTACCCGAACATGAACGTCGCGCAGAACATCAGCTTCGGCCTGGAGATGCGCAACGTTCCCAAGGCCGAGCGCAGCGCGGCGGTCGAGCGCGTGGCCAGGATGCTGCAGATCGAGCACCTGCTCGACCGCAAGCCCGGGCAGCTCTCCGGCGGCCAGCGCCAGCGTGTCGCGATGGGGCGGGCGCTGGCGCGCAACCCGAAGCTTTTCCTGTTCGACGAGCCGCTGTCCAACCTGGACGCCAAGCTGCGCGTCGAGATGCGCGCCGAGATCAAGCTGCTGCACCAGCGCACCCGCACCACCACGGTCTACGTGACGCACGACCAGGTCGAGGCGATGACCCTGGGCGACCGCATCGCGGTCATGCGCGACGGCCTGGTCCAGCAGCTGGGCACACCCGACGACATCTACTCGCGACCGGCGACGCGCTTCGTCGCCGAGTTCATCGGCTCGCCGGCGATGAACATGGTGGGCAGCCAGCTCGCCGCCAACGGCCTGAGCGCCAAGGGCGTGGACCTCGGCCTCACCGAGCAGCAGCGCAGTGCCTTGCAGGCCGCCAGCGCGCCCGAGATCACCTACGGCCTGCGCCCGGAAAGCCTGTCCTTCGCCGATGCGGGGCTGCCCGGCACCGTCAGCATGCTCGAGCCCACCGGACCCGAGACCTATGCCCTGGTGGAGACGCCCGTGGGCATGCTGGTCGCGCGCGTGCCCGGCAAGGTCACGCACGCGGTCGGCGAGCGCGTGTTCCTGCGCTGGTCGCCCAGCGAGGCGCACCTTTTCGACGCGAAGAGCGAGCGGCGCGTCGCTTGAGCTAGCGCGTTGCCGCGAATGCCGATGCGAGACGACACGCCCGACTTCCGCTCGGCGGGGTTTCTTCGTGCGCACATCCTGCACACGATGGCGTTCTACGACGGCCGCTGCATCGACCCGAGCGGCGGCTTCTTCCATTTCTTCAAGGACGACGGCACGGTCTACGACCGGCACACGAGGCATCTCGTCAGCAGCACGCGCTTCATCTTCAACCAGGCGATGGCGGCGCGCAGCTTCGGCGGCGCGCAATGGCTGGCCGGCGCGCGCCACGGGCTGCGCTTCCTGCGCGAAGTGCACCGCGACGCGCGCAGCGGCGGCTACGCCTGGCTGCTGCGCTGGGACGAAGGCACGCGCCAGGTCCTCGATGCAGCCAACCACTGCTACGGGCTCGCCTTCGTGCTGCTGGCCCACGCCCACGCCGCCATGGCGGGCGTCGCCGAGGCGCGTCCCGGCATCGCCGAGACCTTCGAGCTGATGGAGCGGCATTTCTGGGAGCCCTCCCATGGGCTCTATGCGGATGAGGCCGACGCCGACTGGGCGCTGACGCCGTATCGCGGCCAGAACGCCAACATGCACGCCTGCGAGGCCATGCTCGCCGCCTACGAGGCGAGCGGCCAGACGCGCTACCTCGATCGCGCCGAGCTGCTCGCCGAATCGATCACGCGGCGCCAGGCCGCAGTGGCCGGCGGGCTGGTCTGGGAGCACTACCGTGCCGACTGGACGCCCGATTGGGACTACAACCGGCACGACAAGAGCAACATCTTCAGGCCCTGGGGCTACCAGCCGGGGCACCTGGCGGAATGGGCCAAGCTGCTGCTGATCCTGGAGCGGCACCGCGCGGCGCCGTGGCTGCTGCCGCGTGCGCGCGAGCTGTTCGCCGCCGCCACCGAGCACGCTTGGGACAGCGACCACGGCGGCCTCGTCTACGGCTTCGCGCCGGACGAGCGCCGCGCCGGCCGCTTCACGGTGTGCGATGGCGACAAGTACTTCTGGGTGCAGGCCGAGAGCCTCGCTGCCGCCGCGCTGCTGGCCGTGCGCACCGGCGAAGGCGGCTACTGGGACTGGTATGACCGGCTGTGGGCCTACAGCTGGCGCCATTTCGTCGACCACCGGTACGGCGCCTGGTACCGCATCCTGCGCAACGACAACTCGAAGATCAGCGACGAGAAGAGTCCCGCGGGCAAGACCGACTATCACACGATGGGTGCCTGCTACGAGGTGCTGACGGCGCTGGGCGCCTGAGCCGGCGCCGCCTGGATCTGCCGCGCTGTCGCGTGCAGCCCACGTTTGGCACGGCCGCTGCAATTGAGTGGCCATCGGGGGTCTGTTCCGGCTTTCGCCGGCGCGCGTTCGGTGGTTGAATTCGGCGGCAACCTCCGACGTATTGCGCCCCCCTCGCCATGCCCGTCATCGCCGTCATCAATCGCAAAGGTGGAAGCGGCAAGAGCACGCTGGCGACCCACCTGGCGGCTTGCTGCGCGAACCAAGGCATCCCCGTGATGCTGGGCGACGTGGACCGGCAGCAGTCCGCGCAAGGCTGGCTCAAGCTGCGGCGTGCCCAGCATCTCGACGAGCGCGCGCCCATCGTGGGCTGGACGGTCGACCCGCGCAACACCCTGCGCCCGCCGGCCGGCGTGACTCGTGTCGTGCTCGATACGCCCGGCGGCATGCGCGGCTTCGACCTGGCGCGCATCGTGATGTTTGCCGACGCGATCCTGATGCCGGTGTGCAATTCGGTGTTCGACCGCGATTCGGCGGCCGAATGCCACGCCGAACTGATGACGCTGCCGCGCGTGGCGCACGGCCAGTGCAAGGTCGCCGCCGTCGGCATGCGCCTGGACGGCCGGACCAAGGCCGCCGAGGTGCTGCGCGCCTGGGCCGAATCGCTCGACCTGCCCTTCATCGGGGCGCTGCGCGAGACCCAGGCCTACGTCCGCTGCATCGAGCAGGGGTTGACCCTGTTCGACCTGCCGGCTTCGCAGGTGCAGGCCGACATGGCGCAGTGGCAACCCATCCTCGAGTGGCTCGCGCCGATGTGGCATGCGGCCCAAGCTGCGGAGCGCAGCGCCCGCCCGAGGCCGAGCGTCGCCACCACCGCAGTCGCACGGCCGGCGGCTCCTGCTGCCCGAGCGCACGTCTCGACGGCGGCGCCGGCGCCCCCGCCCGCGCCGGCACGGCGCGCGACCCCCAGCGTCGACGACAAGCTGTTCGGCTGGCTGCCGCTGCCGCGCTTCCTGCAGCGCCGGCATGCCAGGGAGTCGACCCGATCGCCGCTGTCCTGGGCCGACACCGCCAGCGCGCGCTGAGACCGTACCGGGCCGAGCCGGCCCACCTTCAGAAGAAGCGGCAGTTCAGCGCGACCGTCAGGCCCAGCTGCGAGGGCTGACCTGCCACGGGACTGGCATGCCGCGAGGTGCGCAGCACGGTGCTGCAGTCGTCGGCATCGACGCCCAGGTCGCGCATCACCCGCGCCGCGGAATCGAAGCGCAGGCGCAGCGCATGGTGCGGCCGACGGTCGGCGCCCATGGACACATCCACGCTCGCGATCGAACCGAGGCCGAAGGACCCCTGGCTTCCAGGCCGCGACAGCTGGGCCGATGCAACGGCCCAGTTGGCGCGCTCGGCGAGCGTGGGCTGCGCCTGCACGGCAGCCGAGGCGAGCAAGCCCAGGCCGGCCAGATGGCAGCGCCGCCACCACGGGGCGGGCAGGCTCGAAAGAGGGTTTGCGCTCGGCATGGACTTCACCTTCGGTCGTCGGCGACGACTGCATGCTTGGCGGCGCAACGCCTATGCCAGGGCCCCGTGCGGCGGGTCTTGTCGGCAAGCCGTTCGTGGCCGCGTGCCGGCGATACCAGCCGATACGTTTGCGCCCCGAAATGACAAGGTGGCGCCATGCCGCGATACATCGATTCACGATGTGGCGCCGCCTGCACGCCGAGCGCACCCCTCTTACACTGGCCGCCCAGCTTCCCAGGGACAAGACATGCTCGATCAACTCGAAGCCGCTGCCCGCCGCGCAGCGCCGGCGGTGCAGCACTGGACCGTGCGCGGCGTGGTCGAAGAATCGGAGGAACTCACGGTGCGGCAAGGCGTGGCGCAGGCTCCGAGCCGTTGCCGCGATGCCGGCGCCATGGTGAGCGTCGTCGATCGCGGCGGCATGGGCTATGCCGCCACCAGCGACTGCAGCGAAGCCGGGCTTGCCGCCGCGTTCCAGCGGGCCCGCGATCTGGCGCATGCCGTGGCCGGCCGCACGGTGTTCGACTACGGCACGCTCGCCGGTGCGGCGCCGCGGGGCCGCTACGCCAGCCGGGTGGAACGCCCCGTGGCCCGCGACGGCATGAAGAGCCGGCTCGACCTGCTGTCGTCCGTCAACGCGCAGACGCGACTCGGCGAGCGCATCGTCGACAGCTCCGCCAGCTTGTGGACGCTGCAGGTCGAGCAGGTGCTCGTCACCGGCGACGGCGGCTGCGCGCAGCAACGCTTCAGCTACGTCATCCCGAGCGTGCAGGCGACCGCGCGTGTCGACGGCGTGACCCAGACCCGCTCGGCCCACGGCCAGTACAACGGCTTCTGCCAGCAAGGCGGCCTGGAGGTGCTCGAGCGTGCGGGCTTCGCCAGCGACGGACCCCGCGTGGCCCAGGAGGCGCTCGAGCTCGCGGCCGCGCCGCACTGCCCCAGCGGCGAGATGGACGTGATCCTGATGCCCGACCAGATGATGCTGCAGATCCACGAGTCGATCGGCCATCCGCTGGAGCTCGACCGCATTCTCGGCGACGAGCGCAACTTTGCCGGCACCAGCTTCGTCACGCTCGACATGTTCGGCCACTACCGCTACGGCAGCGAGCTCCTGAACGTGACCTACGACCCGACGCGCGCCGAGCAGCTCGCCAGCTTCGCATTCGACGACGACGGCGCCCCGGCCGAGCGCAAGTTCATCATCGAGAACGGCATCCTGCAGCGCCCCCTGGGCGGCAGCATTTCGCTGGCGCGTGCGCGCGCGCTGCGCGACGACCTCGAAGGCGTCGCCACGTCGCGCGCCTGCAGCTGGAACCGCGCGCCGATCGACCGCATGAGCAACCTCAACGTCGAGCCCGGCGCCTCGACGCTCGACGAGATGATCGCCAGCATCGAGTTCGGCGTGCTGATGCGCACCAACTGCTCGTGGAGCATCGACGACTCGCGCAACAAGTTCCAGTTCGGCTGCGAGTACGGGCGCGTGGTGCGCGACGGCCGCTTGGCCGAGGTCGTTCGCAACCCCAACTACCGCGGCATCAGTGCCACCTTCTGGCGCTCGCTCGCGATGGTGGGCGACGCCTCCACCTTCGAGGTCATGGGCACGCCTTTCTGCGGCAAGGGCGAGCCCTCGCAGGTGATCCGTGTCGGGCATGCGGCGCCGGCGTGCAAGTTCAGCCGCGTGGCGGTGTTCGGAGGAGAAGCCTGATGAACCCGACCGACAAGACCTTCTTCGAGGCCCTCGCCGCGCAGGTGTGCGAGCCGCCCGACGGCGCCGACCGCGTCACGCTCTACCTCAAGGCGGAGTCGTCCGACTTCGTTCGCTTCAACCACGCCGCGGTGCGCCAGGCGACGCACGTGACGCAGGCCAGCGCGACGCTGGCGGTGGTGCGCGCAGCCCGGCGCATCGAGTCCACCATGTCGCTCAGCGGTCACCCCGAGACCGACGGCTGTGCGCTTCTGGCGGAGCGCGCCGCCCTGCTGGCGCAGCTGGATGACGTGCCGGACGATCCCTACCTGCTGCTGCCGCAGGAGGTGAGCTGCAGCAGCCGCCACGAAGCTGGCGAGCTGCCCTCGGTGGAGCAGCTCGTGGCCACCGTCGCCGAAGCGGCGCGCGGCCTCGACTTCGTCGGCTTCCATGCCGGCGGGCCGGTGGTGCGCGCCTTCGCCGACAGCCGCGGCCAGCGCCATTGGCACCATGTCGAGAGCTTCCACATCGACTGGTGCCTGTACCACCAGGCCGACAAGGCGGTGAAGACCTCGTACGCCGCAACGCGCTGGGACGGCGACGAGTTCGCCCGCCGCGTCGCGCTCGGCGCGCAGCGCCTGCCGCTGCTCGCGCAGGCCCCGCGCCAGCTCGAACCGGGCAGCTACCGCGCGTACTTCACGCCCACCGCCATGGGCGAGCTGCTCGGAACGCTCGCATGGAGCGGCTTCGGCGCGCAGGCACGCCGCACCGGCACCTCGAGCCTGTCGCGCCTGGAGCACCACGACGCGCAGCTGAGCTCGCACATGCACTTGAGCGAGGACACCGCGCACGGCCTCGCCGCTGGCTTCACCGCGGAGGGCTTCGCCAAGCCGGCGTCGGTGAGCCTCATCGATGCCGGGCGCGCCGCCGGCACGCTCAACTCGCCGCGCTCGGCGCGCCAGTACGGCCTGCAGGCCAACGGTGCCGGGTCCCAGGAATCGCCCGAGGCCCTGCGCCTCGCGCCCGGCGCGCTGGCCGAGGCGGACGTGCTGCGCGCGCTGGACACCGGCCTGTATGTGAGCAACCTCTGGTACCTCAACTACTCCGACCGCCAGGCCTGCCGCATGACCGGCATGACCCGCTTCGCCTGCTTCTGGGTCGAAGGCGGACGCATCGCAGCGCCGCTCGGCGTGATGCGCTTCGACGATTCGTTCCTGCGCATGTTCGGCGAGGGCCTGATCGCCCTCACCGACCACGCCGAGCTGATCCCCGAGAACAGCACCTACAAGGAACGGCAGCTGGCGTCGCTGACGACGCCTGGCGCATTGGTGGAGGGGTGGCGTCTGACGCTGTGAAGTCCTGCCCTGTCATCCCGGCGAAAGCCGGGATCCACGGACGCAGCACATCGATGGATCCCGGCTTTCGCCGGGATGACGCGTTCTACTGCTTGTCCGCCGGCATCAGCCCCGGCCGATGCGCCGGCTCGCCGCCGCCCGCGCCTTCGGCCCGGTGGCCGCGACGCTCGAGCCACGCCGCGAGCTCGTCCAGGTAGCTGTACCAGACCGGCACAACCACCAGCGTCAGCAAGGTCGAGGTGAGCACGCCGCCGATGATGGCCCGCCCCATCGGTGCCTGCACCTCGCCGCCGTCGCTGAGCGCCAGCGCGAGCGGCAGCATGCCGAAGACCATCGCCGCGGTCGTCATGACGATCGGCCGCATGCGCGTGAGGCCCGCCTGCAGCAGCGCGTCGGCCACCGATGCGCCGGCCTTGCGGGCGTGGTTGGTGAAGTCGATCAGCAAGATCGCGTTCTTGGTGACGAGGCCCATCAGCATCACCAGGCCGATCATCGAGAAGATGTTGAGCGTGGAGCGCCACAGCAGCAGCGCGAGCATCACGCCG
The DNA here is from genome assembly GCA_035254085.1 of Piscinibacter sp. GTDB lineage: Bacteria > Pseudomonadota > Gammaproteobacteria > Burkholderiales > Burkholderiaceae_C > Albitalea. The sequence goes on from DATFAY010000458.1 coordinate 31,937, forward strand.
ATCAACGACAGCGGCAGCGAGGCCATGATCGCCAGGGGCTGCAGGAAGCTGCCGAACTGGCTCGCCAGCACGATGTAGATGAAGATGATCGCCAGCGCCATGGCGCCGACCATGGCCGCCATCGCGTCCTGCTGGTTCTTGGTATCGCCGCCCACGTCGAAGCTGTAGCCGGGCGGCAGCGTCGTCTCCTTGACGAGCTTTTGCACGTCGGCGCCCACGTCGCCGGCCGGGCGGCCCTGCACGCCGGCGAAGATGGCCTCGCGCCGCTGCAGGTTCTGGCGGCGGATCACGTCCGGGTTGACCACCGGCTCGATCGTTGCCACGGTGTCCAGCGCGATCGGCGTGCCGTCCTTGGCGAAGGCCACCGGCAGCTGGCGCATCTGCTCGACGCGCTCGCGCTGCGACTGCGGCAGCCGCAGCAGTACCTCGACCTGCTCGCCGTCGGGCGTGGTCCAGTAAGTCGAGACCTCGCCGTTCACATAGGCGCGCAGCGAGGAAGCCAGCTGCGGCGCGGTGAGCCCGAGCTCGCGCACCGCGCCGGGCTTGAGGCGCACCGCATAGGCCGGCAAGCCGGGCTTGGCGGACAGGTCCACGTCGACGATGCCGGGGATCTTCTTCACCTTCTCGGCGAAGTCGCGCGAGATGCGGATCAGCCCCTCGGGGTCGTTGCCCAGCATGGCCACGTAGATCGGCTTGTTGAAGCCGACCGACACCTCGATGCCCGGGATGCTGGCGATCTTCTCGCGGATGGCGCCCTCGACCTCGGTCTGGCTGCGCTTGCGCTGGCTGCGCGGCACGAGAGAGATGTTGAGCGTCGCCTGCCCGCGGCCGACCGCGAAGCCGTTGCCCTGCCCGCCGACGGTGGTGGAGACGGTCTCGACCTCGGGGAACGAGGCGACGACCTGCTCGACCTGGCGCACCTTGGCGTCGCTGCGCTCCAGGCTGGAGCCCACCGCCATGCGCAGCGAGAGCTGCGTGAAGCCGTCGTCCGTCTGCGGGATGAATTCGCTGCCCACCAGCGGCGCCAGCATCAGCGCCGCCACGAAGCTGCCGAAGCCCACCATCATGATCACGCCGCGCGGCGTCAGCGTGGCGATGCGCAGGCGCCGCGGCTGTGCGCGATCGCGCCGGCCGGCTCCGTCGAAGGGCCGTGCATAGACCGGGATCGGCAGAGCCAGCAGGCGGTAGCGTCGCCCCGAGAACGCCCATCTCACCAGCTTCTCGTACACGGCGTGCATGAGGTCCAGCGCGCGGTCGGTGCCCGCGATCAGCTGGCGCATCACCGGCCACTCGCGCATGCGCGCGGCCGGCGGATCGCGCCACACCGAGGACAGCATCGGGTCGAGCGTGAAGCTCACGAACAGCGACACGAGCACCGCCACCGTCACGGTGATGCCGAAGGGGTAGAAGAACTTGCCCACGATGCCGCCCATGAACGCCACCGGCACGAACACCGCGCAGATGGCGAAGGTGGTGGCCATCACGGCCAGGCCGATTTCATCGGTGCCCTCGCGTGCCGCGCGGTGGTGGTCCTTGCCCATGTGCACGTGCCGCACGATGTTCTCGCGCACCACGATCGCGTCGTCGATCAGCAAGCCGATGCACAGGCTCAAGGCCATCATCGTCATCGAGTTGAGCGTGAAGCCGAAGGCATACACCGCGATGAAGCTGGAGATCACCGCGATCGGCAGAGTCAGTCCGGTGATGATGGTGCTGCGCCACGAATGCAGGAACAGGAACACGATGGCGATGGTCAGCAGCGCGCCTTCGATCAGCGTGTGGCGCAGGCCGGTCAGGGTGCGTTCGACCACGTCGCTGCTGGCGAAGATGAAGCGCAGCTCCACGTCGGGCGGCAGCGTCTTGCGGATCTCGTCCATCGAGTCCTTGAGCGCGCGGCCGACGGCGACGATGTTGGCGTCCTGCTGCTTGAAGATGTTGAAGCTCACCGCCGGCTGGCCGTTGATGCGGGCGATGGAGTCGGGTTCCTTCTCGCGCTCGACCAGCGTTCCCAGGTCGCCCAGGGTCAGCGCGAGGCCGTTGCGCCGAGCCACCACGACGTCGGCAAACTGCTTGGGGTCGCGCACCCGGCCTTCGACCCGCAGGATCGCGTCCTGGTTGGCGTCGCTCAGCAGGCCGACCGGCTGGTCGGTGTTGGCCTGGTTCAAGGCGGTGCTGATCTCCGCCGGCGTGATGCCGTAGGCGCGCAGCCGGGCCGCGTCGAGGTCGATGCGCACTTCCCGGGTGGCCAGGCCGTTGATGTCTACGCGCGCCACGCCGTCGATGCGCTGCAGCCGCTTGCCCACCGTCTGGTCGGCGAGGATCGACAGCTCGCGGGCGCCGCGGGTCTTCGACAGCAGCGCCATCGCCACCACCGGCTGGTTGTCGTCGACGTTGATGCGCGCGATCGTGGGCGCCTTGGCGTCCTTGGGAAAGCTCGGCTGGATCGCCGCCATGCGGTCGCGCAGGTCCTGCATCGCGCGCGACATGTTGGTGTCGAGGTTGAACTCGACGCTGGTCTGGCTGCGCCCTTCGAAGCTGCGCGAGGTGATCTGCTTGACCCCGCCGATGCTGTTGAGCGCCTCCTCGATCGCCTTGGTGACCTCGCGCTCCACCGCCTCGGGCGAAGCGCCTGGATAGGCCACCTCCACGAAGGCGATCGGCAGCGAGATGTCCGGGTTGCGTTCGACGCCGAGCTTGCCGTAGGCGAACAGCCCCAGCACGCACAGCGCCACCATCACCATCGTCGCGAAGACGGGGTTGTTGATCGAGACACGGGTCATCCACATGGCGGCTCCCCGGCGCTCAGCGCGCGATGGTGGCAGAGGTGGCCGAAGCGGCGGCCACCGGCGCACCCTGCGCGACCACGGCCCTGCTGCCTTCGCGCAGGTTGTCGAAGCGCGCGGCCAGCACCTGCACGCCGTCGGTCAGCCCCGACAGCACCTCGACCCGGCCGTTGTGCTCGTCGCGGCGGCCGGTGGTGATCGCGCGGCGCAGCAGCGCACCGTTCTGGACGACCCACACGTGCTCCTGTCCAGAGGTCGTGCCCACGGCGGAAATCGGCACCGACAGGCGCTGCTGCGGATCGGCCAGATCCACTCGGGCCATCGCGTACTGTCCGGCGCGGAACTGCTCCTTCGGGTTGGCGAGCTCGATGGTCACGCCGATCGAGCGCGTGCCCGGCTCGGCCGCGGGCGCGATGCGCGCGAGCTTGCCGCCCACCGCTTCGTCGTGGCCCTCGACGCGTACTTGCACCGGCATGCCCGGCGCCAGACGCGACACCTCGTGGGTGCCGACGCTGCCGGCGAGTTCGAGCCGGCCGAGGTCGACGATGGTCAGCACCTGCTGCTCGGGGCTGAGCTTCTCGCCGGGCACGACGTGCCGCTTGGCGACGATGCCGGAGATCGGCGCCACCAGCGCCGCGTCGCGCAGGCCGACCCGCGTGGTGTCGAGCTGGGCCTGCGCGGCGAGCATCTGCGCGCGCGCCGTCTCCAGGGCCGAGCGGGAGGACTCCAGCGCGATCGGCGAGATGAAGTGCTGGTCGGCCAGGCGCTGGTTCGACGCATGCGTGCGCTCGGCCTGCGCCAGCTGCGCCTTGGCGGACTCGAGCAGCGCGTTGCGCTCGGCGACACGGCTGCTGAGCTCGGCCAGGTCGACGGTGCCCAGCAGCTGGCCGGCCTTGACGCGGCTGCCCTCGCCGACCTTCAGCGACAGCAGCGTGCCGGCCGCCTTGGCGCGCACCAGGGCGGTGGACGGTGCCACCAGCGGACCGGAGAACTCGATCGTGATCGGCATCGCCGCTCGCACCGGCCGGACCACCTCCTGCGCGGTGAATTCGAGGGGCACTTCCTTGCCGGCGCCCGCCTTCGCGGCCGGCGACGGATTGACCGCTGCCTGC
>DATFAY010000459.1:0-6024 GCA_035254085.1 Piscinibacter sp.
TTGATGCGCGAACACGCGCGCATCGCCCACCAGAACCTGCGCGACGCGCTGCAAAGCCATCAGCGGCTGCAGCTCGTGCCGGGGGCGAGCCTGATCCGCCGCCGCGCCGCGCGCTGACAAGGAACGCCTCGCATGAAGAACGCCAGCTCGTGGCAGCGCGCCATCGTCGAAGACCTGCGCGAGTTGAGCCCCACGGTGCGCGAGATCGCGCTTCGGCCCGAAGGCGGCACCGGTGGCTGGAGCGCCGGCAGCCATCTCGACGTGCGGGTGCAGGCGGCGGGGGGCGACGACGTGCGCTCCTACTCGCTGATCGGCATCGCAGCCGACTCGGCGTCGAGCGGGCTGTACCGCATCGCGGTCAAGCGCGCGCAACCCGGCCGCGGCGGGTCGCGCTTCATGTGGTCGCTGCGCGTCGGGGATGCGCTGCAGATCGGCGAGCCGGCCAACCACTTCGAGATCGCGCTGGACGCGCCGGCGTCGTTGATTGTGGCCGGCGGCATCGGCGTCACGCCCTTGGTGGGCATCGCGCAGACGCTGGCCGCGCGAGGTGCCGCGCTGGCGATGCGCTATGCCGCACGCAGTGGCTGCGAACTGGTCTATGCCAGTTCGCTGAAGGATCTCCTGGGCGATCGCCTGCAGACCTTCTGCTCCGATCGCGGCGAGCGCCTCGACCTGGACGCGGAGATCGCGCAGCTGGCCCCGGGCGGCCAGCTCGTGGTGTGCGGGCCGGTGTCGCTGCTCGACGCGGCGCGCGACGCCTGGACGCGTGCCGGGCGGGACCCGGCGCTGCTGCGCTTCGAGACTTTCGGCAGCGGCGCAGGCGAGGCCCGTCCCTTCTGGGTCGAGCTGCCGCGGCACGGCCTGCGCATCGAGGTGCCGCCCGATCGCAGCCTGCTCGACGCGCTGAACGAGGCGGGCATCGAGACCCTGTCCGATTGCCGGCGCGGCGAATGCGGGTTGTGCGCAATGGACATCGTCGCGGCGCAAGGCACCATCGACCACCGCGACGTCTTCTTCAGCGCCGAGCAAAAGCGCGCCAACCGGCAACTGTGCGCCTGCGTTTCGCGCGTCGAGGGAGGCGGTATCGTGCTGGATTCGGCGTATCGGGCGGAGTGAAGGGGCGCGCTGGCCGCGTCCAACGACAACGGCACGCGGGCGCCGGCACCAAAGTTCTTTACGCGAACAACCGTACTTATTGCGAACTTCGTGCTAGCATGGACCGGCTCCATCGAAGCACATCCGACATCCTTCTTCCAGGAGACAGCGTATGCACAAGCGCATGGTTCTGCGCAGCCTGACCCTCGCCGCCGCGGCGGTTTGCCTGCCGCTCGCCAGCGGCACGGCGTTCGGCCAGGGCCAGCCGTTCAAGATCGGCTTCATCCTCCCGATGACCGGCCAGTCGGCGTCGACCGGGCGCCAGGAAGAGGCGGCGGTCAAGCTCTGGCTGGCGCAGAACGGCAGCACCGTGGCCGGCCGCAAGATCGAGGTGATCGTCAAGGACGACGGCGGCGTGGCCGACGCGACCCGCCGCATCGCGCAGGAACTGGTGGTCAACGAGAAGGTCGACGTGCTGGCCGGCTTCGGTCTCACGCCGCTGGCGCTGGCCACGGCGCCGATCGCCACGCAGAGCAAGACCCCGATGGTCGTCACCGCGGCGGCCACCTCGATGATCACCGAGCAGTCGCCCTACATCGTGCGCACCAGCTTCACCCTGCCGCAGGTGACGGTGCCGATCGCGGAGTGGGCGGCCAAGAACAAGATCAAGAGGGTCGTCACGCTGGTCACCGACTACGGCCCCGGCATCGACGCCGAGAAATTCTTCAAGAGCCAGTTCCAGCTCAATGGCGGCCAGATCCTGGCCGAGATCCGCTCGCCGCTGCGCAGCCCCGACTTCGCGCCCTTCCTGCAAAAGGTGCGTGACGCGAGCCCGGATGCGCTCTTCGTCTTCTTGCCCTCGGGGCAGGGCGCGGCCTTCATGAAGCAGTTCGCCGAGCGTGGCCTGGACAAGGCCGGCATCCGCCTCATCTGCACCGGCGACGTGACCGACGACGACCAGCTCAACGACATGGGCGACGTGGCCCTCGGGGTGGTCAACTCGCATCACTACTCGGCGGCGCACCCGTCGGCCGCGAACAAGAAGTTCGTGGCGGCCTTCCAGGCGGCCAACAAGTTCCGCCCCAACTTCATGGCCGTGGCCGCCTACGACGGCATGCACGTGATCACCAAGGCGCTCGAAGCCACCAAGGGCAAGGGCGGCGGCGACGCGTTGCTCGCGGCGATGAAGGGCCAGCTCTTCGAAAGCCCGCGCGGCCAGGTGCTGATCGACGCGCAGACGCGCGACATCGTGCAGGACGTCTACATCCGCAAGGTCGAACGCAAGGACGGCCAGTTGTGGAACGTCGAGTTCGACGTGCAAAAGGCCGTGAAGGACCCGGGCAAGCTCAAGCAATGACCTTGGCGACGGCGCCCGCGCGCCACCTGCGCCGCGCCGCGCGGCGCATGGGCCTCGACCCGATCCGCTGCCCATGCTGACCCTGCTCTTCGACGGCATCGCCTACGGCATGCTGCTGTTCGTGCTCGCGGTCGGCCTGGCCGTGACGCTGGGGCTGATGAACTTCATCAACCTCGCGCACGGCGCCTTCGCGATGGTGGGCGGCTACGTCACGGTGCTGCTGATGGGGCGCTGGGGCGTGCCCTTCTTCGCGACGCTGCCGCTGGCCTTCGCGTTCACCGCGCTGGCCGGTGCGCTGTTCGAGCGCACGCTGTACCGCCCGATGTATGCCCGGCCGCACCTCGACCAGGTGCTGTTTTCCATCGGGCTGGTGTTCATGGCCGTGGCCGCGGTGGACTATTTCGTGGGCTCGCAGCAGCAGATCGTGCAGTTGCCGGCGTACCTGCAGGGCCGCTTCGACTTCGCCGCGGTGGGCATCGGCAAGTACCGGCTGTTCATCATCGTCGTGTGCGCGCTGCTGGCCGTGGCGCTGCAGGCGGTGCTCTCGCGCACCCGCTTCGGCAGCCGGCTGCGCGCATCGGTCGACGATCCGCGGGTGGCGTCGGGCCTGGGCATCAACGTGAACCGGGTGTTCCTGCTGACCTTCGCGGTCGGCTCGGGCCTCGCCGGCCTCGGAGGCGCCCTGGGCGCCGAGGTGCTGGGGCTGGACCCCGGCTTCCCGCTCAAGTTCATGATCTATTTCCTGATCGTCGTTTCCGTCGGCGGCACGACCACCATCACCGGACCGCTGCTGGCGGCCCTGCTGCTCGGCGTGGCCGACGTGTTCGGCAAGTATTACGTGCCCAAGCTGGGCGCCTTCATCGTCTACACCTTGATGATCGTGATCCTTACGCTGCGCCCGCAAGGCTTGTTCGGCCGGGCGGCCGGCAAATGACCCGCGTGGCGGCGACCCCGGTGCACGACGCCCTGGCCGCCTCGGCGCGCTGGCGCTGGTGGGAGATCGTGCTCGGCGCGCTGGCGGCGGCATCGTGGTGGCTCGTCGGCGAGCACGCGCTGCTGGCCAACGAGATCGCGATCCTGGCGCTGTTCGCCGTGTCGCTGGACCTCATCCTCGGCTACGCGGGCATCGTCTCGCTCGGCCACGCGGCCTTCTTCGGCGTCGGCGCCTACACCGCGGCGCTGTTCGCCAAGCTCGTCATGCCGGACCCGCTGGTCGGCCTGGGCGTCGCGGTGGCGGCGGCGGCCCTGCTGGGCGCGGTGAGCAGCTTGCTGATCCTGCGCGGCTCCGATCTCGCGCGGCTGATGGTCACGCTGGGCGTGGCCTCGGTGCTGTTCGAGCTCGCCAACAAGCTCGACTGGCTCACCGGCGGCACCGACGGGCTGCAAGGCGTCGTGATGGGACCATTGCTCGGGCGCTTCGAGTTCGACCTGTACGGCCGCACCGCCTACGCCTACAGCCTCGCAGTGCTGGTGGTGTGCGTGCTGATCGCGCGCCGCGTGGTGCACTCGCCCTTCGGCGTCTCGCTGAAGGCGCTGCGCGACAACCGGCTGCGCGCGATGAGCATCGGCCTGTCGGTGCAGTGGCGGCTGGCCGCGGTGTACACCTTCGCGGCGGCGCTGGCCGGCGCCGCGGGGGCCGTGCTGGCGCAGACGGCGGGCTTCGCCTCGCTGGACGTGCTGGACTTCCACCGCAGTGCCGACGTGCTGCTGGTGCTCGTGATCGGCGGCACCGGCTACCTGTATGGCGGCATCTTCGGCGCGATCGTGTTCAAGCTGCTGCACGATCTGGTGTCCGCGTGGACGCCGCAGTACTGGACGTTCTGGCTGGGCCTGTTCCTCGTCGTGCTGATGCTGGTCGGCCGCGAGCGCCTCATCCGGCCCTGGACCTGGCGGAGCCGGCGATGAACACCGTCCTCGAGACGCGCTCGCTGGTCAAGCGCTTCGGCGGCCTGGTCGCCACCAACGACGTCACGCTCAAGGTCGAGAAGGGCGCCCGCCACGCGCTCATCGGGCCCAACGGCGCGGGCAAGACCACGCTCATCAACCTGCTCACCGGCGTGCTCGAGCCCAGCGCGGGGAGCATCGCGCTCGACGGGCAGGACATCACGCGCCTGGCGCCGCACCAGCGCGTGCGCCGCGGCATCGTGCGCACCTTCCAGATCAATCAGCTGTTCAACGAGCTCACGCCGCTGACCTCGCTCGCGCTGACGGTATCGGCCCAGCTCGGCATTTCCGCCGGCTGGTGGCGCCCGCTGGGCCGCGACCTGCGCGTGGGAGCAGCGTGCGAGACGCTGCTCGCGCAGTTCCGTCTCGACGACGTGATGAACCGCAAGGTCGCCGAGCTGGCCTACGGCAAGCGCCGCTTGCTGGAGATCGCCACCGCCATCGCCTGCCGCCCGCGTGTGCTGCTGCTGGACGAGCCGGTGGCCGGTGTGCCCGAAGGCGAGCGGCAGGAGATCTTCGAGACGCTCGATGCCTTGCCCGAGGACGTGTCCGTGCTGCTGATCGAGCACGACATGGACCTCGTCTTCAACTTCGCGCGCAGCGTGTCGGTGCTGGTCAACGGCGCGGTCTTCGCCGAGGGCGACGTGCAAAGCATTTCCAACGACCCGCGCGTCAAGGCGGTGTACCTGGGGCAGGGGCATGGCTGAGCCGCTGCTGCAGGTCGAGGGCTTGAAATCCGGCTACGGCGAAGCCGTGGTGGTGCAGGGCGTGGACTTCACCTTGGCGCCGGGCGAGTCGCTCGCGCTGCTGGGGCGCAACGGCACCGGCAAGACGACCTTGCTCAACACGCTCGTGGGCGTGACACGCCGGCACGCCGGCCGCATCGTGCTGGCGGGGCGCGAGCTCACCACCTTGCCGCCGCATCGCCGCGCCGAGGCCGGCATCGGCTGGGTGCCGCAGGAGCGCAACATCTTCAAGTCGCTCACGGTGGAGGAGAACCTCACGGCGCTGGCGCGGCCGGGCGCCTGGACCCTGCAGCGCGTCTACGAGATGTTCCCGCGCCTGCAGGAGCGGCGCGCCAACATGGGCAACCAGCTCTCCGGCGGCGAGCAGCAGATGCTCGCGGTCGCGCGGGCGCTGGTCATCAACCCCAAGCTGCTGCTGCTGGACGAGCCGCTGGAGGGCCTCGCGCCGATCATCGTCGAGGAGTTGCTGCGCTCCATCGCCCGCGTGGTGCGCGAGGAGGGGCTGTCGGCGATCATCGTCGAGCAGAACCCGCGCATGATCCTGCCGATCACGCGGCGCGCGCTCGTGCTCGACCGCGGCAGCATCGTGCACGAGGGCGACAGCGAGGCGCTGCTGGCCGATCCTTCGCAGCTCGATCGCTGGCTCGCGGTGTCGCGCGGCTGACGCCGCGGCTTGCCTAGGCGTTGCTGCAAAGACCGCTCGGGTCCTCGCGCGACAGGTAGCAGTGCAGGGCGCGGATGGCCGACGACGCGTGTTCGCCCCAGTGCGCCTGGAAGTTGAATCCCCATTCCCACAGCGCGTCGTCGACGCGCCCGATGCGGTGCCAGTGCAGGCCGGTGGCGACGTCGCGGTAGATGTCGACCAGGTCGTCCGCCAGGTCG
>DATFAY010000460.1:0-2957 GCA_035254085.1 Piscinibacter sp.
CCAGTCGCTGTCGCGCTCGCGTGACGAGAACGTCCTGGTCGACATCGACGCGAGCCTTCGCGTGGCGATGCAGCAGACGGCGATCACCGGCAGCGCGGAGCCGCTGGTCGCGGCCCTGAAGCAGGCCGACGATCGCCTCGCACGCTACAGCCAGCCGCGCCTCGAAGGCGTGCGCCGCGCGATCGCCCGTGACCTCGACCGCGTCAAGGCCGTGGGCGTAGCCGACCTGCCGTCGCTCAGCATCAAGCTCGACGAAGCGGTGCGCATGGTCGACGAGCTGCCGCTGCTGGCGGTGGCCGAGCCGCGCAAGGCCGCCTCCGCGCCATCCGGCGGCAAGGCAGCGCCGCGCAGCGCGCCGCCCGCCGATGCGGGCACGCCCGCCGGCCGCTGGACCCAGGGCTGGAACGACACCTGGGCCGCCGCCTCCGAACGGGTGTGGTCGGAGGTCAAGTCGCTGGTGCGCGTGACGCGCATCGAACATCCGGAAGCCATGCTGCTCGCGCCCGAGCAGGCCTTCTTCGTGCGCGAGAACCTCAAGCTGCGGCTGCTCAATGCGCGGCTCGCGCTGCTGAGCCGCCAGTTCGACACCGCGCAGGCCGACCTGCTGATCGCGCAGACCACGCTCGATCGGTATTTCGATCGCTCGTCGCGGCGGCTCACGCTCACCAGCGACCTGCTCAAGCAGGTGATCGCGCAGGCGCGCCACGTGAACGTGCCGCGACCGGACGACACGATGGCGGCGCTCGCGGCCGCGAACGCCGGCAAATGAGCGCCGGCATCCTCCACGTGAGCACGCCCTAGATGCGCGCCGTCATCTGGTTCCTGCTGCTGTTCGCCGTGGCGGTGGTGGCCGCCGCCACGCTGGGCACGAACGACGGCATCGTCAGCATCTACTGGGGATCGTGGCGGCTGGACACCTCGCTCAACCTGTTCCTGCTGGCGATGATCGGCACCTGCTTCGTGCTGGTGTCGGTGATCCAGGCGATCCACGCGCTCACCGGCCTGCCGCAGCGCGCGCACGAATGGCGCGTGGCGCGCCGCGACCGCACGGCCCAGGCCGCGCTGCGCGACGCGCTGGCGCAGTACTTCGGAGGCCGCTACACCCGTGCGCAATCGGCCGCGCAGCGTGCCCTCGCCATCCAGGCCGACACGCCCGACCTGGTGCAGGACAACGAGTTCACCGTGCTCGGACACCTGCTGGCCGCCGGCAGCGCGCACCGCCTGCAGGACCGCGCCAAGCGCGACGAGCAACTGCGTCGCGCACTCGAGTTGGCGCGCACCAGCCACGCGGCGCGCTCGGCCGAAGAGGGGGCGCGCCTGCTGGCCGCGGAGTGGGCGCTCGACGATCGCGACGCGTCGCGTGCGCTCGAGCTGCTGGCCGAGCTGCCGCCGGGCGTGGCACGCCGCACGCATGCGCTGCGCCTGAAATTGCAGGCCACGCGCCTGGGCCGCCAGCCGCAGGAAGCGCTAAGGACGGCGCGCTTGCTGGCCAAGCACCAGGGCTTCTCCAAGATCGCGGCACTGGGGTTGCTTCGTTCGCTGGCGGCAGAGTCGCTGTCGACCGCGTACGACATCGATCAGCTGCGCCGCATCTGGCTGCAGTTCGACGCTGCCGACCGGCGCGACCCCGTGGTCGCCGCCGGGGCCGCGGCGCGCGCCGCCGCGCTGGGCGCGCCCGAGGAAGGGCGCGCCTGGCTGCGCCCGTTCTGGGATCGCCTGGGCGAGCTGGGCATGGACGACCGCGCGGCCGTGGCGCAGGGCCTGGTCGCGGCACTGCCGGGCATCGGCCCGGACTGGCTCGCACGACTGGAAGCGGCGTCGCAGGCCTTCCCGCGCGAGCCCGCGATCGCTCACGCGGTGGGCAGCGCGCTCGCCGAACGCGGCCTGTGGGGCAAGGCCAGGCTGCTGCTCGAGACGGCCGCCACCGACGAAGCCCTGGGGGCCGGCCAGCGCCGCCAAGCCTGGCTCGCCCTCGCGCGCCTGGCCGAGGACGAAGGCGACCACGAGCGCGCGGTGCAATGCTTCAAGTCCGCCGCGCAACTGCGCGAATGAGACGCCCGCAGAACTCGTGCTACACTTGCGGGCTACGCGGCTGTAGCTCAGTTGGATAGAGTACTTGGCTACGAACCAAGGGGTCGTGGGTTCGAATCCTGCCAGCCGCGCCAGAGGTAAACGGACGGGTCAGCTACTTAACGGAGCTGACCCGTTTTCCGTTTGAGGGGTAAACGCTGGGGTAAACAATTTCGCGGCTGTCTGTGAACGGCGGCGGACAAACGCGAACGCTCGACTCCTCTCTCAGTCCCAAACAGGCGGCGCCGAGAGCCTGTTCGGACACGCAAACGCATAGAGGTCGGCTCCGCTCTCGTCAAGAAGGGCTGCTTGCAGCCAGTGTGACGGATGCACGCGTTTCTGGCATTTTTGATCGACAGGTAGTTCGAGAAATGAATCGCCCCTTAAACTTCGGGTGTCTGTTGGCGCGTCTGCCCGCCGGAACCGCTTCTCGACAGACCATCTTCTGACGTTGCACCTCGCCGCCGCTACATGGCCGGCCACCGAGATTCCACCGATACCGTGATGTGAATCGCTTTCGCGATTCGACGGCTGTTGTCGTGGAGGCAAGGCAACGTCCATGAACACGAGCACGACCGCTCACGACAAGGCTTCCCGTCTGCTCCATATTGACGAAGTCCGTCAGCGTACGGGCCTCGGTCGAACTTCAACATACGCCCTCATCGCGCGAGGACAACATCCGGCGCCCATCAAGGTGGGCCGCCGCAGCATGTGGCTCGACTGCGAGATCGACGGCTGGATCGAGCAACTCGCTCTTAGGCGCGGCCTGTAGGGGGCACTCATGCAGACCGCGAGGCAACTCGAGTCGGTGGAACCGACGTTGGTCTTCGCCGTGCCTCGAACCTGGGAAGTGGCGACGGCGCTGCAAGTCGCGACGACCAGGCGCT
>DATFAY010000461.1:0-3466 GCA_035254085.1 Piscinibacter sp.
GCTGCTCGACCGGCAGGGCAAACGCAGTTCGCCCTCGATCCGCTACCTGTTCGCGAACACCGCCTTCCACTTCGACGCCGAAGGCACGCCCACCGGCGGCTTCTTCTGGGACGGCCGCGCCACCAGCTTGCAGGACCAGGCGCGCCGACCCTTCCTGGCCGCCAACGAGATGGCCAACGCCAGCGTGGCCGAGCTGATCGACAGGCTCTCGCGGGCTGCCTACGCCGACGAGTTCAGGCGCCTGTTCGGCGAGGACATCTTCAGCCGCCCCGACGCGGCCTTCGACCGCATGACGCTGGCGCTGCAGCGCTTCGAGCTCGAGGAGCCGTCGCTGCGGCCCTTCAGCAGCAAGTACGACGAGTTCCTGCGCGGACGGGCGGCGCTGACAGCGCAGGAGCAGCGCGGCCTGGCCTTGTTCAACAGCCCCGCGAAGGGCAACTGCGCCGCCTGCCACCCTTCGGCCAAGGCCGGCGACGGCAGCCACCCGCTGTTCACCGACTTCAGCTACGACAACCTCGGTGTCCCGCGCAACCCCGAGCTGGCGCACAACGCCGACCCGGCGTTCTTCGACCTGGGCCTGTGCGCCCGCGAGGGCGGCGACCTGGCCGGCCGAACGGACCTGTGCGGGGCGTTCAAGGTGCCCTCGCTGCGCAACGTGGCCGAGCGGCAGGTGCTGTTCCACAACGGCCGCTTCAAGACGCTCAAGGACGCGCTCACCTTCTATGTGCAGCGCGACCTGCAGCCCGAGAAGTTCTATCCGCTCAGCGCAGACGGAACGGTGAACAAGTTCGACGACCTGCCCAGCGCCTACCGCGCCAATGTCAACACCACCGAGGCGCCCTACGACCGCCGCCCCGGCGATGCGCCGGCCTTGAGCGACGCGGAGATCGACGACGTGATCGCCTTCCTCAAGACCCTGAGCGACGGCTACCGGCCGTGACGCGATCGCTCCTTCCCATTCATCCATCAGCACATCCACCTTCGAGGAACTTCATGACCGTGCGCCCCCGACCCACCTTTGCCCGCACCGCCATCGCGGCCAGCCTGGCGCTTGCTGCCGCATCGGCCTTCGCGCAATCGCCCAGCGAAGCCGATCTGGCGCGCCGACTCGACCAGCTCGCCACCGAGCTGGCCAGCGTGAAGGCGCAGCTCGCGCAACTGCAGCAGCAACGCGCTGCGACGCCGCAGGCCGCACCGGCACCCGCACCCGCACCCGCCGCGGCGCCCACCGCCGCGGCCGCGCCGGCCGACATGCCCGTTGCCGCCGGCGAACCCGCCACGGTGCTCACGAGCTACGGCGAGCTCAACTACAACCGCCCGACCAAATCGAGCCAGGACGCGCAGGCCGACATGCGCCGCTTCGTCCTCGGCTTCCAGCACCGCTTCGATGCCAGGACCAAGGTGGTGACGGAACTCGAGGTCGAGCACAGCGTGTCGTCGGCGGACGATCCCGGCGAAGTCGAGGTCGAGCAGGCCTACGTCGAGCGCCAGCTGCACCCCAGCCTGGCGATGCGCGCGGGCCTGTTCCTCGTGCCGGCCGGGCTGCTCAACGAATCGCACGAACCCACGGCGTTCTACGGCGTGGAGCGCAACTTCGTCGAGACGGCCATCATCCCGACCACCTGGCGCGAAGGCGGCGTGCAGTTCATCGGGGCGCTGGACAACGGGCTCACGCTGCAAGGCGGCCTGTCCACGGGCTTCGACCTCACCAAATGGGATGCCACCTCCGCCGAGGGCGCCGAGTCGCCGCTGGGCAGCATCCACCAGGAACTGGCCCTGGCCAAGGCGCGCGACCTGTCGCTGTTCGGTGCAGCCAACTGGCGGGGCGTCCCGGGCCTGCAGCTGGGCGGATCGCTGTTCACCGGCGGGGCGACTCATGGGCAGGCCGCCGCCAGCGCGCGCATCACGCTGTGGGACCTGCACGCGCGCTGGACGCCTGGCCGCTGGGACCTCGCCGCCCTGTACGCGCGCGGCGGCATCTCGAATACCGCGGCGCTGAACGCTGCGCTGGTCGGCAACGCGACCCTGATCCCGAAGTCCTTCGACGGCTGGTACGTGCAGGCGGCCTACAAGGCCTGGTCGCGCGATGACCGTGTCCTCTCGCCCTTCGCGCGACTGGAGCGGTTCAACACCGCGCGCAGCTTCGCCGACCTCGGCCCCGGCCTCACGCCGAGCGCCGCCGCCACCGAGCAGGTCCTCACGCTGGGCGCGAATTGGCAAGTGGCACAGGGCGTGGTCGTGAAGGCCGACTACCAGCGCTTCCGCGAGAACACCGACGCCAACCGGGTCAACCTCGGCCTCGGCTGGAGCTTCTGATGCGCATCGTGCTGGCGGCCGCTTGCGCAAGCGCCCTGGCGCCGGCGGGCGCCTTCGCGGTCGACTACCTGAGCGCCGAGCAGGCCGCCAAGCTGATGTTCCCCGAGGCCGACCGCTTCGAGGCCAAGGACGTCGCGCTCGATGCGGCGCAGATGCAGGCGCTCGCCGCGCACGGCGTGGCCGCCCGCTCGGCGCGCTGGCCCGTGCGCGTGGCGCATCGCGGCGACGCGGTGCTCGGCTTCGTCGTGACCGACAACGTGATCGGCAAGTTCGAGCTCATCAGCTACGCCGTGGGCATCGGCACCGACGGCGCCGTGAGGCAGGTCGAGATCCTGTCCTACCGCGAAAGCCACGGCCAGGAGATCCGCCTGCCCGCGTGGCGCAGGCAGTTCGTCGGCAAGACGGCGGCCTCGCCGCTGCACGTGGGCGACGACATCAGCAACATCAGCGGCGCCACGCTGAGCTGCACCCACGTGACCGACGGCGTGAAGCGCATCGTCGCGGTGGTGGCGCAGGCACGGCGCGACGGGGCGCTGCCATGAGCCCGGCCATGCTGCGTCGTGCGCGCCCGCTGCTCGGCACGCTGGTGGAGATCGGCGTGCCAGCGCAGGCCGGTGACGAGGCCGTGCAGGCCGCCTTCGCCGCCATCAAGGACGTGCAATCGCAACTGTCGCGCTTCGAGGCGCAGAGCGACCTCGGCCGCTTCCATGCACTGCCGGCGGGCGGCTGCATGACCGTGCGAGCGCACACCGCCGCGGTGCTCGCCACCGCGCAGCGCCTGCGCGACGCCAGCGACGGCCTCTTCGACATCAGCCTGCGCTCGGCCCCCGAGGGTTGGCGCATCGACGGCACGCAACTGCTCAAGCACGATGCCGCCGTCCGGCTGGACCTGGGCGGCATCGGAAAGGGACACGCGGTCGATCATGCTGTCGACGTGCTCGTCGCCCGCGGCTGCAGTGCCGGCTGGGTCAATGCCGGAGGCGACCTGCGAGCCTTCGGTGACGCCGAACTGCCGATCACCCTGCGCGACGAACGGGGCGGCGGCGCGCGACCATTCGGCACCTTGCGCGACGGCGCTTTTGCCACCAGCCACTTCGACCGCGGGTCGCGTTCGCGGGCGGCAGCGGCATGGCCGGTGCGCGCGCACGTC
>DATFAY010000462.1:0-3685 GCA_035254085.1 Piscinibacter sp.
CGGGCTCGACGCGCTGCGCCGCCATGGCGTTCTCGGTGTGCACGGCGTCGCGCCGCGGCGGATCGACGCAGACCACGTCCCCGGCATAGGCCTCGCGCCACACGTAGCCCTCCACGCAGCGCGGTGGCGGCCGCTTGCCGAGGGGGCGGATCAGCCGAGGCCCGTCGGCCGAGAGGGCGGGCGGCGCCCACAGCGCGGCGCCCAGGAGCGACAAGATCGCGACGGCCATGGTGGACGATACGTTCATCTCGGGCCTCTCTTTCGTTGTCCGGGCGGGGTTGCACGGCGGCGACACGCCTGTGGGACCCTACTCCTCGCTGCCGTCGCCGTCCTCCCCACGCTTAGGGACCCGAGCGGTCGCCATGCCCCGGGGCGCGACGCGTCGACAATGCGGGCATGGAGATCCTGCTCTGCGCGGCCGGCAGTCACGGCGATGTGCTGCCCTTTGTCGCGATCGGGCGCGAGTGCCGCGCGCGTGGCCACGACGTGACGCTGCTGGCGAACCCCGTGTTCAAGGCGTACGCCGAGTCCGCGGGCATGGCGTTCGTGCCGGTCGGGACGATCGAGGGATACCGCGACATGTTCAGCGTGCCGATCGAGCACGATCCCAAGCTGGCCTTTGCCCGCATCGCCAAGGAGTTCGCCGCGCTGGCGCCGCTCTACCTCGCCGCGCTGCGTCGGGCCCACCGGCCGGGATCGGCTGCGGTCAGCGTCGGGCCGCCGCTGCTCTTTGCGCCGATGATCTGGCGCGAACTCGACGGCGTTCCTTGCGCCACCTTGCATCTGGCGCCGGCGGCCATGCGGTCGAACGAGGCGCCGCCGCGCCTCATGCCGCGCGGCATCGGCCCGACGACGCCCGGCTGGGCCGCACGGATCTGGTGGTGGTTGGCCGATCGCTACTACGACCGGCACTTCACCCGGCCGTTGAACCGCTGGCGCAGCGAACTGGGCCTGGCGCCCCTGCCGCATGCGATCGGCTGGACCGACGAGGCCGATGCGCTGATCGGTGCCTTCCCGGCCTGGTACGGGCCGCCCGCATCCGACTGGCCCCGACAGCTGCAGCTCGCGGGCTTCTTCCTTGCCGACGGTTCCGAGAGCTCGTCAGAACGCGCGCACCTCGGCGATGAACTCGAGGCCTTCCTCGGGTCCGGGCCCGCGCCCGTGGTGTTTTCGGCCGGTACGGCCACGCGAAGCGCGCGCGCCTTCTTCGACGTCTCCGTGCAAGCCTGCCGGCAGTGCGGCCTGCGGGGCCTGCTGATGTCCCATGTGCCCGAGCAGCTGCCGCCGGACCTTCCTCCCGAGGTGCGCGCGGTGCCGTATGCGCCCTATGGCGCGCTGCTGCCGCGTGCCGCCGCGTTCGTGCACCACGGCGGCATCGGCTCGACCGCGCAAGCGCTGCATGCCGGCGTGCCGCAACTGGTCCGGCCGGTGGCGTACGACCAGTTCGACAACTCGGCACGCGTTCAGCGAATGGGCGTGGCCCTGGAACTGCTGCCTGCGCAGTACGAACTGCGCAGTGTCGACGCCGCGCTTCGACGGTTGTGCACGGACGCCGGCCTTCGAGAGCGTGCCGCTGCCGTGGCGCAGCGGATGGCCACGGCCGAGGCATCGGGGCCGGCCGCGGTCGCGCGCGCCTGCGACGCCATCCTGTCGCTCGCGCCGGACGACCGACCCCTTCGGCGGCCGCTGATTCCCACGGAGCGAGGCGATCGGCAAAATACGTCCGACGACACACTGTCCGACTCCCGCTCGGAGCCGACCCGATGAGCATGAACAGCACCGTTGCAGGAACCGATGGCCGTCCGCGTTGCCGCTGGTGTGGCGCCGCCCCCGAGTTCGAGGCCTATCACGACAACGAATGGGGCTTCCCGGTGTCCGATGACGTCCGGCTGTTCGAGAAGCTCTGCCTGGAAGGGTTTCAGTCCGGGCTCAGCTGGCGCACGATTCTCGCGAAGCGAGAGAACTTTCGTCGCGCCTTCGACCGCTTCGACTTTCACCGGGTCGCCCGGTACGGCGAGAAGCAGGTGGCCCGACTGCTGCAAGACGACGGCATCGTGCGTCACCGCGGCAAGATCGAAGCGGTGATCAACAATGCCGCGTGCGCCGTGCGCATGCAGGCCGAGCACGGATCCCTCGCAGCCTACTTCTGGCAATTCGAGGTCGATCCGGCAGGGGCGGCGCCTGCGCAGGCGGTCGCGACCTCGCCCGAGTCGATCGCGCTGTCCAAGGACCTGAAGAAGCGCGGCTGGAAGTTCGTCGGCCCGACGACCGTCTATGCGTTCATGCAGGCGATGGGCCTCGTCAACGACCACGTGCCCCAATGCGTGATCGCCGAGAGGGTCGCTCACGCGCGCAAGAGCTTTCGCGCTCCGGCCTGAAGCCCGAGGCCGGCGGCCGCTCTGCGATCTACAGCGAGTTCAAGGGAATCTTGATGTAGCGCACGCCGTTGTCCTCGGGGTCGGGCAAGCGACCGGCGCGCATGTTGACCTGCACCGACGGCAGGATCAGCGTCGGCATGTCGAGCGTCGCGTCGCGCGCATGCCGCATGGCAACGAACTCGTCCTCGCCGATGCCGTCGCGCACGTGGATGTTCCCTTCGCGCTCCTCGGCCACCGTGCTGACGAACCGAACGTCGCGGCCGCCGGGCTGATAGTCGTGGCACAGGTAGAGCCTGGTCTGCGGCGGCAGGCCGAGCACCTTCTTGATCGAGCGGTACAGCGTGCGCGCATCGCCGCCGGGAAAGTCGCAGCGTGCCGTGCCGTAGTCGGGCATGAACAGGGTGTCGCCGACGAACGCGGCCAGGCCGGCATGCGCATGTTCGTCGTCGCCCACCACGTAGGTCATGCACGCGGGCGTGTGGCCGGGCGTGTGCATCGCACGCGCGCTCAGGCTGCCGATGCTGAAGGTCTCGCCATCGGAAAACAGGTGATCGAACTGGCGACCGTCATGCGCGAATCCCGCGCCGGCATTGAAGAGCGATCCGAACACCTGCTGCACCGTGGTGATGTGCCGGCCGATGCCCGATTGCCCGCCCAGCGCCTCCTTCAGGTATTGCGCCGCCGACAAGTGGTCGGCGTGGACGTGTGTCTCGAGGATCCAGTCCACCGTGGCGCCGAGTTCGCGCACGCGCTCGATCAGGCGGTCGGCATTGACATGCGCGGTGCGGCCGGACTTCGGGTCGTAGTCGAGCACGCTGTCGACCAGCGCGCAGCAGCGCGTCTTCCGGTCGAAGACGATGTAGCTGATGGTCCAGGTGGCAGGGTCGAAGAAGCCTTCGACCTGCATGTTGCTGCGATCGTTCATGGGATGCCCCCCGTCCTGCGCTGTCGGTCGTGCCAGCGTAAACGAATCGAGGCGGCGATCACGCGCACCGGGCGTCCGAGCGAGAATATACGAAGCGTATATGTTTCGTATATGATGACGGCATGGGTATCGTCAAAGTCTCAGACCAGATGCACGAGAACCTGCGCGTCGCGAGCGCTGCGCTGTCTCGTTCCATCAACGCACAGGCGGAGCACTGGATGCGCATCGGCATGCTGGCCGAGTTGCATCCGAACCTGCCGCACGACCAGATCTGCCAGCTACTGATCCGGGCCGAGGTGCACGGCGGGCTCGACCTGGCTCGAATCGCGGCGCAGGGCGCATCGACCCCCGCCAAAGCCGGCCGGCGCGTGCAATGAGGGGG
>DATFAY010000463.1:0-27542 GCA_035254085.1 Piscinibacter sp.
TCGGCCATCACGTTGCGGATGGTGGCCGGCGACAGCTCCAGCCCCGACGCTCTGGACAGCGTGCGCGAGCCCACCGGCTGGCCGTCCGCGATGTAGCGTTCGACCAGCGCTTTCAGAAGCCTTTTGGCGCGATCGTCGAGCATGTTTTCAATTGTAGGGCGAGGCCATTTTCAGCGGCGTGGCACGCGAATCGCTGTGGTGTAATCCCGCGCATGAGCAAGCGCTTTCGACACGCGGCACTGGTGGGCAAGTACCACGCTCAGGGCATCCGCAGCGTGCTCGAAGAGATCGCGAACTTCCTGATTCGCCAGGGTCTGGAAGTGTCGCTGGAGCGCGAAACGGCGCTGCACACCGGCATCAACGACCACGGTGCGTTCAGCCCGGCCGAGCTCGGCCAGCAATGCGACATCGCGGTGGTGGTGGGCGGCGACGGCACCATGCTCGGCATCGCGCGCCAGCTGTCGCGCTTCGCGCTGCCTCTGGTGGGCATCAACCAGGGGCGCCTGGGCTTCATCACCGACGTGCCGGTGGCCGGTTTCGCCGAAGCGCTGGCGCCGATGATCGCCGGCGACTACGAAGAAGAGCGCCGCACCATGCTCGAAGGCGGCGTCTGGCGCGACGGCGAGAAGATCTTCGACGGCTTCGCGATGAACGACGTGGTGGTGAGCCGCGGCGCCACCGCGAGCATGGTCGAGCTGAAGATCGACATCGGCCGCGAGTTCGTCGCCAACCTGCGCGCCGACGGCCTGATCGTGGGCTCGCCCACCGGCTCGACCGCGTATGCGCTGTCTGCCGGCGGGCCGATCCTGCACCCGGGCATCGCCGGGTGGGTCATGGTGCCGATCGCCCCGCACGACCTGTCGAACCGGCCGATCGTGCTGCCCGACGCGCGCGACATCAGCATCGAGATCGTGGCCGGGCGCGACGCCAGCGTGAACTTCGACATGCAGGCGCTTGCCAGCCTGCTGCACGGCGACCGCATCACCGTGCGGCGATCGGCGCACCAGGTGCGGTTCCTGCATCCCTTGGGCTGGAGTTATTTCGCGACGCTTCGACGCAAACTCCATTGGCACGCCGGAGTGACATGACCCCCCCGAAGCGCCTTCGGTGCCTCCCCCCGGGGGGCGCTTCCAGCGGACCGGCGAAGCCGGGTCCGCGGCAGCTGCTTGATGTGCGCAAGGGAGACGCATCATGTTGAGACGCCTGGCGCTGCGCGATTTCGTCATCGTGGCCTCGCTCGAGGTCGAGCTCGATGCCGGCTTCTCGGTGCTCACTGGCGAGACGGGCGCGGGCAAGTCGATCCTGATCGACGCGGTGCAGCTCGCGCTGGGCAGCCGCGGCGACGCGGGGGTGGTGCGCGAGGGCGCGGCGCGCGCCGAGATCACCGCCGAATTCGACACGCCACCGGCACTCGCCGCCTGGCTGGAAGACGCCGGCTTCGAGGCCGGCGACACGCTGCTGCTGCGTCGGACGATCGACACGCAGGGCAAGAGCCGCGCGTGGGTGAATGGCAGCGCCGCCACCATCGCGCAGTTGCGCGAAGCGGCCGACCATCTCGTCGACATCCACGGCCAGCATGCATGGCAGAGCCTCACCCGCGGCGCGTCAGTGCGCGCACTGCTCGACGCCTATGCCGCCCTGGACACCGCGCCGCTCGCGCTGGCCTGGTCGCGCTGGAAGGCGGCGGCGCAGGCCTTGCTCAACGCGCAGGCCAAGCAGGCCGACCTGTCGCGCGAGCGCGAGCGCCTGGCCTGGCAGATCGGCGAGCTCGACAAGCTCTCGCCGGCGGCGGGCGAGTGGGACGAGCTCAACGCCGAGCACCAGCGCCTGTCCAACGCTCAGTCGCTGATCGACGCCGCGCGCGGCGCACTCGATGCCGTCAACGACGCCGACGACAACGCCGAATCGCTGACGGGCCGCGCCGTCGATGCGCTGCAGCAGGTCGCCTCCTTCGATGCGCAGCTCGCGTCCGTCATCGAGGTGCTGCAAGGCGCCCAGGCGCAATTGCAGGACGCTGCCCACACGCTGTCGAGCTACCTGCACCACACCGAGATCGAGCCCGAGCGGCTGCAGGAGGTCGACGAGCGCATGTCCGCCTGGATGGGGCTGGCCCGCCGCTATCGGCGTGCGCCCTCCGACCTCGCGGCGCTGCTGTCCGAATGGAAGGCCGAGCTGGGCGAGCTCGAAGCCGCCGCGGACCTCGATGCGCTGGAGGCCGAGCTGGCGCAAGCCAAGGCCGCCTTCGACGCGCAGGCCAAGAAGGTGTCCGCGGCACGACGGCAGGCGGCGCCCAAGCTCGCCTCGGCGGTGACGCAGGCGATGCAGCAGCTGGGCATGGCGGGCGGCCGCTTCGAGGTGGCGCTGCTGGCGCAGGACTCGCCGCAGTCGTTCGGCCTCGAGTCGGCGGAATTCCTCGTCGCCGGGCACGCCGGCAGCACGCCGCGCCCGCTGGCGAAGGTCGCCTCGGGCGGCGAACTCTCGCGCATCGCCTTGGCGATCGCGGTCACCACCAGCCAGCTCGGCGAGGCCGGCACGCTGATCTTCGACGAGGTCGATGCCGGCGTGGGCGGCGCCGTCGCCGAGACGGTGGGGCGCCTGATGAAGCAGCTCGGCCGCGACCGGCAGGTGATGGCCGTCACGCACCTGCCGCAGGTAGCGGCCTGCGCCGACCATCACTTCGTGGTGGCCAAGTCCTCGCGCGACGGCGTGACGCGCAGCGAGGTCCACGCCGTTGCCGGCGAGGCGCGCGTGGGCGAGGTCGCTCGCATGCTCGGCGGCGAACGCCTGTCGGGCACCAGCCTCGCTCACGCGCAGGAGATGCTCGCCATCGGCGCTGACGCGGCGGGCGCCACGCGCAGCCGCAAGCGGTGATGGGCAAGGCGTCCGCACCCATGGCGGGTCACGCACCGTCGAATCCGCGGGCGCCGCGCGCGGCCCCGAAGGCGAAGCCGCAGCCCGGCGAAGGCCTCGCCTCGCCGCGCGAGGTCGTGCTGGTGACGGGCATCTCCGGCTCGGGCAAGTCGGTCGCGCTGCATGCGCTCGAAGATGCGGGCTTCTTCTGCGTGGACAACCTGCCGCCCGAACTGCTGCGCGAGTTCCTGCGCGTCGAACAGGAGCGCTCGGAGCGGCGCGTGGCCATCGCGGTCGACGCGCGCAGCGTCGGCTCGCTGCCGCACCTGCTGCATCTGCTCGAGCAGTTGCGCGGCGAGGGGGTCCTGATCCGTTCGGTGTTCCTCGACGCGAGCACCGACACGCTGGTGCGGCGCTTCTCGGAGACGCGCCGGCTGCATCCGCTGACCAAGCAGACGCCCGAGCCGGCGCCGACGCGCCGGAAGGAAGACCTGTCGGTGTTCGGCCATCGCGCGCTGGTGGAGGCGATCGAACTCGAGCGCGAGTTGCTGTCCGCGCTGCGCGAGGTGTCGACCGTGGTCGACACCAGCCAGCTGCGCCCGGGCCAGTTGCGCGCCTGGATGCGAGCGCTGGTGCAGGCCACCGGCAGCCGCCTGACGCTGGTGTTCGAGTCCTTCGCCTTCAAGCAAGGCGTGCCGCTCGATGCGGACTACGTGTTCGACGTGCGCATGCTGCCCAACCCTCACTACATCCGCGAGCTGCGGCCGCACACCGGGCGCGACGCGGAGGTGGTCAAGTACCTCGAGGAGCAGCCGGAAGTGGGCGAGATGCTGTCGCAGATCGAGGCCTTCCTGGCACGCTGGTTGCCGGCCTTCGAGGACGACCAGCGCAGCTACCTCACCGTGGCGATCGGCTGCACGGGCGGGCAGCACCGCTCGGTGTACTTCGTCGAGACGCTCGCACGGCGCTTCGCGTCGCGCGCCACCACGCTGGTCCGCCATCGCGAACTGGACGCCAAGGACTGATCCACGCCCGTCACGCGGCGGCTCGGCCGCCCACCTCGATGTCTTCTCCCACCCCTTTCGACTTGCCCCTGTTTCCGCTGCAGGCCGTGCTGTTCCCCGGCGGGCTGCTGTCGTTGAAGGTTTTCGAGGCGCGCTATCTCGACCTGGTGGGCGCATGCCTGCGCGAGGGCCGCGGCTTCGGCGTCGTGTCCTTGAAGCATGGCACCGACACGCGCGTCGCCGGCGACCAGGCAGCGTTCGAGTCCACCGGGACGGTCGCCGAATTGATCGATGTCGACAGCGCGCAGGCGGGCATCCTGCAGGTGCGCTGCCGCGGCACGCACCGCTTCGAAGTGCAGAACGCGCGGCAGCAAGGCGACGGCCTGTGGATGGCGCAAGTGATCCTCGTGGCCGACGACGAGCCGGTGGCGCCGGCCCAGGCGGTGCTCGAAACCGTGCGGGGCCTGGCCAACGCGATCGCGACGCTGAAGGCGCAAGGCAACGAGCCGTTCCTGCAGCCGTACCGCTTCGACGAAGCCGGCTGGGTGGCCAACCGCTGGTGCGAGATCCTGCCCATCTCGATCGCGGCCAAGCAAAAGCTCATGGAGCTGCCCGACGCGCAAGTGCGGCTGCAGCTCGTCGACGAGTTCCTGCGCAGCAAAGGCGTCGTCGGCTGACCCCCCGCATTCGAGGGTCGGGATTGACCGGCCCCCTAGAACGGGAGTGGACGCGTGGGCGTCTGGCCGCCTACTCTGCGAGCCATTTCGCGCGCCACGGTGGCCGCGGGGGGACACCACATGAAAAGCAAGCAGGCGCTGTGCGCGCTGTCGCTGGCGCTTTGCGCCGGCGCGAGCCACGCGGCATTGACCGCCTTCACCAGCCGCAGCGCGTTCGACGCTGCCATTTCCGGCCTTGCGGCCGTCCAGACGGAAGACTTCGAGGGCCTGAGCGCAGGTACCACTTTCGCGAGCGGCGCGGGCGCCAACGGCCTGACCTACAGCTACGCCATCCCGGGGTATTCGCTGCAGGTCTCCGACACCTTCGGCACCACCTCGGGCGTCAACTACCTGGGGCTCGACAACCCCGACACCGCCTTCTACCTCGGCGACAGCTTCACCATCGGCTTCGGCCGCACGGTGCAGGCCGTGGGCCTGTACCTCATCACCGGCAGCGATGCGCAGGCCGGTGATCTCCAGCTGTCCGTGGCCAGCGGATCGGTGTTCAACAGCGCCACCCCGGACACCTTGGTCAGCGACGGCCAGGCGTTCTTCCTCGGCCTGGTCGAGAGCGACCCGGGCCAAGGCTTCACCACCGCCACGGTGAGCGGGATCCCGTCGGGCGACGCGTTCCTTGCCTTCAGCGCCGACGACATCACCAGCGCAACGGTCAGCGCGGTGCCCGAGCCCAGCAGTTGGGCGCTGATGGGCGCGGGGCTGGGCCTGCTCGCGTGGTGCCGGCGGCGCCGCGCCTAGGCGCCGGCCTCGTCTTCGCTCTTCCATCGTCGACTCGAATTCAACAACCTGCGGCGTCACACGCTGCGTCCAACGGGAGCACCCCATGTCCTACGCCTTGTCCCGCACCTGCCGCGCCGCGGCAGCCGCCTTGTCGCTGATCGCCGCGCACGGTGCAGCTTCGGCCCAGTCCGAGCCCTTCATCGGCCAGATCATGTGCGCCGGCTTCAACTTCGCGCCGCGCGGCTGGGCGCAGTTGAACGGGCAGCTGCTGCCGATCGCGACCAACACCGCGCTGTTCTCGCTGCTGGGCACCACCTATGGCGGCGACGGCCGCACGACCTTCGCGCTGCCCGACATGCGCGGACGCGTGGCACTGCACATGGGCCAAGGGCCGGGGCTTACCAATCGCGACCTCGGCGAAGCAGCGGGCACTGAAAACGTCACGTTGAACAACGCCCAGCTGCCGGCCCACACTCACACGGTCACGCCGATGGGCAGCCCGTCCGACGCGACGCAGGTGTCGCCCGCAGGCGGCGTGCCGGCGACCAAGGCGCGCACGACGCTGTACGCGCCGGGCCCGGGCACCGTGGCCATGTCGCCGGTGCTGACCTCGCCGGCCGGCAGCAACATGCCCGTGCCGGTGATGCAGCCCTACCTCACGGTCAACTGCTTCATCGCGCTGCAGGGAATCTTCCCGGCGCGCGACTGATCAGCCGCGCAGCAGCTTCTTCAGCGGCGCCGGCACGCCGGCCGCCGCCGCTTCGCCCAACTCGAACCAGCGGCCGGCCGGCAGCGCGGCGGCAATGGCGTCGACGCGAGCCTTCTGGGTGCGCGCCGGAAGCTGCCAGCGAAGCGGGTGCAGCGTCCAATCGAGGTGGGTGAGCACGTGAGTGAAGCTGGGCAGGCATTCGGCGCTGCCGGGCCACCCGGCGCTCACCGCCTCGAAGTCGCTCGTCGAGTCGAATTCCGGCAGGCTCCACAGGCCTGCCCAGATCCCGGTGTCCGGGCGCTGCGCCAGCCACAGCTGCTCGCGCCATTGCAGCCACAGCCACACGTGCTCGCGACGCCCGCGCTTGAGCTTGCGCGTCTTGCGCGGATAGTCCTCGGGATGGCCCTGGCGCGACGCGACGCAGTCCGCGCGCACCGGGCACAGCAGGCAGTTGGGGGAGCGCTGCAGGCACACGGTGGCCCCCAGGTCCATCAGCCCCTGCGTGTAGCGCTCGATGCCGTGTTCGGGCAGCAGGCGCGTCGCGTCGTCCCAGAGAGCCCGCTCGTTGCTCGCGACAGAAAGGTCCTCCCCGAAAGCGAGCCAGCGCGTCAACACTCGCTTGACGTTGCCGTCGAGGATCGCGACACGCTCGCCGAAGCAGAACGCCGCGATCGCTGCAGCGGTCGATCGTCCGATGCCCGGCAGCTGCGCAAGCGCCTCGCTGGACGGCGGGAACGCCCCGCCGTGGCGCTCGACCACCGCCTGGGCGCAGCGGTGCAGGTTGCGCGCACGGCTGTAGTAGCCGAGCCCGCTCCACAGCGCCAACACCTCGTCGATGTCGGCCGCTGCCAGCGCGGCCACGTCGGGAAAGCGCTGCAGGAAGCGCTCGTAGTAGGCAAGCACCGTGGCCACCTGCGTCTGCTGCAGCATGATCTCCGACAGCCACACGCGGTACGGGTCGCGCGTTTGCTGCCAGGGCAGCTGGTGCCGGCCGTGGGCTTGCTGCCACTCGATCACGCGAGCGGCGAAGGAACCGCCGGCGTCCTTCACGCCTGCGCGTGACGCAGCAGCACGGGCGCCGGCTCGGTGCTCGGCGGCAGCTCCAGCCGCAGCAAGCCGTCGCCGCCGTGGTTCGGCGCGCCCGGCTGGTTGGCAGACGACGGCGCGTGGCGCAGCGCCTCGGCCAATTCGTGCACTCGCACCAGGAACTGGTTGACGCGCCGATCCTGCGCCTCGATCTCGGTGATGCGCTGCTCGAGCTCGCCGGCCGCGTTCTGGATGCGCTCCAGCGCTTCGCGGCGGCGCCGGAAGCCACGCCGCCGCTCGCGCAACTGCGAGTCGACCTGCGCCGAGGCGCTCTTGCTCCACAGCTCGAGTTCGCCGCTGGCGTTCTCGAACACCACCCGCAGCTTGGACACGAGCATGCGCCGGAACTGCTCCATGAACTTCGGCTGCGACAGGCGCAGCGCCTGCGTGAGGCCGAGGTACTGCACGTAGTTGCGCTCGATGAGGCCGAGTTCGCGCATGTAGCGGTCGAGGTCGGGGCCCTTGGGCAGGGCGAGGCCGAACCCGAAATCCGAATTGAGCTTGGCGAACGACGCCGAAAGCATGTCGCGGATCTCGGCGGCCCGCAGCTGCGCGCTGCCAAGCAGCTCGCGCAGGCGACCGCACAGACTGATGAAGGATTTCTTCGCGCCCAGATTCAGCAGCGAGGCCGTCATCTCGGCCTGCATCTGCGCCACCTCTTCCCGCAGGCGGTCGCTGGAGAGGCCGACGAGCGCGTCCTTGAGCATGCGGCTGTGCACCACGCGCAGCGCTTGCAGCTTGGCCGTGCAAAGCTCGAACTCCGACGTCTCTTCCTGCACGCGCTTGAGCATGAGCCGCACCTTGGCGCCGCTCTTGCCGCGAATGCCGCGCAACTCGAGCATCTGCTCGGCCAATTGCCGCCGCGAGTCGCCCAGGCGCCGCGCCACGTGCTGCTCGACCTGGTCGACCGCATCGCTCACGACGTC
Source organism: Piscinibacter sp. (assembly GCA_035254085.1). Classification (GTDB taxonomy): domain Bacteria; phylum Pseudomonadota; class Gammaproteobacteria; order Burkholderiales; family Burkholderiaceae_C; genus Albitalea. The sequence goes on from DATFAY010000463.1 coordinate 8,030, forward strand.
GTGCAGCACCTGGCGCCGCTGCGGCAGCAGCTGGGACGACAAGGCCTCTTCGAGGTCGATCAGCCGGCTCGCCTTCAGCCCCTCGGCGTCCCCGCTCATGCGTGCGGCCAGCGCCTGGCGCGCCGACAGCGGGAAGACGCGCTCGGGCCCGATCTCCAGCGTGCGCGCCGTCGCCTGGCGCTGGGACTCGATCTGCTGGGCCACCTGTTCGGCCGTGGCCAGCGGGTCGATCAGCGCGTCGATCTTGTTGAGCACCACGAAGCGGGCCAGCTGGTGCGTGTCGAGGTGGTCGCGCCAGATCGCCATGTCGGACTTGGTGACGCCGGTGTCCGCGCCGAGGATGAAGACCGTCGCGTGCGCGGACGGCAGCAGGCTCAGGGTCAGTTCGGGCTCGGCGCCGATGGCGTTGAGTCCGGGCGTGTCGAGCACCACCAGCCCCTGCTTGAGCAGCGGATGCGGGTAGTTGATCAGCGCGTGCCGCCACTCGGGCACTTCGACGCGGCCCTGCTCGTCCAGCGGCGGGTTCTCGGACGGCCGCGCGTCGTCCCAGAAGCCGAGCGTGCGGGCCTCGTCTTGCGAGACCCAGCGCGTGCGCATGACCTGGGTCAGCGCCTGCGACAGCTCGTCGGGCGACTTCACGTTCAGGGGCAGCTGCGTCCAGGCACGCGGCTGGGCACGCAATTCACCCAGCGACAGGCCATCGAGGCGCGTGGTGATCGGCAGCAGCGAGAGGGTCGGCGGCTCTTCGGGGTCGTACGCCAGCTCGACCGGGCACATGGTGGTGCGTCCGGGCGTGGCCGGCAGCACGCGCCTGCCGGCGTCGGCAAAGAAGATGGCGTTGATGAGCTCCGACTTGCCGCGCGAGAACTCGGCGACGAAGGCCACGACCAGCTTCTCGCCGGCCAGGCGCTGCGTGAGCGACGCGAGGGAATCGTTGGTCGGCCCGTCGGCCAGGTCGTGTTCGCCCAGGTAGCGCGACAGGTCCGCGAGGCGACGGCCCACCGATGCCCGCCAGCCGCTGAGCGCGTCGAAATTGCTGGCAAAGGTCGGGGTCATGGTCGATCTCGGTCACGCCTGAAGGCTGCGGGCCGCAGGCATCGAAGGCTGGCCAGCTGCGGGGCGAGGAAATGGTAGCTCATGCCCCCGTGCGGACACCCTGTGAAACATCTGCACACCAAATCCTTCTGCCCCGCTCGTGACAGGTTCAACGTCTTTGGCAGCCCGGGCAGAAAAACGTCGATCGCTGGCCCTGCATCACGCGCCGCACGGCGCTGCCGCAGACGCGGCAGGGCTGGGCCTCGCGCCCGTAGACCTGGGCCTGCGCCTGAAAGCGCCCTTCCATGCCGTGCGCATCGCGGAAATCGCGCAGCGTCGAGCCGCCGAGCGCCAGGGCCTGGGCCAGCGTCTGGCGCACGCTGGCGGCCAGTCGATCGCAGCGCGGCCGGCTGATGCGGTCGCTGCGCGTGCGCGGATCGATGCCGGCGGCGAACAGGGCCTCGCACGCGTAGATGTTGCCGGCACCGACGACGATGTCGCCCGACAGCAGCGCGAGCTTGACCGCCACCCGCCGGCGCTTGAGCGCCGCGTGCAGGTGCGCGCCGGTGAAGGCGGGGTCGAAGGGCTCCAGGCCCAGCCCGGCCAGCAGCTTGCCCGCCATCCCGCCGTCCATGCTGTCCGACCACACGACTGCGCCGAAGCGCCGCGGATCCGTGAGGCGCAGCGTGCCTCGCGTGGTCACCAGGTCGAAGTGATCATGGGCGCCCGCCTCACCGGGTTGTGCGTTGAACGCCAGCGAGCCTGACATGCCGAGGTGCATCAGCAGGCCGCCCGCGGACGGCGCGGCCCGGTCCTGCAGGGGCAGCCAGAGGTACTTGCCGCGCCGCGCGACCTCGCCCACGGTGCGCTGCAGCAAGCGGTCGGGATCGATCCCCAGCGGCCACCGCAGGGGTTTGCCCAGGCGCACGGCCGTGACGCGCGCACCGTGGATGCGCTCGCAAAAGCTCTGTCGGGTGACTTCGACCTCGGGCAATTCCGGCATGAAGGGAATTATCGCGACCCGCCGCGATCAACCGGTGCGCGCGCCGGCGTCGGCGCGCGCACCCCCACTAGAATCGATCGAGCAAACAGGAGTCTTTCGATGCCAGGCCGTCCTTCCTTTCGTGCGCGAGCGCTGGCGATCGCTGCCTCGGCGCTGCTGTTCGGCCCCGGCGCGTGGGCCCAGCGCACCGACCCGACCCATTCCGCCCTCGATTCGCAGCTGTTCTATCAGTTGCTGATCGGCGAGCTGGAACTGCGCTCCGGCGAGCCCGGAACGGCCTACGGCGTGATGCTCGACGCAGCGCGCCGGACCAAGGACGAGCAGTTGTTCCGCCGGGCGACCGAGATCGCCTTGCAGGCACATGCCGGCGAGCAGGCGCTGGATGCCGCCAAGGCCTGGCGCAGCGCGGTGCCCGGATCACTGGAGGCGCATCGCTACGTGATCCAGCTGCTGATCGCGCTCAAGCGACCGAGCGAAACCGTCGAGCCGCTGCAGTCGTTGCTGCAGGCGACGCCCGAGGCGGAGCGCCCGAGCCTCATCATGAACCTGCCGCGCTTCTTCGTGCGCACGGCCGACCGCAAGCAGGTGGCCGGGTTGCTCGACCAGGTGCTGCAGCCCTACGCGAAGGCACCGGCCACGCGCGCCGCTGTGAAAGTCGCGCTCGGACGCGCGTGGCTGATCGCCGAAGACAACGCCCAGGCGCTGGCCCTGGCCAAGGCCGCCCTGGCGCAGGACCCCGCCTCCGAAGGCGCCGCCCTGCTGGCGCTCGAGATGCTGCCGACCACGCCCGAAGCCGAGCCGCTGGTGCTGGAGCACCTGAAGGCCAAGCCGGCGAGCAACGGCATCCGCATGGTCTACGCCCGCCAGCTGGGCAATTCGCAGCGCTACGCCGACGCGATCGCCCAGCTCGAGGCAGTCACCGCCAGCCAGCCTCAGCTCGCCCCGGCCTGGCTCACGCTCGGGGCGCTCAACCTGGAACTGCACCAGCCCGCGCAGGCCATCACCGCCTTGCAGCGCTATGTGCAGCTGGTGCAGGGCGGCAAGGACTCGAAGACCGACCAGGCCGGCAAGGACAGCTCGACCGACCCGCATGCGCAGCTCGACGAAGACGAGCGGCCGGCCTCGCCCGATCGCGGCCTCACCCAGGCCTGGCTGCTGCTGTCGCAGGCTGCGGAGCAGCAGAACGACTTCAAGGCAGCCGAGGCGTGGCTGCGCAAGATCGACAGCCCGCAGCGCGCGCTGGAGGTGATCTCCCGGCGTGCCTCGCTGCTGGCCAAGCAGGGCAAGCTCAAGGAAGCGCGCGAGCTGATCCGCAAGGCGCCCGAGCAGAACGAGGAAGACGCACGCGCCAAGCTGCTGGCCGAGGTGCAGGTGCTTCGCGACACCAAGCATTGGGCCGATGCGAACAGCCTGCTGGCCGCGGCGAACAAGCAATATCCCAACGACGTCGACCTGCTGTACGAGCAATCGATGATGGCCGAGAAGCTCAATCGCCTCGACGAGATGGAGCGGCTGCTGCGCAAGGTGATCGAGCTCAAGCCCGATCACCAGCATGCCTACAACGCACTGGGCTACTCGCTGGCCGAGCGCAACCTGCGCCTGCCCGAGGCCAAGGCCCTGATCCAGAAGGCGCTCGAGCTCGCGCCCGGCGAACCGTTCATCACCGACAGCATGGGCTGGGTCGAGTACCGCATCGGCAACCGCGACGAGGCGCTGCGGCTGCTGCGCAGCGCCTACCACTCGCGTCCCGACCCCGAGATCGCCGCGCACCTGGGCGAAGTGCTGTGGGTCAGCGGCCAACGCGACGAGGCGCGCAAGATCTGGCGCGAAGGGCGCAGCAAGGATTCGGCCAACGACGTGCTGCGCGAGACGCTGGCGCGGCTGCGGGTCGGCGACCTGTGAGGCGTCTCGCGGCGACGCTGCTCGCGGCCGCATTTCTCGGCGGCTGCGCGACGCCGCCGCCGCAGATCGAGTCCCCGGGCGACATCCTGTCCGGGCGCATGACGGTGCATGTGGACGCCACGCCGTCGAGCGAGGCGCGCAACGTCACGGCGACCTTCGACCTGCGCGGCGGCCCGCGCCAGGGCCGGCTCGACATGAGCACCCCGCTGGGTACGGTGCTCGCGCAGGCTCGCTGGGCGCCGGGCAAGGTCGCGCTGGTCACGTCGCAAGGCGAGCAGCGCTTTGCCAACCTGGACGAGCTGACGCGCGAGGTCCTGGGCGAGAGCCTGCCGGTCGCCGCCTTGTTCGATTGGCTCAGGGGCCGCCCATGGACCGGCGCGCCGAGCGAGCCGAGCGCGAAGCCGGCCGGGCCGGGCTTCGCTCAGCTCGGCTGGGTCGTCGACCTGGCGCGCTTCGACGAAGGACTGATCGCTGCGCGCCGCGCGGCTCCGCCGGCCGTGACGGTGCGCGCCAAGCTGGACCGGCCGTGAGGCACCCAGTGCCGACTCGTCTTTCGCGGGCCGCGATCGAGGTGTCGTCGTGAACGCTCTCTACGATCTGGCGGCGCCCGCCAAGCTCAACCTCTTCCTTCATGTGGTGGGCCGGCGAGCGGACGGCTATCACCTGCTGCAATCGGTCTTCGTGCTGATCGACTGGTGCGACACCTTGCACGTCGAGCGGCGCGGCGATGCGCAACTGGCGCGGCACGACCTCTCGGCGGCGCTGCCTGCCGACGACCTGTGCCTGCGCGCCGCGCGCGCGCTGCAGGCGGCCAGCGGCACGCGCCTGGGCGCGGACATCTCGATCGACAAGCAGGTGCCCTGGGGCGCCGGGATGGGCGGCGGCAGCTCCGACGCCGCCACCACGCTGCTCGCGCTGAATCGGCTCTGGGGCCTGCATTGGCCGCTGTCGCGCCTGCTGGCGCTGGGCCTGCAGCTCGGCGCGGACGTGCCGTTCTTCCTCGGCGGGCACAACGCCTGGGTCGAAGGCATCGGCGAGAAGCTCACGCCCATCGAGCTGCCGAGCCGTCGCTACGCGGTGGTGAAGCCGCCGCCGGCCATCGCCACGCAGGACATCTTCACCAGCCCGCTGCTGGTGCGCGACACCGAAGCTGCTATACTTGCGGGCTTTCTTGCAGACGTCGGCACAGCCGGCTTGCTCGCTGGGTTCGGTCGCAACGATTTGCAGCCGCCCGCGCAGGCCAGTTGCCCCGAAGTGGCACAAGCCGCCCAGCTGCTCGAAGCCCGTTTCGGCAACAGCCGCATGACGGGTTCCGGCAGTGCGGTGTTTGCGAGAATCGACGAATCAGAAGGTGCGCGAAGCCAGCCCATGGCGACAATGCTGCCGGATCTGCCGGCAGGATGGGTGGGCCGAGTGTGCCGCAGCCTGATGCAGCATCCGCTGGCCGGATGGGCGGCAGACTGAGCGGTTGAAGGTTCCGGGCGCAAGCCGGGGACCGGTGTAGGGGAGTCGCCAAGTTGGTTAAGGCATCGGATTTTGATTCCGACATGCGAGGGTTCGAGTCCTTCCTCCCCTGCCAAATCATTGTGTGAATCCCGGTGCGCCCGCTTGGGTGCACGCCGGGGCTGATGCGACGGGGTGCAGCAACGGGCGCCCCGAAAGCCTCGACGGAGGGACCGTGCTTTTCAACACCGTGCTTTTCACCGGTAACGCCAACCCCGCGCTGGCGCAGGAAATCGCGTCCCATCTCGGCATCGAACTCGGCCGCGCCAAGGTCGGCCGCTTCTCCGACGGCGAAGTCGACATCGAGATCCAGCAGAACGTTCGCGCCCGCGACATCTTCGTGGTGCAGCCCACTTGCGCGCCCACGAACGAGAACCTGATGGAGCTGTGCATCATGGTCGACGCGTTGAAGCGGGCGTCGGCCCGCCGCGTCACCGCGGTGATCCCCTACTTCGGCTACGCCCGCCAGGACCGCCGCCCGCGCTCGACGCGCGTGCCCATCAGCGCCAAGGTGGTGGCCAACATGCTCGAGGCCGTGGGCGTCGAGCGGCTGCTCACCATGGACCTGCACGCCGACCAGATCCAGGGCTTCTTCAACATCCCCGTCGACAACATCTACGCCTCGCCGGTGCTGCTGTCGGACCTGCAGACCAAGCGCTACGAAAACCTCGTGGTGGTGTCGCCCGACGTCGGCGGCGTGGTGCGCGCACGGGCGCTGGCCAAGCAGCTCAACTGCGACCTCGCGATCATCGACAAGCGCCGCCCCAAGGCCAACGTCTCGGAAGTGATGCACGTCATCGGCGAGATCGACGGGCGCAACTGCGTGATCATGGACGACATGATCGACACCGCCGGCACCCTGGTGAAGGCGGCCGAGGTCCTGAAGGAGCGCGGCGCCAAGAGCGTCTACGCGTATTGCACCCACGCGGTGTTCTCGGGCCCGGCGCTCGAGCGAATCAAGGGCTCGGCGCTGGACGAGGTCGTCATCACCAACACGATTCCGCTGTCCGAGGACGGCAAGCTCTGCTCGAAGGTGCGCCAGCTGTCGGTTGCCTTCCTGTTCGCCGAGACGATCCGCCGCATCTCGGACGGCGAGTCGGTGACCTCGCTGTTCGCGGAGCAAAACAGCAATTTTTGATGGATGAGCGGGGCTCGTTGCGAGCCCCTTAATGGTTGCGGACCCGTCGGGTTCGTTTTGTGAAGTGACCTGGTCGCGGGCACTTCGAGATCTTGGAGTCAACATGAAATTCGTCGCTTTCGAGCGCACGCTGCAGGGGACCGGAGCGAGCCGCCGCCTGCGCAATGCGCAAAAGGTGCCCGGCATCGTCTACGGTGCGGGCGAGCCCGCCATGATCGAGCTCGATCACAACGCCCTGTTCTTCGCGCTGAAGAAGGAAGCATTCCACTCGACCGTGCTCGAGATGGACCTGAAGGGCAAGACCGAGCAGGTGATCCTGCGCGACTACCAGATGCACGCGTTCAAGCCCATCGTCATGCACGTGGACTTCCAGCGCATCGACGCCACGACCAAGATCACGAAGAAGGTGCCGCTGCACTTCGTGAACGAGGAGAACTCGCCGGCCGTCAAGACCGACAAGCTGCTCGTGAACCACGTTGTCACCGAGTTGCTGGTGCAGTGCCTGGCCGCGCAGCTGCCCGAGTTCATCGAGGTGGACCTCAGCAACCTGACCAAGGGCGCCTCGCTGCACGTGGACGACATCAAGCTGCCCGCGGGCACCAAGGTCGTCACGCACGGCAAGAAGAATCCCGTGATCGTCTCGGTGTCGGCGCAGGCCGCCGAGGAAGAAGTCGCGGCCGCTCCGGTGGTCGTCGCTGCCCCTGCCGAGAAGGCCAAGGGCAAGAAGGATGAGAAGCAGAACAAGAAGTGAAGGTGCTGCGGCATCGCCGCACCACGTCAAGCCCCGCCTCGGCGGGGCTTTTTTGTGCCTGCCGCCCAGGCGCGCCGCGGCGGTCCCCGGCGGCGGCGCCACCCCATAATCGACGCCATGATTCGTCTGCTTGTCGGCCTGGGAAATCCGGGTCCTGAATACGAGGCCACGCGCCACAACGCCGGCTTCTGGTGGATCGACGAAGTGGCGCGCAAGCTGGGCGCCACGCTGGTCCCCGAACGCGGCTACTTCGGTCTGGTCGCGCGCGTGAATCGACCGGACGGGCCCATCTGGCTGCTCGAGCCGATGACCTTCATGAACCTCTCGGGAAAGTCGGTCGCGGCGCTCGCACGCTTCTTCAAGATCGCACCCGGCGAGATCCTGGTGGCGCACGACGAGCTGGACCTGCTTCCGGGCCAGATGAAGATGAAGCTGGGCGGCAGCCACGCCGGGCACAACGGCCTGAAGGACATCCATGCGCAGCTCGGCAGCGCCGACTACTGGCGCCTTCGCCTGGGCATCGGCCACCCGGGCGTGAAGGCGGAAGTCGTGAACTACGTGCTGCGCCGTCCGCCGCTGCCGGAGCACGAAGCGATCGACAAGGCGATCGAGCAGTCCCTGTCGGCGCTCGACCTGCTGCTGGCCGGCGACATGGAGCGCGCGATGATGAAGATCCACGCCAAGCCGCCGCGGGCCAAGCCCCCTCGTCCGCAGCCCCTGCCGCCAGCCGAGCCCACGGAGAGTTCCTCATGACCAAGCACCTCTTCGCCGCAGTCGTCCTGGCCGGCGCCAGCGTCGCCGCCGCAGCGGGACCGATCTACCGTTGCGGCAAGACCTACTCGCAGACGCCCTGCCCCAACGGCACCCTGGTCGACGCGGCCGATCCGCGCACCGCCGCCCAGCGGGCGCAGGCCAAACGCGAGGTCGCCCGGGAGAAGCGCCTGGCCGCGCAGATGGAAAGCGACCGGCGTGCGCGCGAGGCCGCTTCGGCGGCGTCGCAGGCGGGCACTGCGGGACCCGCGGCCAGCGCCGCCGCACCCGCACGCGCTCCAGCCCGCAAGCGCACGCATCGGCGGGCGGCGTCGAGCCTCGGCGTGGTCGTCCTCACGCCATCGCCGAACCAGCCCAAGCCGTAGTCAATTGCCCGCGGCGGGCGCTCCCGGCGGCGCGGCTGCGGCATCCACCGGCCGTCCTGCCGCCCGCTGGAGCCGCTGGTACTTCTGCCACAGCGTCTCCTTGGACTCGACGTGCGCCGGATCCACCGGGATGCAGCTCACCGGGCACACCTGCACGCACTGCGGCTGATCGAAATGGCCGACGCACTCGGTGCACTTGGCGGGATCGATCTGATAGATCTCCGGGCCCATGGAGATGGCCTGGTTCGGGCACTCCGGTTCGCACACATCGCAGTTGATGCATTCGTCCGTGATCATCAGTGCCATGACGCGACCTCAGCGAGTTCAGGTGGAGGATTCACCGCGTTTGACGCGCCGCTGCAGCCGCTGGTTCACCGAGGGCGAGACGAATTTCGAGACATCGCCGCCCAGCGAGGCGATCTCGCGCACGAAGGTGCCCGAGACGAACTGGTATTGGTCGCTCGGCGTCAGGAAGAGCGTCTCGACATCGGGCATGAGCTGGCGGTTCATGCCGGCCATCTGGAACTCGTACTCGAAGTCGCTGACGGCGCGCAGGCCGCGCACCACCACCTTGCCGCCGTGCGAGACGACGAAGTCGCGCAGCAGGCCGCGAAAGGCGATCACCTCGACGTTGTCGTACTTGGCAGCCAGCTCCTGGGCGATCTCGAGCCGTTCGGCCACGCCGAACATGGTGCTCTTGTGGTGCCCGGCGGCGACCGCGAGGATCAGCCGCTCGAACAGGCGGCTGGCGCGCCGCATCAGGTCTTCGTGGCCGAGGGTCATCGGGTCGAAGGTGCCCGGGTAGACGGCAGTCAGTTTGGTCACAGAGGTCAAGGTCCGCTCTCTTCGCGAAGAGGTTGCGCTGCCAGTGTAGCCGGGTGTTTCCGCGGCCGCGGCGCAGTCTAGGCCGGCAGTTTGCGCAGCAAGTGAAAGTGCACGGCGCCAGCGCGCGCCTGCCGGTGCAGGCTCAGGCCGAGCGCAGGCAGGCTCGCTTCGTCGAGCGGCCGTTCGGCTTCGAGGTAGACGAAGCCTCCCGCCGTCACCAGCGGCGCCGCCGCCGCCAGCGCCGGCTCGGCGAGGCCTGCGTCGAAGGGCGGGTCGAGGAGCACCAGCTCGACGCTTTGGGGCGGGGCGCGCCGCATGAAGGCGAGCGCGTCGGCAGCCACGACACGCAGGGTGTCGGCATGCAGTCGCTGCTGCGACTCCCGCAGGCTGCGCACGAGCGCAGCGTCGCGCTCGACCAGCACCACCTCGGCCGCGCCGCGCGACGCGGCCTCGAAGCCCAGTGCGCCGCTGCCGGCAAAGGCGTCCAGGCAGCGCCAGCCGGCGAGATCCTGGCCCAGCCAGTTGAAGAGCGTCTCGCGCACCCGGTCGGGGGTCGGGCGCAGCCCCGGCGCATCGGCCACGGGCAGCTTGCTGCGCTTCCACCGCCCGCCGATGATCCTTACCTCGCGTGGCGGCCCGCCCCGCCGTGCGGTCGTCACTGGCGCACCGGGATGCCGCGGCTGGCCATCAGCGCCTTGGCCTGCGCAACGGTGAACTCGCCGTAGTGGAAGATGCTCGCGGCCAGCACGGCGTCGGCACCGCCCTTCTGGATGCCGTCGGCCAGGTGCTCCAACGTGCCCACGCCGCCGGAGGCGATCACCGGCACGCTCACGGCGTCGCTGACCGCGCGCGTGAGTTCCAGGTCGAAGCCCTTCTTGGTGCCGTCGCGGTCCATGCTGGTGAGCAGGATCTCGCCCGCGCCGTCGGCGGCCATGCGCGACGCCCAGGCGACCGCGTCCAAGCCGGTGTTCTTGCGGCCGCCGTGGGTGTAGACGTCCCAGCCCTCGCCGCGCGCAGCGAGGTCGTCGCCCTGTCGCCGCTTCGCGTCGATGGCCACCACGATGCACTGCGCGCCGTACTTGGCCGAGGCATCGCGGATGACCTGCGGATTGGCGACGGCGGCGGAGTTGAAGCTGACCTTGTCGGCGCCGGCGTTGAGCAGGCGGCGCACGTCCTCGACGGTGCGCACGCCGCCGCCCACGGTGAGCGGGATGAACACCTGCGAGGCCACGTCCTCGATGATGTGCAGGATCAGGTCGCGTCCGTCGCTGGTGGCGGTGATGTCGAGAAAGGTCAGCTCGTCGGCGCCCTGGTCGTTGTAGCGCGCCGCGATCTCGACCGGATCGCCGGCATCGCGCAATTCGACGAAGTTGACGCCCTTGACCACGCGGCCGCCGGTCACGTCGAGGCAGGGGATGATGCGTTTGGCAAGCATGGGCAGCAGGTCAGGAGGCGGCGAAGCCGCTTCGGGCGGTGGGCCGTCAGCCCCCGTTGAGTTCGTCGGCGCGCTTCTGGGCCTGGGCGAAGTCGAGGTCGCCGGTGTAGATCGCGCGGCCGCAGATGACGCCTTCGATGCCCTCGCTTTCGACGGCGCAGAGCTTGTCGATGTCGGCGAGGCTGTTCAGGCCGCCCGAGGCGATGACCGGGATCGACAGCGAACGGGCGAGCCGCACGGTGGCGTCGACATTGATGCCGCTGAGCATGCCGTCGCGGCCGATGTCGGTGTAGATCACGCCTTCGACGCCGTAGTCCTCGAACTTCTTCGCCAGGTCGACCACCTCGTGGCCGGTCAGCTTGCTCCAGCCGTCGGTGGCGACCTTGCCGTCCTTGGCGTCCAGGCCCACGATGATGTGGCCGCCGAAGGCGCTGCACGCGTCCTTCAGGAAGCCGGGGCTCTTCACGGCCGCGGTGCCGATGATGATGAAGCTCAGGCCGTCGTCGAGGTAGCGCTCGATGGTGTCCAAGTCGCGGATGCCGCCGCCCAGTTGCACCGGTATCTCGTCGCCCACCTCGGCCAGGATCGACTTGACCGCCGCCTCGTTGACGGGCTTTCCGGCGAAGGCGCCGTTGAGGTCGACCAGGTGCAGCCGCCGGGCGCCCGCTTCGACCCAGCGCCGCGCGATTGCCGCCGGGTCGTCGCCGAAGGTGGTGGAGTCGTTCATGTCGCCCTGCTTGAGGCGAACGCACTTGCCGTCTTTCAGATCAATCGCAGGGATCAGCAGCATGGCCGACAAAGGAAGGGTGGGTGGAAGGGGTGTGCCCGAGAAGGCAGGTCAGGGTTTCCAGCGAAGGAAATTGCGGTACAGCGCGAGGCCGTGTTCAGCGCTCTTCTCGGGGTGGAACTGGGTGGCGAAAATATTATCCCGGGCCAGCGCGCAGGTAAAGCGGCCGCCGTAGTCGGTTTCACCCACGCTGTGCGCCGGATCGGCGGGCTGGGCGTAGAAGCTGTGCACGAAGTAGAAGTACGCTTCGTCGGGCACGCCGGCCCAGATGGCGTGCGGCCGTGCCTGGATCACCTGGTTCCAGCCCATCTGGGGCACCTTGAAACGGCTGCCGTCCGGCTGCAGGCGCCCCTCGAGGCGAAAGCGCCTGACCTCGCCGGCAAACAGGCCCAGCCCCGCGGTCGGGCCTTCTTCGCTGTGCGCGAGCAGCATCTGCATGCCCACGCACACGCCCATCAGCGGCTTGTGCGCGGCGGCGTGCAGCACCGCGTCTTGCAGGCCGGAGTCGCGCAGCTCGCGCATGCAGTCGGGCATCGCACCCTGGCCGGGCAGCACGATGCGCTCTGCGGCCATCACCTCGTCGGGCCGCGAGGTGACGATCACATCGACCCCCGAGTCGCGCGCGACATGCATCACCGCCTGCGACACCGAGCGCAGGTTGCCCATGCCGTAGTCGACGACGGCCACCGTCCTCGCCATGATCAGAGCGATCCCTTGGTCGAAGGAATCACGCCGGCGGCGCGCGGGTCGATCTCCAGGGCCATGCGCAGCGCCCGCGCGAAGGCCTTGAAGATCGTCTCGCACTGGTGGTGCGCGTTGTGGCCGTGCAGGTTGTCGATGTGCAGCGTCACGCCGGCGTGGTTGGCAAAGCCCTGGAAGAACTCGTGCACGAGCTGCGTGTCGAGCGCGCCGATCATGCCGCTCTTGAAATCCACCCGCAGGTGCAGCCCGGGCCGGCCCGAGAAGTCGATCACCACGCGCGACAGCGCTTCGTCCAGCGGCACGTAGGCATGGCCGTAGCGGCGCAGGCCCTTCTTGTCGCCGACCGCCTGGGCCATCGCCTGGCCCAGCGTGATGCCGACGTCCTCGACGGTGTGGTGGCCGTCGATGTGAAGGTCGCCACGGGCTTCGACTTCGAGGTCGATCAGGCCGTGGCGCGCGATCTGGTCGAGCATGTGGTCGAAGAATCCGATGCCGGTGGCGAGCTTGGCCACGCCGGTACCGTCGAGGTTGACCGCGACGCGGATCTGCGTCTCGCTGGTGTGGCGGACGACCTCCGCCTTGCGCTCGGTGCTCATCACAGGCTCGCCTTCAACGCGTCCATCATCTTCGGGTTTTCTTCGGGGGTGCCCACGGTCAGCCGCAGGCAATTGGCCAGCAGAGGATGCAGGAACGCGACGTTCTTCACAAGCACGCCGCGTGCCTTCATGCCTTCGAAGGCCTTCTTCGAGTCGGGCACGCGCGCGAGGATCATGTTCGCTTCGCTCTTGAAGGGCGTCACGCCGGGGAGCCGCGCCAACTGCGCGAGCAGCCGGTCGCGCTCGGCGCGGATGGTCGCGGCCTGGCGCGCGTATTCGTCCACGTGGTCGAGAGCGAACAGCGCCGTCTCGCAGTTGAGCACGCTCACGTTGAACGGCGGGCGCAGCTTGTCGACTTCGGCGATCAGCGGCTTGCGCCCGATCAGGTAGCCGATGCGCACGCCGGCCAGGCCGAACTTGCTCATGGTGCGCATGAGCAGCACATGCTCGTGGCGGCGCAGGCGCGCCATCGAATCGCGCGCGGCGAAGGGCTGGTAGGCCTCGTCCATCACCACCAGGCCGGGCGCGGCCTCGATGATCGCGTCGATCGCCGCGTCGTCCCAGAGATTGGCGGTGGGGTTGTTCGGGTACGCCAGGTAGACGATGGCCGGCCGGTGTTCGCGCACCGCCGCCAGCATGGCGGGCAGGTCGAGCTCGAAGTCGGGCGTGAGCGGCACGCCCACGAAGCCCAGGCCCTGCAGCTGCGCGGACATCTGGTACATGACGAATCCCGGCACCGGCGCCAGCACGGTGTTGCCCGGCACGTCGCAGGCCATGGCGAGCAAGGAGATGAGCTCGTCGGAGCCGTTGCCCAGCATGATGTCGCAATCGGCCGGCATGCCCGCGTGCGCGGCGAGCCGCTCGCGCAGGAGGTCGCCGCGTTCGGCGGGGTAGCGGTTGAGCGCCACCTCGGCCAGACGGCGTCCGAGCTCGTCGCGCAGCGCCTGCGGCAGCCGGAACGGGTTCTCCATCGTGTCGAGCTTGATCATGCCGGCCGACGGCTGCACCGCGTAGCCGTGCATCGACTGGATGTCCTGGCGGATCACCCGCTTCATGCGCTCGCTCAGGGTCGCGCTCATCGGCCGGCTCCCCGGGTCTTGTTCAATCGCATTTCTGCGGCTTGCGCGTGCGCCTGCAAGCCTTCGCCATAGGCCAGTTCGGCGGCGATCGGCCCCAGCACCTGGGCTCCCGCGTCGCTCACCTGGATCAGGCTGGAGCGCTTCTGGAAGTCGTAGACGCCCAGCGGCGACGAGAAGCGCGCCGTGCCCGAGGTGGGCAGCACGTGGTTGGGCCCGGCGCAGTAGTCGCCCAGGCTCTCGCTGGTGAAGGCGCCGAGGAAGATCGCGCCCGCGTGCCTGAGCAACGGCTCCCAGCGCTCGGGCTCGCGCGAACTCACCTCGAGGTGCTCGGGCGCGATGCGGTTGCTGATCGCGCAGGCTTCTTCCATGCTCGCCGTGCGGATCAGCGCGCCGCGCCCTTCGAGCGAGGCGCGGATCACGTCGCGCCGCGGCATGGCGGGCAGCAGGCGATCGATCTCGGCCCTGACGCGCTCGATGTAGGCGGCGTCGGGGCAGAGCAGGATGCTTTGCGCCAGCTCGTCGTGCTCGGCCTGGCTGAAGAGGTCCATGGCCACCCAGTCGGGCGGCGTGCTGCCGTCGGCCAGCACGAGGATTTCGCTGGGGCCGGCGATCATGTCGATGCCGACCTTGCCGAAGACGCGCCGCTTGGCGCTGGCCACGTAGGCATTGCCCGGGCCCGTGATCTTGTCGACCGCCGGCACGGTGGCGGTGCCGTAGGCCAGCGCCGCAATCGCCTGTGCGCCGCCGAGGGTGAAGGCGCGGTCCACCCCGGCGACCGCGGCCGCCGCCAGCACCAGCGGGTTGCGCTCACCCTTGGGCGTCGGCACCACCATGATGATCTCGCCCACGCCCGCGACCTTGGCGGGGATCGCGTTCATCAGCACGCTGGACGGGTAGGCTGCCTTGCCGCCGGGCACGTAGATGCCCACGCGATCGAGCGGCGTGACCTTCTGGCCGAGCAGGGTGCCATCCTCGTCGCGGTAGCTCCACGAGCGGCCGCAGGCGTCGAGCTGGCGCTCGTGGTAGCTGCGCACGCGGCGCGCGGCAGCGTCGAGCGCATCGCGCTGCGCGGGCGTGATCGCCTGCAGGGCCGCATGCAGTTCGGCCTGGCCGATCTCGAGTGCCGCCATCGATGCGGCCTGCAGGCCATCGAAGCGCCGCGTCGCCTCGAGCACCGCCGCGTCGCCGCGCGCCTGCACGTCGGCGAGGATGGCAGCGACGCGCTCCTCGATCGCGTGATCCTGCTCGGCCGACCAATGCAGCACCTTCTCGAACTCGCGCTCGAAGTCGGCGGAGGCGGTGGCAAGCGATCGGATATTGACGGCGGACATGGGATCAGGCGCCGATGGCAGCGGCGAAGGAGTCGATGATCTGGCGGATCGGCTCGCGCTTGAGCTTGAGCGCAGCCTGGTTGACGACGAGGCGCGACGAGATCGGCATGATCTCCTCGACCTCCACGAGCTGGTTGGCCTTGAGCGTGCTGCCCGTGGACACGAGATCGACGATCGCGTCGGCCAGGCCGGTGAGCGGCGCGAGCTCCATCGAGCCGTACAGCTTGATGAGGTCCACGTGCACGCCCTTGTTGGCGAAGTGTTCGCTGGCGATCGAGGTGTACTTGGTGGCCACGCGGATGCGCGAGCCCTGCTTCACGGCCGCCGCGTAATCGAAGTCGGCCCGCGCGGCCACGCTCATGCGGCACTTGGCGATGCGCAGGTCCAGGGGCTGGTACAGGCCCGCGCCGCCATGCTCGAGCAGCGTGTCCTTGCCGGTCACCCCGAGGTCGGCGCCGCCGTACTGCACGTAGGTCGGCACGTCGGTGGCGCGCACCAGCACCACCCGCACGTCGGGGCGCGTCGTGCCGATGATGAGCTTGCGCGACTTCTCCGGGTCCTCGCTCACCTCGATGCCGGCCGCCTTCAGCAGCGGCAGGGTCTCGTCGAAGATGCGTCCCTTGGACAGGGCGAGAGTGATCATTCCGATTCTTCCGTTGACGTCGAGCTGCGAGCATTGCACGCGAGAACCCTCTCAAGCGGCCGCCGCGGATCCGGCTTCGCCGGTCCGCTGGTGGCGCCCCCTCGAGGGGGAGCGCCGCAGGCGCTTCGGGGGTGGGTCATTTGATTCTTTCGATGTCGGCGCCGATGCCGCGCAGCTTGGCTTCCATCTGGTCGTAGCCGCGGTCCAGGTGGTAGATGCGGTCGACCACCGTCTCGCCTTCGGCCACCAGCCCGGCGATCACCAGGCTCGCGGAGGCGCGCAGGTCGGTCGCCATCACGGTGGCGCCGGAGAGCTTGTCCACGCCCTGGATCAGCGCGGTGTGGCCGTCGACCTCGATGCGCGCGCCCAGGCGCAGCAGTTCGTTGACGTGCATGAAGCGGTTCTCGAAGATCGTCTCGGTGATCTTGGCGCTGCCGTCGGCAATGCAGTCGAGCACCATGAACTGCGCCTGCATGTCGGTCGGAAAGGCCGGGTATTCGCTGGTGCGAAAGCCCACCGCCTGCGGCCGGCGCTCGGCCCTCACGCGGATCCAGTCCTCGCCGGCCTCCACGGCGATGCCCGCCTCGCGCAGCTTGTCGATCACCGCGCCCAGGTGCGCCGCGTTGGCGCCGCGCAGCACCACCTCGCCGCCGGTGGCCGCGACGGCGCACAGGAAGGTGCCGGTCTCGATGCGGTCCGGGATGATCCGATGCGCCGCTTGCGGCGCGAGCCCGTGCAGCCGCTCCACGCCTTCGATGCGGATGCGCCCCGTGCCGTGGCCTTCGATGCGCGCGCCCATGGCGATCAGCATCTCGGCGAGGTCAGTGACTTCGGGCTCCTGCGCCGCGTTCTCCAGCACGGTTTCGCCTTCGGCCAGCGTCGCGGCCATGAGCAGGTTCTCCGTGCCGGTGACCGTGATCATGTCGGTCGTGATGCGTGCGCCCTTGAGCCGCTTGGCGCGCGCGAGGATGTAGCCGTGCTCGACGCTGATGTCGGCGCCCATCGCGCGCAGCCCCTTGATGTGCTGGTCGACCGGCCGCGAACCGATGGCGCAGCCGCCCGGCAGCGAGACCGTGGCCTCGCCGAAGCGCGCCAGCAGCGGCCCCAGCACGAGGATCGATGCGCGCATCGTCTTGACCAGATCGTAGGGGGCCTCGGGAGTCGTCACCGGGCCCGCGTCGATGGTCACGACGTCGGGAGCGGACTCGCTGCGCTCGGCGCCCGCGCCCATGTTGCGCAGCAGCTTGAGCGTGGTGCTCACGTCCTGCAGGCGCGGCACGTTGGCCAGGGTGACGGGCTCGGCGGTGAGCAGGGCGGCGCACAGCTCGGGCAGCGCCGCGTTCTTCGCGCCCGAGATGGCGACCTCACCGGAGAGCCGGTGGCCGCCACGAATCAGGAGTTTGTCCATGAGCTTGCTTGTTGCCCATGCTCATCACGGCCTTCGAACCCGCCGGCGCAGGCCCGCCAGCCGCAGTGAACACTGCGGCGGGTGTCAGTGGTGATGAGGGGCGGCCGAGGTGGAAGCCCACTCGGCCGGGGTCAGCGTCTTCATCGACAGGGCGTGGATTTGCTCGCGCATTCTATCGCCCAGGGCCTGGAAAACCCGCTGGTGCCGCTGCACGCGGCTGGTGCCTTCGAACTCCGTCGACACGATGGTCGCGAAGAAATGGCGGCCGTCGCCCTCGACCTCGAGGTGCTCGCAGGGAAGGCCGGCGGCAATGAAGTCGCGGACCTGCTGGGGCGTGGGTTCAGCCATGATTCGTGCGATTGTACGGGCCGCTGCCGCCCGGCATGTCGTACAGTGCCCGCCACAACGGGGCGTGGAGGGACTTTGTGGTGACATCGCAGATCATCGGCTGGGTCGCTGCCGCAGTGGTAGCGTGGTGGGCGCTGGCCAGCTACAACCGCCTCGTGCGCCGGCGCAACGAGATCGCCAACGCCTTCGCGCAGATCGACGTGCAGCTCAAGCGGCGCCACGAGCTGATCCCCAATCTGGTCGAGACGGCGAAGAAGTACGTGCAGCACGAGCGCGACACGCTCGAAGCGGTCACCGCCGCGCGCAACACCGCGCGCGCCGCCGCAGACACCGCACGCGCCCGCCCCGACGACGCCGGGCGCATCGCCGCCCTGTCCGGCGCGGAGCAGGTGCTGGGCGGGGCGCTCGGCCGCCTGATGGCCGTGGTCGAGAGCTACCCCGAGCTCAAGGCCGACAAGACCCTGCGCGAGCTGAGCGAGGAACTCGCCCACACCGAGAACCGCGTCGCCTTCGCGCGCCAGGCCTTCAACGACTGCGTGCTCGACTACAACAACGCGGCGCAGCAGGCGCCGACCAACCTGGTGGCCTCGCTGTTCGGCTTTCGCAGCGCGGCGCCTCTCGCGGCCGCCGAGGCCGAGCGCGAGCCGGTGCGCGTGACCTTCTGACGCCGGCGGCGATGCGCTTTCGCCGGCACCAGGAGGCCGCGCAGCGCTCGACCCGGCGGCTGCTGGGATTGTTCGTGATCGTGCTCGTCGGCCTGGTGGTCGCCGTCAATGCCGCCCTGGCGGGCGTGTACTGGCTGAGCTTCCCGTTCGCGCGGCACTATCCGTCGCTCTTCTTCGAGACCAACACCGCCGTCGTGCTGCTGTTCGTGCTGGGCGGCTGCTGGCTGGAGAGTCTGCGGCTGCGCGAAGGCGGGCCGCACTTGGCACGCATGGCCGGCGGCCGGCCCGCGCAGGTTTCGGGCCATACCGCGTCAGACCGGCTGGAGCGCCGGCTGAACAACATCGTGCAGGAGATGGCGCTGGCCAGCCGCCTGCCCGCGCCTGCCGTGTGGGTGCTGGCGCGCGACGACGCGATCAATGCCTTCGCCGCCGGCTGGTCGCCCGACGACGCCGTGGTGGCCGTCACGCGCGGCGCGCTGGAGCGGCTGACCCGCGCCGAGCTGCAAGGGGTGGTGGCGCACGAATTCAGCCACATCGCCCACGGCGACACCCGGCTCAACATGCGCCTGATCGGCATGGTGTGGGGGCTGCAGATGGTGTTCATGCTGGGCCGCTCGCTTGCCCAGCGCGATGCCCACGGCCGACGCCCCGCCGGCACCCTGTTCGGCCTGGCGTTGATGGGCGCCGGCTCGCTGGGTTGGGCCGCGGGCCGGCTGCTGCAGGCCGCCATCTCGCGCCAGCGGGAGTTCCTGGCCGATGCCTCGGCCGTGCAGTACACCCGGGTGGTCGACGGCCTGGGCGGCGCGCTGCGCAAGATCGCCGACCAGGTGCAGCGCGGCGACGATGCGCTTCATGCGGCAGGCGGCGCGAGCCTCGCGCACCTGTACCTCAGCTCGCCCGCCGGCTGGCGCTGGTGGTCCACGCATCCCCCGATCGACGAACGGCTGCAGCGCCTGTACGGGCATCCGGTTGCGCCGCTGCGCGCGGACGCCTTGCCGCCACCGGCGGACGTCGAGCCCGCGATGGCCCTGGCGCCGCGGCCGGGGGGACCGTCGGCCAGCCCGGGCGCCGCGGCACCCACAGCGGCCGCTCGGGGCGACGCGACAGGCCAGGACGCCACCCAGGACGCGCGCTGGCACGGTGCTGCGGCGCGCGAGACGGAGGCGCTGGCGCGCATCGCACGCTGGCAAGGTCCCGGCGAGTGCAGCGCCGCGCTGTTGATGCTG
>DATFAY010000464.1:0-2611 GCA_035254085.1 Piscinibacter sp.
GACTTCTGCGCGCCGGTGTTCATGTAGCCCTCGTTGTCGAGGCAGAAGTACAGGATGTTCTCGTTGCGCTCGGCCGCCGACGACAGGCACTGGAAGCCGATGTCGTAGGTGCCTCCGTCGCCGGCGAGCACGATGACCTGCGTGTCGCGCTTGTCCTGCGCGTCGAGCGCGCGGCGCAGGCCCGAGGCCGCTGCTGCCGCCGCTTCGAGCGTCGGCTGGTACACCGGGAATCGCAGCGAGCTGAAGGGCTGCGGCCCGGCGATGATCGCCATGCACGAGGGCGGGATCACCGCCATCGTGTCCGGCCCCAGCGTGGCCAGCACGTGGCGCACCGACAGCGCCTCGACGCATCCGGGGCAGGCCGCGTGGCCCGAACACAGCATCGGCTTCTCGGGGAGTTGCAGTGCTTGCATGTGGCTCACCTTGCCCAGAGTGATTCGACCTCGGCCGCGCCGACGGCCGACTGCGCGATCTCGGCGATCTTCTGCGGCGACACGTTCACGCCGCCCACGCCCGCCAGATACCCGTGGATTCGCGGGGCACCGTCCATGCCGTACAGCGCCGCGCGCAGCTCCTGGTGCAGCACGCCGCCCAAGCCCGGCGAGTGATTGCGGTCGAGCACCACCACGTCGGGCACGCCCGCCAGCGCCACGCGCAGTGCCTGCACCGGCAAGGGCCTGAAGAGGCGCAGCTTGAGCAGGCCGACCGCCTGGCCCGCGTCGCGCAGCAGGTCGATCGCCTCGCGCGCGGTGCCGCACATGCTGCCCATGGTGACGACCACCGTGCGCGCGCCGTCGCAGCGGTAGCGCTCGATCAGGCCGTGGCAGCGGCCGGTGAGCGCGTTCCATTCGCGGTCGGCTTCGAGCGCGACCGCGAGCGTGCGCGCCATCGCGTCGCCGAGCGCCTGGCGGTGGCGGCAGAACATGTCCTGCGACACCACGTTGCCCCATGAAGCGCCGATGCCGGTGTCCAGCCGCTGCGCCGGCGCATAGGGCGGCAGGTAGCCGTCGACCAGTTCCTGCGAGGGCACGTCCACCGGCTCCAGCGCATGCGAGACGTAGAACGCGTCGTGGTTGACCATCACCGGCAGCTGCACCTGCTCCGCCACGCGAAAGGCGTGCAGCACGGTGTCCAGCGATTCCTGCGCGCTCTCGGTGTAGTACTGCACCCAGCCGGTGTCGCGCTGCGCGAGGCTGTCGGTCTGGTCGGGCCAGAAGGCCCAGGGCGAGGCCACCGTGCGGTTGACGTTGACCATCACGATCGGCGCGCGCGCTCCGCTCGCGTAGTGCAGCAGCTCGTGCATGAGCAGCAGGCCTTGCGACGCGGTCGCGGTGAACACGCGCGCGCCGGCGAGCGACGCGGGGATGCACGCGGCCAGCACCGAGTGCTCGGACTCAGGGGTGAGGACCTCGGCGTCGAACTCGCCGGCCGCGTGGAACTCGGTGAGCTTCTCGAGGATGGGCGTCTGCGGCGTGATCGGGTACACCGGCACGACCTGCGGCCGCGCCAGCCGGGCGGCCCAGGCCGCGGCGTGGTTGCCGCTGAGCAGCATGGCGGTCATCGTGTCTCCTCCAGCATGGTCATCGATCCGGTGGGGCATTCCTTCACGCACACGCCGCAGCCCTTGCAGTAGTCGGCGAGCACCGAGTAGCCGCCGTCCACGCGCTCGATGGCGAGGTCCGGGCAGTGGTGGAAGCAGTTGTCGCAATGGGTGCAGGTGCCGCACGAGAAGCAGCGCTCGCTCTCGGCCAAGGCCTGCTCCAGTTCCAGCCCGATCTGCACCTCGGCGTGGCCGGCCACCCGCTCCGCCGGCGCGCGGCGCAGCTCGCTCGGGCGCGGCAGATGCGGGTGGTAGAAGGTGGCGATGCGCTCCAGGCCGACCGCCGGCAGCGGCGCCGCGTCGGGCTCGCCGGCCAGGCCGCGCAGCGCGCGATCGATGTCCAGCGCGGCGCGCTTGCCCATGCCCACCGCCTCGGTCACGAAGCGCGCCATGCTGGCCACGTCGCCGCCCGCCCACAGGCGCTCGGCCCCGCTGGCCTGGCGATGGTCCACCGCGAGCAGCGCACCGTTGACCGGCAGCCAGGGCGTGAAGGCCGCGAGCTCCGGGTCCTGGCCGATCGAGGGCACGATCGCGTCGGCGGCGAGCGTGAAGCCGCTCTCGGGCAGCGGCGTCACCGTGAAGCGGCCGCGCACCGCGCCGGGCTCGAAGCGCACCCGCACGCACCGCAGCGCCAGGCCCTGGTCTGCGGCGCTCACGCTGTCGAGCATGGCGCCGTCGACCAGCGTGATGCCCTCTTCCAGCGCTTCGGCCAGTTCCTCGCGCTGCGCCGGCATCTGCTCGGCGCGTTCGAGTGCGAGCAGCGTCACCTCGTGGCCGGCGCGACGCGCGCTGCGCGCCGCGTCGAGCGCGGCGCTGCCGCCGCCCACGACCACCAGCCGCCGGCCCAGCGGCACGGTGCGGCCCGCGTTGACGCGCGCCAGGTACTCGGCGCCGTCCATCAGCCAGGGCGCCGACGCAGGCAGCTGCGGCAGCCGCTTGGGCCGGCCCGCGCCCACCGCGACGTAGACCGCGTCATGCGTGTCGCGCAGCTTCTGGTAGTCCTGCGCCGAG
>DATFAY010000465.1:0-6544 GCA_035254085.1 Piscinibacter sp.
CGGCAGCTTCGCGCCGCTGGGCGGACAGAACCTGATCGAGGCGGCGGCCTGCGGCTGCCCGATCGTGATGGGGCCGCACACCTTCAACTTCGCCGAGGCCTCGCAACTCTCGCAGGCCGCGGGCGCGGCGATCCGGGTCGCGGACATGGACCAGGGCCTGCGCGAAGCCCTCGCCCTGCTGGCCGACGCGCCGCGCCAGGCGGCACTGTCGGCCAAGGCAGTCGCCTTCGCGGCGCAGCATCGCGGCGCGGCGGCGCGCATGGCGGCGGCCATCGGCGCGCTGTGGGAGGCGCCGGCGACGACCCCGGCCTGAGTCGTCAGGCGAAGAGCGACAAGGGGCGCACCGAAGCGCTGCCCGGAAAGACCTCGTTGTCGAGCGCGCCGCGCGCCAGATGCAGGTGATCGGCCAGCACGCCCTTGAGCAGCGCGCGCGTGTCGGTGGTGGTGCGCAGGTCGCGCCCCTGGTAGCGGTCCTTGCGCGCGAGGCCGGGCCAGTCGCCGAGCACCCGGCCACCCTTGACCGCGCCGCCAAGCACGAAGGCCACGCCGCCGCTGCCATGGTCGGTGCCCTGGGTGCCGTTGATCGCGACCTCGCGGCCGAACTCGGTCATCACGACGACCGCGCTGCGCTGCCATGCCTGGGCGGCGACCAGCGCGTCGCGCAGGGCGGCCAGGCCGGCGTCGAGCGTACGCAGGTTGTTGGCGAGCGCGCCGACCTGGTTGGCGTGGGTGTCCCAGCCGCCCAGGTCCAGCACCGCGGCCTGCGGCCCGCGCGGCTGTACCAGGAATTCGGCGGCGCGCTGCGCGAGCAGCACGAAGCCGCGCGCGCCTGCGTCGTCATGCCCGCGCATGGCGGACATCATGGCGGCGTCGAAGTGCAGCGCCCTGGCGCGCGCCAGGGCGGTGGCCAGCGCGGGATCGCTGCCGTACATGCGCTCCAGCCGCATCACCAGGTCGGCCGACGGGTCGGGCAGCGACGAGGGCGCCCAGGTGTCGACGGTGGCCGGGCCGCGCAGCACCAGCGGCACGGCGGTGGCGAGCGCGATGCCCTTGGCGCCTGACAAGGGCAGGGCGCGCCCCAGCCAGCCGGTGGTGATCTCGTAGGGCCGCACGCCGCCGCTTTCCAGGACCTGCTGCGCATCGAAGTGCGAGCGCTCCCGGTAGGCCTGCCCGACGGCGTGCACGACCGCCAGTTCGCCGCGGCCGTACATCGCGTGCAGCTGGCCGAGCGCGGGATGCAGCGCGAACATCGAGTCCAGCGGCAGCGTCGCCCCGCCGAATTCCCCGAGCGCGCCGCGCGCGGCGGCGAAGTCGGGGTCGCCCACGGGCGGCGCGGCCGAGAGGCCATCCATGCCGCCGCGCAGGATGATCACGACCAGCCGGGGCTCGTCCGCGCCTGCGCTGCCCGCAAGGCTCAGCGACGCCACGGGCGCGAGCGCGCCGGCGCAAAGGGTCGCGCCGAGCAGGCGGCGCCGTTGTGCATTGATCGTCATGTCGGTGGTCCTCCTCATCGACGCTGGAACTCGGGCGCCATCAGCAGCAGCGCGAGGGCCTGCGGTCCGTCGGCGGCGCGTTCGATCTGGCGGCGCGAGTCCTCGCCCAGCAGCGGGCCCAGGCTGGCGGCGGCGATGGCGCGGGCGTCCATCGAACGGCCCAGGCGCTCGCCGGCGCGGGTGGACCACTCGATGCGCTTCCAGACCGCATCGGGCCCCAGCCAGTCGTCGGCGCGATCGGGCCAGCCGGCCGGCGACGGCGCCGCCTGCGGGCGCTGTCCGAGCGCCAGGATGCCGCCAGCCTCGTCGCGCTCGAACAGGCGCTCGCCCAGCCCGAGCACCCGCGCGCTGGACACCACGAACTCCTCCGGCGTCTTCAGCTTCGCCGGCGCCGGGTGCCAGGCCTCGGGTGCACGCACCAGCTCGCGATAGAGCTCGGCGAGCTGCCCGCCGCTGCGCAGGTACAGCGAAGCCAGGCGCTGCACCAGCTCGGGTGGCGGATCATCGGCCACGAAGTGCCGCGTCAGCTTGGTCGAGAGGAAGTGCGCGGTGGACGGGTGCTGCGCAAGGTCATGCAAGACCATGCGCAGTGCCTGCGGCCCTTCCGGGTAGCTCTTGCCGAGCACCGTCTTGCGGCCGGGCTCGTGCCAGTTGATGTCGAAGGGCAGGCCGTCGCCGTCGTCCTTGGGGCCGATGCGCCAGCCCGTCAGCACCGCCGCGAAGGCCGTCACGTCGGCCTGCGTGTAGCCGCCATGCGCGGCGTCGGTGCCGCGGCCGCTCTCGGCGCCGAGGGTGTGCAGTTCGAGCACCTCGCGCGCCAGGTTCTCGTTGAGGCCGGTGAGCCTGGGATCTTCCTGCAGCCGCTGCGCACGCCGGGCCGCCACCGTCACGGCGCGCGAATGCGGCCCCGCCGACTGCACGTTGTCGAGGTAGCGCAGCATCGCCGGGTGCGTGGTGGACGCGAACAGCAGGTCCTCGAAGCTGCCGGCGATGTGCGGCCGGATGGCGTCGCGCTCGAAGGCGCCCACCAGGCCGCGCACGCTGCCCTTGGCGAGCGAGACCGTGAAGTGGTTGCTCCAGAACAGCTGCAGCCGCTCGGCGAACGGGCGCCGGGAAGCGGCTGCCGTCATGAGCCGCGAGCGCAGGTCGGTGACGATGACTTCGCGATAGTGCCCCGCGAGCAACTGCTGCGCCGTCATGCCCGGCGGCGGATTCTTGGCCAGCTTGCGCTGCTCGGCCTCGGCCTTGACGTGGGCCCAGGCCTCGCGCGTGCCGAGCAAGCCGCTGCCACGCGGCGGGTCGGCCGGGCCGATCTGCGCGAGCAGCCAGGCCTGCGGATCGTCGCCGACGACGTCGAGCGACGCCTCGCCCAGGCCGAAACGGTGGGCCGCGATGGCCGCGTTCGAGGAAGCTGGATTCGCCATCGTGTCTCCCGAAGCTCGTGCGTGCGCTCGCCCTGGCGGCGCGGCGGATTCGGGAAGAACGCGGCATCGGCCCGCGCGGCGGACGCGCGGGCCGAACTTTTCAAACGGAAACGAAGGCGGCTACTTGGCGAGCAGCTGATTGACCTTGAGCACGTCCTCGGCCGACAGCGTGCCCGCGGCCTGGCGCAGCTTGAGGCTGCTGACCAGTACGTCGTAGCGCGCCTTGGCGAGCTGAGCCTGCGTCGTGTAGAGCTGGGTCTGCGCGTTCAGCACGTCCAGGTTCACCCGTACGCCCACCTTGTAGCCGAGCTGGGTGGCTTCGAGCGCGAGCTGGCTGGACGACTCCGCCGCCTCCAGCGCCTTCACCTGCGACTGCAGCGACTGCACGCCGAAGTAGGCCTGGCGCGTGCGCTGCGCGGTGTCGCGGCGGGCGGCCTCCAGGTCCTGGCGAGCCACCTCCTCCAGCTTCAGCGTTTCCTTGACGCGGTTCTGGATCTGTCCGCCGGCGTACAGCGGCAGCTTGAGCGTGACCCCGATCGTCGACGAGTTGGCGCGGCCGGAGTTGTCGATGGTCGAGGTGATCGGCACGAACGACGTCCCGTCGGTGGCGGCATGGCCGCGACCGTAGCTGCCGCTCAGGTCGACGGTGGGCAGGTGCCCCGCGCGCGCCTTCTGGGTATCGAGCTGGGCGACCTCGTAGGCGATTCGCTTGCCGAGCACCGGCGGGGCGCCCTCGATCGGCGCCACCCATTCGTCGACGCTGCCGCTGAGCACCGAGTCGAGGGCGAGCGGCGAGGCCAGGCCGTGCGGCGTGGCGCTGCGGCCGACCAGCGTGTCCAGCGCGATGTGGGCCGTGCGCAGGTCGTTGTCCGCCTTGAGCTCCTGCGCGGTGGCAAGGTCGTAGCGGGCCTGCGCCTCGCGCGTGTCGGTGATGGTCGCAGTGCCGACCTCGAAGTTGCGCTTGGCCGACGCCAGCTGCTCGGAGATCGCGCGCTTGTTGGCCTGGGCGGTCGTCAGCGCATCCTGCGCGGCCAGCACGTCGAAGTAGGCCTGCGCGACACGAACGATCAGGTCCTGTTCGGCGGCCAGCACCTGCGTCTTGGCCGCTTCGACGCCCTTGTCGGCCTGGGCGATCGCCAGGTCGTTGGCGCGGTTGAACAGGGTCTGCGAGCCGTTCAGTGTCGCGCCATAGGTCTTGGTGGTCGTGTCGGCGCTGGTGTTGTCGCTGGTCGAGCGTGCGACCGAGGCGCCGAGCCCGATCTGCGGGCGGCGGATGCCGTGCGCCTCCTCGGCGCGGTAGGTCGCGGATTCGGCCAGCGCGCGTGCCGAAAGGTAGGGCGCATCGAAGGCGCGGGCGGCCTGGTACAGGTCGAACAGGCTTTGCGCGCGTGCCGACGCGCTCAGGCCCAGCCCCAGCGCGATGCCCAGTGCCAGCGGCGCAAGTCGATGGAGGCGGCCTGCGCGGCGCACGAGAACGGATCGGGAACGAAGGGGCATGGCTCTTCCTTGGGTGTTTTGCTTGTCGCTTCAATAGCGCGGCACGCTCGGGTCGATCTCGCTCGCCCAGGCGTCGATGCCGCCGGCGAGGTTATAGACGGACTCGTAGCCCTGCCGCTCGAGGAATGCGACGACTTGCAGACTTCGCACCCCGTGATGACAGATACAGACGATGGACTGCGACGGGTCCAGTTCGTCCAGCCGCTCGGGAAGGCTCGCGAGCGGAATGTGCTTGTGCCGGATGCCCGGCAGCCGGATGGCTGCGCGCTCGACTTCCCAGTGCTCGCGAACGTCCAGCAGCAGCGCTTGGGTGGCGATGCAGTGCTTGTGCAGGTCCTGGACGGCGAGCTGGTTCATCAGAACTTGAAGCGCGGGGGCTCGTCGAATCCCGTGAGCCGGGGTGCGACGGTGTCGAACAGTTCGACGCTGGCGAAGTCGTGTTCGCCGCGGCGGGTGAAGAGCGTGGCGCGCATGATCGGCTGCTGGCCCACGATGGCGGCGAGCCGCCCGCCCACCTTCAGCTGCGACAGCAGCTGCGCGGGCACCTCGGCCACCGAGCCCGACAGCAGGATCACGTCGAACGGCCCTTCGGAAGCGAGGCCGTGGGAGCCGTCGCCATGGCGCACGCTGACGTTGCCGGCGCCGTCGCGCTGCAGGTTGGCCCGCGCGAAGTCGGCCAACTCGCCGATGATCTCCATGGTGATGACCTGCTGCGCCTTGTGGCCCAGCAGCGCCGCCATGTAGCCCGAGCCGGTGCCGATTTCGAACACCCGCTCGTGCTTGTGCACGTCCAGCTCCTGCAGCAGGCGCGCCTCGACCTTGGGCGCCAGCATGGACTGGCCTTGCGGCAGGGGCACCTCCGTGTCGACGAAGGCCAGCGCCTTGTAGGCGGCGGGCACGAAGTCCTCGCGCTTGACCACCGCCAGCAGCTGCAACACCCCTTGATCCAGCACCTCCCAGGGGCGGATCTGCTGCTCGATCATGTTGAAGCGGGCTTGTTCGACGTTCATGGCAGGCTCTCTCGGGCGTTGGTGTGCAAAGCCCCGCATTTTATTGGCCGGCCGCCGCGCGCCGGCTGCGGCGCATCAAGCCGCCTCAACGGCGCACCGCCTTCTTCGCGCCGGCCGCGCCGTCGGGGCGAACCAGCAGCCCGCGCGTGACCACGTCGACATGGGTGGCGATGAAGCTCTTCGGATCCATCGTGGCCATGTTGATCGCGGGGCACACGCCGATCGAATGCTTGTGCAGGCACAGCATGAGCATCGGGAAGATCAGCACGTGGACCGTCTCGAAGACGTTGATCGGCCGCAGCTCGCCGCTGTCGATGCCGCGCTGCAGCACCTGGGTGAACAGCTGCCGCCCCGGCTCGATCACCTCGTCGAGGTAGAAGCGCGCGAAGTCGGGGAAGTTGCCCATCTCCGTGATGATGATCTTGAAGATGCCCGAGGCCGGCGTGTTGCCCACGCGCTCCCACCAGGTCTGCATCAGCAGCACCAGCAACTCCTGGGTCGAGCCGGTGAAGTCGCCTGCGAGGCTCGCGCCCTCGGCGATGACCGCGCTCAGGTTCTCGCGCACGACCGCCTTCAGCAGGTCTTCCTTGCTGGGGTAGTACAGGTAGAGTGTGCCCTTGGCCACCCCAGCGCGCGCCGCCACTTCCTCGGAGCGGGTCGCCGCGAAGCCCTTCTCGACGAACAGCTGCAGCGCCGCGTCCAGCAGCTCCTGTGGGCGGGCTTCCTTGCGGCGCTGGCGCAGCGCAACCGGGGCTTTGAGACTCATGGCGAGATACTGACTGATTGGTCAGTAATGTAGCCGCCCGGGGGAGGAGGGTCAAGCGACCCACCGGCCAAGGCTTGCCTTTCGTCAATCGAGGAGCCGCCTGCGCCGATTCACAGCCGGTAACGGGGCGGCGGCATGCTCGTCTATTCTTGCGCCCACGCGGCCGCAGAGCCGACCGGAAAACGAAAAGGACATCATGAGACAGACTCTCCACTCGCTCCGAATTTCCCTGCTGCTCGCCGTGGGCGCTGCCGTGTTGAGCGCGTGCAGCACGCTCGGCGGCTCGCGCACCATCACCTTCAGCGAGGGCGACATGGCCCGCATGCTCGAGCAGCACGGCCCCTTCCAGCGCCG
>DATFAY010000466.1:0-2407 GCA_035254085.1 Piscinibacter sp.
TCGATGCGACGCAGGAAGCCGGGATCATCGGCCACCGTCAAGGCGTCCAGCGCGATGGGCTGCAGGATCTTCGACAAAGGCGCTGCCGCCGCGCGCATCGCATGCAGTTCCGGCCCCGTGAAGTCGCGCGGATCGTTGAACGGAAGCCGGGGCCGCTGATCGACCCCGGTGGCCCGGATCTCATCCAGCGCCAGCGACCAGACCACCGGGTGCGGCTCGTCGAGTGACGCTCGCGCGGCGGTCTTCGGCTTCGGCTTTTCGAGCTCGAGGGCGAGCTTGGGCAGATCGCCGAAGGCCTGGCGCAATGCCTTCTTCGCCGCGTCCAGCGTGATGGCGGCGACATCCGGATCGCCGGTGTCCTGCTGCAAGAAGAGCTGGCGCGCGCTCCTGCCGACGCCCAGCGACTCCCCCTTGGCCCCGAGGGACGCCATCAACGCGGGCACGCCGTAGCGCGCCACGCCATTGATCATCACGAGCCGTATCGACGTCTCCTTGGCGTGGATCACCTGCTCGTAGGGATCGCCGCTCTTGCCCGCGAACACGACGATGTCGGCCCGCTTGCCGGGCTCCAGCGTTCCCAAGGCGTGCTGCCACTTCAGCGTGGCCGCGGCATCGCGCGTGGCCATGGCGATGAGGTCGCGCGCACTGAAGAGCCCGCCCAGGACGTGCTGCGAGTACAGCCACGCGATCTTGAGTTCGCACAGGAGGTTCTTGCTGCCCGAGGGCGACCAGTCGCTTCCCAGGCAGATGCGCACGCCCGCCTTCCTGGCGGCCTCCACGCGAGCCGTCGCCCCATAGAGCAGCAGATTGCTCAACGGGGACCAGATCATCGCCCCGCCGCGCTCGGCGAGCACCTCGAAGTCCTCGGGCAGCAAGCCCGCGGAGTGAATGGCCGCCAGGCGATCGGTGATGGCCCATTCGCCGGGCGCCACCTGCAGGGCGAGGAAATGCCTTCGAGCGACGGAGTCGGTCTGGCCGGCCTTCGTCACGCCTTCGCTCAGGTGAAGCAGGAAACAGCTGTCCTCCTTCTTCAGGCGCGCCAGGAAGGACTTGGCGTCCTTGGCATCCACGTCGGCGATGCGCCCCTGCGCTTCGGACAAGTCGGGGTCGTCGGTCAGCTCGACGTTGCGCAGGATGCCGCGATAGAAGCGCTGCACGCCGGCGTTGCTGTTGAGCATGATCCCCTGGCTGGTGGTCACGCCGCCGAGCATGCATTTGCATTCGACGTACCTCACCAGGGGCGCGAGCAGCGAGGGCTTGCCGTGCTCGTCGCGGAACTCGCCGATCACGGTCATCGGGCCGCTGATGAGCTTGCGGTAGTCGGGATGGTCGGGCCATTGTCCGCGGTGCTCGAACAATTTCGGCACGGGGCTCCAAAGCGGCAGCGCGTTGTAGCTGAGGTGGTTGTGCAGATCGATCAGCCCGGGAAACAGGGTGCCCCCGGTCTGCACCGGCACCACGCCCTCGAATCCGGGCGGTGGCGGCGCGTTGCGCTCGCGCACGGCCACGATGCCGCCGCGCTCGATGTAGATCGTGGCGTCGGGCATGACGGTGAAGGCGTCGTCCATGGTCACCACGCGCCCGGCCAGCGCGAGGCGGGGGCCGACCAGCGGATCGATGGGCAGCTTCTGTCTCGCGGCGTCCTTGCCCAGCGCGCCGGCGCGACGTGCCGGTTCGAGCTCGCCCGTCAACGGATACCAGCGACGCCGTACCGGGCTCATGGAATGACTCCCTTGGGCACGGTGATGGTGATGTTCCGTCGCTTGGCAAGGTCGTCCGCGCCGGCGCGCCTGGCCCAGCCGTCCTGCTCGTGCATCCAGGAAGGAACACCGGCGGGGAAATCGAAGTCGGGAACGGCGATGCGGTCGCCCTCGGCCCACGTGTCGCCGTACAGCTGGAGCGGCACCGACACGTCCGGATGCTGGATGTGGGGCGCGATGGCCTGCAGGGCGGCGTTCCAGTTCTGAAGCAGCTTCTTGGTGGCCGCCGCCAGCTTGGCCTTGTCGCCCTTGGACGAGCTTTCGGGCTGGGTGGGATGGGTCACGGGCGCATAAGGCAGGTTCACGCCCTGCCCCGCCGCACTGGCCTTCCAGAATTGCCAGGCTTCGTCGGCCGCCTGGCCCAGTGCGAAGACCGCTTCGACCTGGCTGCCGACCAGCAGGGCGTCCAGCCAGCGGTTGCGGTAGTCAATGAGCGCCTGGCTGCGGCGAGTGGCCGCCTTCACGCTGCCGTAGACGCTGTAGAGATAGGTGTTGATGAACACGTAGCTGCTGGTGATGCCCAGCTTCGCGAGCAGGCCCTGCACGCGTCGCCCGGCCTCGCCCACCAGGATGCGGCGCACCACGGTCTCGTGCTGCGCGGGGTCCTGGCCGATCACGAGGACGCGCGCCGAGCCGTCGAGGCGGCC
>DATFAY010000467.1:0-6714 GCA_035254085.1 Piscinibacter sp.
TTGAACAGCCACGCGACGTCGTCGACGGTCGAGACGAAGTGATGCGTCGCGCCCTGCCGCAGGAAGGCCTCGCGCACCCGGGCCAGCTTGTCGGCGCGCGCGAGCGGCGCCTGCGGCGGCCGGTGCTCGTACACCGGCGCGCTGGGCAGGGAGGGGCGGTCGGGCCACACGTCGGCCATCAGGTCGACCGTGCTGTCCAGGCGCATGCCGGCCTGCGAAAGCGCGGCGTCGAGTTGCTGGGCTGCGGCCAGCCCGAGCACGTCGCCGTCGACGCCCACGGTGTCGCCCGGCTGCAGGTGGCGCACCAGCCAGTCGAGATGATGGGTCGCGGTGCCGGTGGGGATCTTCACCAGCTCGATGTCGCTGCCGGCCAGTTCGGACTCGGCCTGCGTCCAGTAGCGGCTGTCGGCGAAGAGCGCGGCGCGCTCGCGTGTCACGACCAGCGTGCCCATCGACCCGGTGAAGCCCGACAGCCACTGCCGGGCCTGCCAGCGCTCGGGCAGGTATTCGGACAGGTGCGGGTCCGACGAGGGCACCAGCAAGGCGGCGAGGCCGCGGCGCTTCAGCGCGGCCTGGACTTGCTCGATGCGCAGGCGAAAGGGCGAGGTGCGGGTGTCCATGGTGTGGTCCGGTTGGGGCGCCGGCACGCCGGGTGGGCGTGCCCCGCCGTCTGCTGAAGGGGTGGAGCGGATTCTAGGAGGCGTGTTCCATCGCTGCAGGCGGCTCGGCCACCACCCGCGCGCCCCGCTCGTACGTCCAATACGCCCACGCCCAGTCGATCATCACGATCAGGCGGTTGCGAAAGCCGATCAGGAAGTAGATGTGGGCGAACAACCAGAAGAGCCACGCCGGCAGCCCCCAGAAGCGGATGGCCCCGACCACCGGCACGGTGAGGTCGACCACCGCCGCCTTGCGGCCGATGGTGGCGAGGCTGCCGTAGTCGATGTAGCGGAAGGCCTGCGTGGGATGGCCGCGCAGGCGCCGCAGCAGGTTGGCCGCCGCGGTGCGCCCCATCTGCTTGGCCGCGGGGCTGACGCCGGGCACCGGCTTGGGTTCGCCGGCGCCATGGCTCCTGGCCGCCGCCAGGTCGCCGATCACCGAGATCTCGGGATGGCCCGGCAGGCTGAGGTCGGGCTCGACCTGCACCCGCCCCGCGCGATCGAGCGTGGCGCCGGCGCTGGACGCGAGCGCGCGGCCGAGCGGCGAGCCGGCGACCCCGGCCGCCCAGATGACGGTCTTGCTGGGCAGGCGGTGCGTCGTCGGGGCGCCGCCCGCCTCGCGCGCTTCATACGTGACGCCATCGGCATCGATGCCCGTCACGCGGCAGCCGGTGCGCACCTGCACGCCCAGGCGCTCCAATTGCTGCTGCGCCCTTTGCGACAGCTGCGGCACGAAGCTGCCCAGCACGCGATCGGAGCCCTCGATCAGCACGACCTTCGTGCGCTTGGAGTCGATGCGGCGGAACTCCATCGGCAGGGTGTGCTGCGCCATCTCGCTCATGGTGCCGGCCATCTCGACGCCGGTCGGCCCGGCGCCGATCACCACGAAGGTCATCCACGGCGCGCGCTCGTCTTCGCTGGTGCAACGCTCGGCGCGCTCGAAGGCGCCGATGACCCTCCCCCGCACGTCGAAGGCGTCGGCCAGCGTCTTCAGCCCCGGCGCCGCGGCGGCCCAGTCGTCGTGGCCGAAGTAGCTGTGGGTGGCCCCGGCGGCGACGATGAGGTGGTCGTAGGCCAGGGCATCGCCGCCGTCGAGCAGCACGCGCCGCTGCGCCGCATCGATGCCGGTCACCTCGGCCTGCAGCACCGTGAGGTTGCCACGCTTCATCTGGCGGCGCAGCACGTGGCGGATCGGTGCGCTCACCGCCGGCGCACTGAGTCCGGCGGTCGCCACCTGGTACAGCAGCGGCTGGAACAGGTGGTGGTTGGTCCGGTCGACGAGCGTGATCTCGAGCTCGGCGCGCGACAGAGCACGCACCGCCTCGAGGCCGCCGAAACCGCAGCCGATGATGACGACACGCGGCGGCTTGTTCGGCGAATTCATCCCATCCCTTCCTGGCTGCTCTGCAATCGCTGCCGCACCAGGCTGATGTGGCTGCGCAGCGCGTACAGCTCGTCCGCGTAGCTCAGCGGCACGGTCACGTTCTCGACCTTCGACTCGATCGTGTCCAGGTCCCTGAGCAGCTCGCCGGCGCCGCGCCGGCCCTGGTCGTTCTCGACCGCGCGCAGCTGGCCGTACCAGCGGAAGATGCGCGAGCGGATGCGGAACTCGTACAACGGCGGCACGACGCGCGACATCGGGATCAGGATGGCCACGATCGACACCAGCGCCACCCACATGCGGTCGATCAGGTTGGCCAGCCAGAACGGCAGGTAGTGCTGCAGCAGCGGCGGCCCGTTGCGGTAGAAGCGATCGGCTTCCTTCGACAGCGGCCACTCGGTGTTCTTGGCGCTGGGAAACTCGCCCTTGCGCTGGAACCAGCCCGCCTCGCCATGGATGGTCTGCGCCGCCTGGACGAACAGCTGGATCAGCGCCGGGTGCGTCTCGCGCTTGGCGGCCAGCGCGGCCGTGGGCGCCACCAGGTGCACGTCGACGGGCGGCACGTCCTTGGCCAGGTCCACGACGCCGCGCGGCAGGATCACGGGGCTCATGAACGGGAAGCGCCGCGAATAGGCTTCTGCCTGCGCGAAGTCGAACAGCTTGATGCCAGGCGTCTGCAGCAGCATCTGCACCATCAGCGACTCCGGCGCGGAGGCGAACACGAGCGCGTCGATCTCGCCGCCCAGCAGGCCCACCACCGCGGGCGTCTGCTCCAGCCGCAGCAAGGTGATGGTGGACTGATCGATGCGGTTGGCATCGAGCATCTTGCGCATCAGGTTGGGCGCTCCGCTGCCGCGCGCGCCGATGTTGAGCTTCCAGCCCGCCAGCTGCGTGAGGCTGGTGAGCGTGTCGCTCTTGAGCAGCCGCTGCGCCGAGTCCTCGCGGTAGAACAGCCACACCGGCTCGTAGAACAGGCTGCCCAGCGAAACCAGTGCCTCGGCGTCGGCCTGGCTGCGCGCCTTCTCGCCGGCGCCGCCTTGCACGAAGGCGAGGTCCACGCCCGATTTCGGGTCGAGCAGCAGCCGCAGGTTCTCCGCCGCGCCCTGGGTGGTGCGCAACTGCACGGTGATGCCGCGCTGCTTGAGGGCGGCGGCATAGCGCTTGCCGAACTCGGCGTAGCCGCCTTGGTCCGGGCCGGTGGCGAGGACGACCTTGCGCGGGGGCGTCGGATCGAGCGCGAAATACGCGACCACCAGCAGCACCAGCGCCACCAGGAGGAACGGCCCCGCAGTGACCAACAGGTCGCGGACGGAGAGCAGGGTGTTGCGCAGGACTTTGGGCATGGGCGGCTTTGGCGAGGCATCAGCGGGACATCAGCACGCACGATACCCGTTGCCGCGGCAGGCCGCCCGTGCAGGCCGGGCGCCCGCTGCGGGTATGCTTTTCGGTCCCCGGCTGCCCCACTGGTTCGATGCGCCTGCTCCTCGTCGAAGACGACCGCATGATCGGCGACAGCCTGCGCAGCGCGCTGCGCCTGGACGGCCATGCGGTCGACTGGGTGCGCGACACCACCGCCGCGCAGGCGACGCTCGCCAGCGAGCGCTTCGACCTGGTGCTGCTCGATCTCGGCCTGCCGCGCGGCGCGGGCACCGCTGCCGGCGCGGGCGCCGCCGACGGCCTGGACGTGCTGCGCGGCCTGCGCGCGCGCCAGGACCGCACGCCCGTCATCGTGCTGACCGCGCGCGACGCCCTGGGCGACCGGGTGGCCGGGCTGGACGCGGGCGCCGACGACTACCTCGTCAAGCCCTTCGAACTGGACGAGCTCAACGCCCGCATCCGCGCGGTGATGCGCCGCCACAGCGGCCGTGCCGAGCCCGTGCTCGCCCACGCCGGCGTGACGCTGGACCCGGCCACGCACCGCGTCACCAAGGACGGCGTGCCGGTGCTGCTGTCGGCGCGCGAGTTCGCGGTGCTCGAGGCGCTGATGCAGCGCCCGGGCGCGCTGCTGTCGCGTGCCCAGCTCGAGGACCGCCTCTATGGCTGGGGCGAGGAGATCGAGAGCAACGCGGTGTCGGTCTACATCCACCAGCTGCGCCGCAAGCTCGGCGCCGACTTCATCCAGAACGTGCGCGGCGTGGGCTATTTCGTCGGCGACGCGCAGCGGGGCGAGACGCCGTGAATTCGCTGCGCGTGCGGCTGCTGCTGGCCCTGCTGGCGATGCTCGCGATCGCGGCGGCGGTGATGGGCGCGGTGACCTATCGCAACGTGCTCGCGGAAACCGAGTCGCTGTTCGACTACCAGCTGCGCCAGATGGCGCTGTCGCTGCGCGACCAGGGCGAGATCGCCCCGGACCAGGCGCGCGCCTTCGCCGACCAGCAGCTGGACTTCGTGGTGCAGATCTGGACGGTGGACGGGCGCAGCATCTACGCCTCGCGCCCGCACCCCGAGCTGCCGGCGCGTGCGCTGCTGGGCTTCGCCGACGTCGCGGTGGCCGGGCAGCTGTGGCGCACCTTCAGCGTCGCAACGCCCGAGCGGGTGATCCAAGTGGCGCAGCCGCTGCAGATCCGCCAGCGCCTCGCGGCCGACGCGGCGCTGCGCAGCGTCGCGCCGCTCCTGATCATCGCGCCGCTGATGGCGCTGGTCGTCTGGTGGGTGGCCGCGCTCACCCTGCGGCCGCTGCGCGAGGTGGCGGCCGACGTGCGGCGCCGCGGCGAGAAGTCGCTCGAGCCGCTGCCCACGCAGGGTCTGCCCGAAGAGGTGTCGCCGCTGGTGCGCGCGCTCAACGCGCTGCTGCAGCGCCTGGCGCAGTCGCTGGACACGCAGCGTGCCTTCGTCGCCGACGCCGCGCACGAACTGCGATCGCCCCTGACCGCGCTCAAGCTGCAATTGCAGCTGCTGCGGCGCGCCCCGGACGAAGCCGCCCGGCGCGACGCGACCGAGGCGCTGGCCGAAGGCATCGAGCGCGCGGCGCGCCTGGTCGAGCAGTTGCTGGCGCTGGCACGCAGCGAGCCCGGCGCGGCGCCAGCCAGCACCGGGCCCTTGGATCTGAGCGAGGTCGCTCGCCAGGCCGTGGCCGACACCGTGCCGCTGGCGCACGCCCGCGGCAGCCGCATCGAGTTCGTGGCCGATGCGGCTGTGCCGCTGGAGGGCGACGGGGCGGCATTGGCGGTGCTGGCGCGCAATCTCACCGACAACGCGGTGCGCTACTCCCCGCCGGGCGCGCCGGTGCGCGTGCGGGTGGCGCTCGAGGGCGGCGAGCCGCTGCTGCAGGTCGACGACGCCGGCCCTGGCATCCCGCCGTCCGAGCGCGATCGCGTCTTCGACCGCTTCTACCGGCGCGCGGGCCACGACGAACAGGGCAGCGGGCTGGGCTTGGCCATCGTGCGCAGCGTGGCGACGCGCCACGGCGGGCGGGTCGAGCTCGCCGACTCGCCCTTGGGCGGGCTGCGGGTCAGCGTTCGCTTCGGCGCCGCGCGGCCGGGAGCATCGCTGGCATGAACGCGCGAGTGGTGGCCGCGGCCAAGGTGGTGGTGATGGGCGTCGCCGGCAGCGGCAAGTCCAGCGTCGCAAGAGCCTGCGCCGATCGGCTGGGCTGGCCGATGGTCGAGGGCGACGACTTCCATGCGCCGGCCAGCGTCGAGAAGATGAAGCGCGGCATCGCCCTCACCGACGCCGACCGGCAGAACTGGCTGGAGCGCCTGCGCGACCTGCTGCACGACACGCCCGCCCCCATCGTGCTGGCCTGCTCGGCGCTGCGGCGCAGCTACCGCGAGGTCCTGCGCCAGCGCTCGCCCGACCTGCGCCTGGTGTTCCTCGACATCGACCAGGCCACCGCGCTGCAGCGGGTGTCCGGCCGCCGCGGCCACATCTTTCCGTCCAGCCTGGTCGCGAGCCAGTTCGAGGCGCTGGAGCGCCCCGACGGCGAGCCCGGCGTGAAGGTGGTCGACGCGACCCGGCCGCTGGAAGAGGTGGTCGAGGAGATCGTGCGCTGGCTGGCCGCCTGAGTCGCGGGGAGCGCAGCGGCCTCAGCAGAAATCCTCCCCACGGATGAGGGGGCCGGCTCGCCGTCGGATGAACTATGTTGAAAGAGACCGTCCCGCGTCGACCGGACGCTGGCCGATCGATTTTCAAACAACCTTGCCGGAGGAGTCCCATGTCGACCCTGCAGAAAACCGCCATCGCGCTCGCGATGGCCGCCGCCAGCCTCAGTGCCGCCGCCAACACGGCAGCGGGCAAGCTGTGGCACGTCCCCGAGGCGGTGACCCTCAGCGCCACGCCGGCCAACGTGCCGCTGGTGGCGCCTGACGTCACTTTCGACGTCACCTCGCCCTTCAACTTCTCCGGAACGAGCGTCTCGGTGGGCACCTGGCTGGCCAGCAGCAGCGCCTTCAACATCACCGAAAACACCGCGGGAACGCTGGCCTCGCTGATGGACAACGGCACGACCGGTACCTTCGTGCAGTTCACCGGCATGGTGAGCGTGACGAACGGCCAGCAGTTCACCGTCACGCACGACGACGGCCTGACGCTCATCATCGGCGGCATCAATCTCGGCTTCAACCCCGGCCCGACGGCGCCGATCACCAGCCTGGCCACCTACACCG
This sequence comes from Piscinibacter sp., assembly GCA_035254085.1. Lineage (GTDB taxonomy): Bacteria > Pseudomonadota > Gammaproteobacteria > Burkholderiales > Burkholderiaceae_C > Albitalea. Next base: position 6,645 of record DATFAY010000467.1, read on the forward strand.
GCCCGACCGGCACCTTCGCGTTCGAGCTCGACTACGCCGAATGCTGCGGCGGCCCCGCCGTGCTGCAAGT
>DATFAY010000468.1:0-9751 GCA_035254085.1 Piscinibacter sp.
GATGCGGTCCTGCAGCGTGAGGTAGCAGGCGAAGGTCATCACCGACCCGGCCAGCGCCAGGTACAGCAGGGACACCCACCACGACACCACGGCCGGCAGCGCGAACGAATGCCCCTGCGCCAGCGCGATCGACGCGCTCGCCGCCGCGCCGTAGAGCATGCCCCAGCCCAGGGCCGGCCACAGCGGCAGGCCGCGCGAGCGGTTGCGGCTGGCCGCGAGGCTGCCCACCGACGACAGCAGCACCGAGGCGACCGTGAACACGGCTCCCCAGGCGGTCGACTCGCCTTGCGCGGCCTTGCCGAACTCGGGCCAGAAGATGAGTGCCACGCCGGCCAGCCCGAGGGCGCCGCCGCCCAGGAAGCGGCGCGAGGTCGGCACGCCGAACAGCCAGTGCGCGCCCAGCCCCGTGATCAGCGGCGAAGCCGAATAGCCCACCGCCACCAGGCCCGAGGGCAGGTGCTGCTCGGCGAGGTACACGCACACGTACGACACGCCATACATGAACACGCCCTGCAGCGCGAAGAGCGCGTGGTCGCGTGCGGGAAAGCGCAGCGGCAGGCCGCGCCAGGCGCACAGCAGCAGCACGCTCGCGCCGGCCAGCGCGAAGCGCATCGCCACGCCCACGTCGGGCGCGGTGTGGCCGATCTGGTAGGTGATGGCATGCCAGGTCGTGCCCCAGGTCAGCACGCAGATGGCGAACAGGTGCCAGCTGGACAGGCGGCTCATTCGAAGCGGTATCCCGCCGATCCGGCCATGCCCACGCGCAGCGCACGATCGACACCCTCGACGAGGACGGCGTTCATGGCCCAGGTGACGGCCCCGTTCAGGCGCGCATTGGCGCGGTAGCCGAGCAGCGCGTCGGTCACCGCATGCCCTTGCGCGGCGGTGGCCGGGTCGATGTCGGGGATGGGGCAGCGCGGGCAGGGCTTGACGACCTTCAGGCGCACCGGCCCGTCGTCGGTGTCGAAGCGGATTTCGTCGAGGTGGTCTTCGTCGTGCGCGCTCAGGCCGTCGAGCACGAGGTTGGGCCGAAAGCGCGCCATCGTGACGGGGGCCTCGCCGCCGGCCTGCAGGCGGCGGTTCAGTTCGTCGAGGCTGGCCGAGGACACCACCGTGATCGGATAGCCGTCGGAGAACGCGTTCTCGGCCTCGATGGGGCCGGTCCATTGCCGGTTCGACAGGCGCCGCTGTTGCGGGTCGAAGCGCACCAGCCGCAGCGGCCGGCCCAGGAAGTCGCTGAACCACTGCGCGGCCAGGTCGCCCATGTCGTAGGCGGCGACCTCGTCGTCCCACACCGTCGCGCCGCAACGCTCTTCGACCGCGTCGATCGCCAGGTGCAGCGCCAGCATGCCGGGCGCGCGAAGCACCAGCTCGAAGTGCTTGAGGGTGGGGCGGATCAGCGTCATGCGCGGCAGATCGCGCTGGGTGACGAAGCGCCGCTCGGCGTCGACCACCATCCAGGCGCGGTCGAGCTCGAGGCCGGTCTCGACCAGCAGGCCGTGCTCCAGCGCAACGCCTGCGCAGCTCTTGACCGGGTACACGTTGAGCGCGGCCAGGCGCAGCGTCACGTCGCTCACTTGAACAATCCCTTCAAGCCCTTCTTGAGCAGGTCCTGGGGCGAAGGCTTGGACGCCGCGTTGGCGGGCGGGCGCACGCCCAGCGCCTCGCCCAGCTTGTTCTCGATCTGCCGCGTGACCACGCCGGCAGCGACAGCAGACCATTCGATCTTCCAGTCGAGCGATTCGAACGGGCCGCTGAGCCGCACCGGCACCGTGAGTCCCTTGAGCGCCGCCAGGTCGCCGGCGTCCTGGCCCTTGGCCGTGGAGGTCACGGTCGCACGCGCGAGGTAGTCGATGCGCCCGCGTCCGATGTCGATCGCGCCTTCGCCGCCCAGCCGCAGGAACGGGCTCTTCATGTCGAGGTCGCGGTTGCGCGCCACGCCGTCGTTGACCTGGAAGGTGGCCGACAGCTCGCTGAAGTCGGTCTTCTCGACCTGGTTGGCCTTTTGCACCGCGTCCTGCTTCATCGACAGCGCGGCCTTGGCCTGGCGCAGCGACTTGGCGAGGTTGATGCCCTTGACCGCGCCGTCGCGCAGCAGCAGCGCCGCGCTGCCCTTGAGCCGCGAGCGCATCTCGTTGACGCTGCGCCCTGCGGTGTCGAGGTCCCAGGCGACGCGGCCGGTGCCTTCGATCCAGTCCTTGGCCGCCACGTCCTTGACCAGCGCGTTGATGTTGACGCCGGTGGCCGCGCCCTTGATCGCGACGCGGCTGGCGCGCGCATCGGCGAACGCGGTGGCGTTGAGCTGGCCGCCCCAGGCCTTGCCCTGCAGGTCGGTGATGCGCAGCATGCCGCCGTCCAACGACGCCTCGATGCGCGCGTCGGCCACCCGGTATTGCTGGAAGGCGAAGCGCGCCGCGCTCACGCTGAACTGACCGTTGACGCTGCGCAACGCGCTCAGGTCGACCGGCGTGTTGCTGGCGGCCGTCGTGGTGGGTTTGGGCGCGCTCGAGCCGGGCGACATCAGCCGGTTCAGGTCGAGGGCGTCGAAGCGCGCCTTGGCGTTGATGCTCGGCGTGTCGCCCGCGAAGGTCGCGGTGCCTTCGCTGGCGAAGCGGTTCTCGTTGAGCTGCCCGGTCAGGTTCCAGCTCGAGCGCTGCGCCGAGGCGACGGCGCTGCCGCGGGTGCCGAGCGACAGCGCGGCCTGGCCGGGCTCCTCGACCTTCGCCTGCAGGTCCAGGCGGTCCAGCGTCAGCGACGCGGGCGTCGGCTTGACGGTCAGGTCGCTGCGCAGCGTGCCGGTCAGCTTGCGCTGGGGCGCGTTGCTCTGGAGTTGCGCCTCGAAGCCGGGCAGGCGCACCGCGTCGAAGTTGCCGCTGGGCGCACTGCTCTTGAAGTTCGCGCTCAAGGGCATCTCGCCGCCGCGGCTGAGCTTGCCGCTGAAGGCGCTGCCGCTCAGCTTGTCGCCGCTCACGGCGAGCTCGGGCCAGTCGAGGTCCAGGCTGAGAGGCTGGCCGCCTTGCAGGCCTTTCACGCGCGCCTGCAGCTTGCGCAGGGTGAGGGCCTTGTGCGCCGGGTCGAAGGCGAAGCGCTCGATGTCGATCGTGCTGCCGTCGTGCTTGAGCGCACCGGTGTGGCCGCTCAGCTTGAGCGCGAAGGATTGCGCATCGACGCTTTTCTTGGCGCCGTCCCAGGCCACGCTGCCCTTGAGCGCGGCATCGATGGCGGTGGCGCCGGGCGCGTCGCCCTTGAAGGCGAGATTCATGTCGCGCAGCGAGGCCGACCCGCTCACGGTGTCGAGGGTCAGGCGGGTGTCGCCGCTCAGGTCGCCCTTGACCGCGGGCTGGCTGAGCTCGAAGCGCGCGTCGAGCTTGACCGGCGCCTCCACGCCGTTGGCAAGGTGCCCGGCCTGCAGGTGCTTGAGCGTCACGCTGCCGTTCAGGCCGCCGGCTTCGTCCTTCAGGCGCGCCTGCACGTCGGCCAGCTCGATGCCGCTGATGTCGAAGCGCATCGGCTTGCTCTGGCCCGGCTGGGCCGGCTCCGACTGCAGCAAGTCATCGATGTTGCTCTTGCCCTTGGCATTGCGCTGCCACGCCAGGCGGACGCCCTTGGCGTCGACGCGGCCGATGACCAGCTCGCCGCGCAGCAGCGGCAGCACGTCGACCGCCAGGCCGGCCTCGTCGAGCGAGGCGAAGGTGTCGCTGCGGCCGGCCTCGCTCAGGCTCACCTTGGACAGCTTCACGGCCAGCCGCGGAAACACCTTGAGCTCGATCGGGCCGTCGATGGCCAGGGTGCGGTTGCGGTGGGTCTTCATCCAATCGATGGCCACGCTCTTGTAACGATTGGCATCGAAGGTGGCGACGAACCAGGTGGCCAGCGCGGCCACCGCCAACACCAGGCCGGCGAGCGCCCAGGCCCCGCGGCGAATCCAGACAGACATCGTGATCGTTCCTTGTGAGGGCCAAATTGTGCCCCGGTCGTCGCCACCAGGGAGATGGCCGCGTCTCTACAATCCGCGGCGATGATGAAACGCTTCGATGTGCTGGTGCGCGGCTCGGGCATCGTGGGGCAAAGCCTCGCGCTGGCCCTGGCGCGCCAGGGCCTGCAGGTGGCGCTTCGCCCCGATCCGGCGCGCCGCGAGGGCGGCCCCGACGTGCGTGCCTATGCGCTGAGCGCCACCTCGGTGGCGCTGCTGCAGGGCCTGAAGGTCTGGGACGCGCTGCCCGCGCACGCCGCCACGGCCGTGCACGAGATGCGCATCGAAGGCGATTCCGGCCGCGATGCGCTGGAGTTCTCGGCGTGGGAGGCCCGCGTGGGCGAGCTCGCGCACATCGTCGACGCCGCCGCGCTCGAGCAGCAGCTCGCCTCTGCGATCTCGTTCGCGCCGCACGTGAGCGTCGTGCAAGACGACCAGGTGCAGGCCTCGCTCACGGCGCTGTGCGAAGGCAAGGCGTCCGGCACGCGCGAGGCGCTGGGCGTGCGATTCGAGCGCGTCGACTACGGGCACCTGGCGATCGCCGCACGCCTGACCAGCAGCCGCGGCCACCTGCACACCGCGCGCCAATGGTTCCGTTCACCCGACGTGCTGGCGCTGCTGCCTTTCGACACGCCGCTGCCGCAGTCGTCGTATGCGCTGGTGTGGTCGCTGCCGCGCGAACGCGCCGAGGCGCTGCTGGCGCTTGCGGCCCCGGCTTTCGAGCAGGCGCTGATGGACGCGACCGGCGGCGCGGCCGGCGAGCTGAAGCTGGCCGGCGAGCGCACCGCCTGGCCGCTGATGCGGGCCCACGCCAGCGCCGTGTGCGGCTCCGGCTGGGCGCTGCTGGGCGACGCCGCGCATGTAGTGCACCCGCTGGCCGGGCAAGGCCTGAACCTCGGTCTCGCCGACGTGGTCACCCTGGCGCGGGTGATCGCCGAGCGCGAGCCCTGGCGCGAGCCGGGCGACGCCAAGCTGCTGCGCCGCTACGCGCGCGAGCGCCTGGCGCCGACCTGGGCGATGGCCGAACTCACCGACGGGCTGCTGCAACTTTTTGCGCACTCCACGCCCGCGGTGCGGGAACTTCGCAACCGCGGGCTGACTCTGGTCAACCACCTGCCGCTCGTCAAACGCTGGCTCACCGCCCGCGCACTCGCCTCCTGAATGCGAGCGGCGCGCCGCCGAAAGACACCCATGGCCATCCCGCTTCCGTCCCATCGCCGCCTCCCGTTCGCCGTTTTTCTCGCGTTGCTGTGCGCGGTGACGCTCGGCCAGCCCGCGCGTGCCGACGACGCCGCGATCCGCAAGAACATCGCCGATCGCATGCCGGACTTCCCCAAGATCGACGAGATCAGCAAGACGCCGATTCCCGGCTTGTACGAGCTGCGCGTGGGCAGCGACATCTTCTACGCCGACGAGCAGGGCAACCATCTGATCGAGGGCCAGATGCTCGAGACCAAGACGCGCACCAACCTCACCGAGGCGCGCGTGGCCAAGCTCACGGCCATCGACTTCTCTGCGCTGCCGCTGAAGGATGCGATCGTCTGGAAGCAGGGCACCGGGGCGCGCAAGCTGGCGGTCTTCGCCGACCCGAACTGCACCTACTGCAAGCGCTTCGAGCGCGAGCTGCAGCAGGTGAAGAACGTCACCGTCTACACCTTCGTGATCCCCATCCTCGGCGGCGATTCCCCTGAGAAGGCGCGCAACATCTGGTGCGCCAAGGACAACACCAAGGCCTGGCGCGACTGGATGCTGGAGGGCGCCCCGCCGGCGCGCTCGATCGGCCAGTGCGACGTGGCCGCCCTGTCGCGCAACCTGGCGCTCAGCCGCAAGCACCGCGTGAACGGCACGCCGGCCCTCGTGTTCGAGGACGGCCAGCGCGTGCCGGGCGCCTTGAACGGCGAGCAGCTCGAGAAGCGCTTTGCCGGGCTGACGCGCAAGGCCGGTTGAGGCCGGCGCGGGCGGTCGCCGGCCGCGGCAACCCCGCCGGCGACGAGGGCGCAGGCGCTCGCGGCCTCTGAGGCGACAATCGGCCGGCCCAACGCCGACCGACCGCCTGATGATCTCCTACCGCATTGACATCGCCGACGCGCACGCCCACCTCTTTCGCGTCACGCTGACGGTTCCCAATCCCGCGTCCCGGCAGCGGCTGAGCCTGCCGGTCTGGATCCCCGGCAGCTACCTGGTGCGCGAGTTCGCGCGCCACCTGTCGTCGCTGCAGGCCTCGCAGGGCACGCGCTCGCTGCCCTTGCGCCAGCTGGACAAGGCCGCCTGGGAAGTCGAATGCGAGGGCCGCGCGGCGCTCACGCTCACCTACCTCGCCTACGCCTTCGACACCTCCGTGCGCGCGGCCTTCCTCGACGCGCGGCGCGGCTTCTTCAACGGCACCAGCCTCGCGCTGCGGGTCGAAGGTCGCGAAGACGAGCCGCACGAGCTGGAGATCCGCCAGCTGCCGCGCGACTGGGAGGTCGCCACCGCGATGAAGCCCGCCAAGGTCGACGCGGCGGGCCGTGGCCGCTACCAGGCCGCCGACTACGACGAGTTCGTGGATCACCCGGTCGAGCTCGGCAACTTCTGGCGCGGCCGATTCGTGGCGCAGGGCGTGCCGCACGAGTTCGTGATCGCCGGCACCTTGCCCGACTTCGACGGCGAGCGGCTGATGGCCGATGCGCAGCGGGTGTGCGAGACCGCGATCGCGTTCTGGCACGGGCGCGGCAAGCCGCCCTTCGAGCGCTACGTCTTCATGCTCAATGCCGTGGACGACGGCTACGGCGGCCTGGAGCACCGCGCCAGCACCGCGCTCATCGCCGCGCGGCGCGACCTGCCGCAAAAGGGCAAGACCGAGCTCACCGATGCCTACGTGACCTTGCTCGGGCTGATCAGCCACGAGTACTTCCATACCTGGAACGTCAAGCGCCTGAAGCCGCGCGAGTTCGCGCCTTATGACTTCACCCGCGAGAACTACACCGAACTGCTGTGGTTCTTCGAGGGCTTCACCTCCTACTACGACGACCTGCTGCTGCTGCGCGCGGGCCTGATCGACGAGGCGCGCTACCTGAAGCTCGTCGCCAAGAACGTGAGCGGCGTGCTCGGCATGCCGGGGCGCAAGGTGCAAAGCGTGGCGCAGGCGAGCTTCGACGCCTGGGTCAAGTACTACCGCAGCGACGAGAACACGCCCAACGCGACGATCAGCTACTACACCAAGGGCGCGCTGGTCGCGCTCGCGCTGGACCTGACGCTGCGCTCTGCCAGAGGGTCGCTCGACGACGTGATGCGCACCCTGTGGGCGGCCAGCGGCGGTGGCCCGATCGGCGAAGAAGACGTGCGCCGGGCCCTGCGCGAGGTGGCCGGTCGGTCGCTGGACGCCGAACTCGACGCCTTCGTGCACGGCACCGACGATCTGCCGCTGAAGATGCTGCTGGAGCACGTCGGCGTGCAGTGGCAGGCGCAGGCACCCACCCTGGCCCAGCGGCTCGGCCTGCGCGTGAGCGAAAGCGCGCTGACCGGCGTCAAGGTCACGCACGTGATGCGCGGCGGTGCGGCCGAACGCGCCGGGGTGTCGGCCGGCGACGAGCTGATCGCCCTCGACGGCTGGCGCATTCGCCGCATCGACGACGCGCAGCGGCTGATGAGCGTCGGCGCGACCAGCGCGCTGCTGCTGTCTCGCGACCAGCGCATGCTAACGCTCACGCTGACCCTGCCGCGCGAGGACGAGGCCGCCGGCACGATCGCGCTCGCGGTGGACACGAAGGCGCAGCGGCCGGTGGCGGCGCTGCGCAAGGCATGGTTCGGCGGCTGAGGCGACTGCGTGCCGCCAGCCCGTGGCGAGCGCTCGTGAGCGCGGGCGAGTCGTGGCAGCGTCGCGCCGGCGCCGCCACGCTGATCACACTGGTGGCCCTGGTGCACGGCTGCGTGGCCGACGAAGTCGCCGACCGGTTCTCCCTGTTCGACAGCGGCGCCGCGATGCCGCCGCGGCTCGAGGTGTTGTACGTGCGCGAGATGGAACCCAGCGTGCCGCCGCCGGTCGTGCGGGCTCCTGCGCCGTCCGTGCCGCGAGCGCCCCGGCGGCGCGCGGCGGCGCCGGCGCTGCCCGCGGCCTCCGCACCCGAGCCGCAGGTGGTGGCGCAGGCGCCGCCCGAGCCGCCTCCCGTCGAATCGCCGCAAGAGTCACCCGGCGAGGTGCCGGGCGAGCCGCCTGCCCCCGAGATGGCGCCCGCCCAGGATGCCGCGTCCGCACCCGCCACGGCCGCCAGCGCGCCGTCGTTCGAGTGGCCGGTGTCCACGCGGGTCAGCTACGTGCTCACCGGCTACTGGCGCGGCGAGATCCATGGCGGCGCGCAGGTGGAATGGGTGCACGCCGGTGGGCGCTACCAGGTGCACCTCGACGTCGTCGTCGGCCTGCCGTTCAGCCCGCTGTACACCCGCCGCATGACCAGCGACGGCCACCTCTCGCCCGACGGTCTGGTGCCCGAGCGCTACGACGAAGAGCAGAAGCTGATCGGCCGCGATCGGCGCCAGGCGACCATCCGCTTCGAGCCCGATGGCGTGCTGCTGCCCAACGGCCAGCGGCTGCCGCCGTGGCCCGGCGTGCAGGACCAGGCCAGCCAGTTCGTGCAGCTGACCTACCTCTTCACCTTGCACCCCGAACTGCTGACGCCGGGGCGCACGATCGAGGTGCCGCTCGCGTTGCCGCGCCATGTCGACCGCTGGGTCTACGACGTGCTCGGCGAGGAGACGCTGTACACGCCGTTCGGCGCCGTGCAGGCCGTGCACCTGCAGCCGCGGCGCGTGTCGCGCCCCGGCGGCGACCTGGCGGCGGAGATCTGGTTCGCGCCCACGCTCGCCTACCTGCCCGCGCGCATCCTGATCCACCAGGACAGCAGCACCTTCATCGACCTCGTCATCAAGCGCAAGCCGCAGCTCGCGGCCCGCTAGCGGATGGGCCGGGCTGCCGCCCTATAGTGGCGGGCACACGCAGACAAGGAGAGTGCCCATGGCCCACGAATTCATCCTCACCGACATTCGCGGCGACGGCGAGCGCAAGACCGCCGTCGTCACGCTCAACCGCCCCAAGCAGCTCAATGCGCTCAACGACGGGCTGATGGACGAGCTCGGCGCGGCGCTGCGCCAGTTCGATGCCGACGACGCCATCGGCTGCATCGTCATCACCGGCAGCGAGAAGGCCTTTGCCGCCGGCGCCGACATCGCGGCGATGGCGAGCTGGAGCTACATGGACGTCTACAAGAACGACTACATCACCCGCAACTGGGAGACGATCCGCAGCGTGCGCAAGCCGGTGATCGCCGCGGTGGCCGGCTTCGCGCTCGGTGGCGGCTGCGAGCTGGCAATGATGTGCGACATCATCATCGCGGCCGACAACGCCCGCTTCGGCCAGCCCGAGATCAAGCTGGGCATCATCCCCGGCGCGGGCGGCACCCAGCGGCTGCCGCGCGCGGTTGGCAAGGCCAAGGCGATGGACCTCGCGCTCACCGGCCGCATGATGGATGCGGCCGAGGCCGAACGCGCCGGCCTGGTCTCGCGGGTGGTGCCGGCGGCCGAGCTCATGGACACCGTGCTCGCGGCCGCGAAGAACATCTGCGAGTTCAGCGGCCCGAGCGTGATGATGGCCAAGGAATGCGTGAACCGCGCCTACGAGGGCCCGCTCGCCGAAGGCATCCAGTTCGAGCGCCGCATGTTCCATTCGCTGTTCGCGACCGACGACCAGAAGGAAGGCATGGACGCGTTCGTGAACAAGCGCAAGGCGGCGTTCAGGCATCGCTA
>DATFAY010000469.1:0-2784 GCA_035254085.1 Piscinibacter sp.
TGGTTCATGCGCTGGAAATCGTAGACGCCGACGAGCGCGAGCGCGTCGACCTGCAGCGAGGTCTCTTCGGCCACCTCGCGCGCGATGCCCTGCTCGGGCGTCTCGCCCGCCTCCATGAAGCCGGTGATGAGGCCGAAGAACTTGCCCGGCCAGGCCGCGTTGCGCGCGAGCAGCAGTTGCCCGCCGCGATCCGCCAGTTCGATCACGGCGGCCAGCACGGGCGTCGGGTTGTTCCAGTGGGTCCAGCGGCACGCGGGGCAGCGCAGGCGCTGCTTGGGGCCGCCGTCTTCCTGCGCGGTCAGCATCTGCAGCGCGGTCGCGCACTGCGGGCAGTACCGGTACGCGGCCTCAGTGCTCATGCAGGGAAGACGCCGGTCGAGAGATAGCGGTCCCCGCGATCGCAGACGACGAAGACGATGGTCGCGTTCTCCACGGTCTTGGCGACCTCGAGCGCCACCCACAGCGCGCCCGCGGCGGAGATGCCGGCGAACAGGCCTTCCTCGCGCGCCAGGCGCCGCGCCATGTCCTCGGCATCGGCCTGGCTCACCGAGACGGTGTCGTCGATCCAGGCCGGGTCGTAGATCTTGGGCATGTAGGCCTCGGGCCACTTGCGGATGCCGGGGATGCGCGATCCTTCCTTGGGCTGCGCGCCGATGACGCGGACGGCCTTGTTCTTCTCCTTGAGGAAGCGCGAGGTGCCGGTGATCGTGCCGGTGGTGCCCATCGCGCTCACGAAGTGCGTGACCTGGCCCTTGGTGTCGCGCCAGATCTCGGGTCCGGTGGTCTCGTAGTGGATGCGCGGGTTGTCGGCATTGGCGAACTGGTCGAGCACGCGGCCCTTGCCGTCGCGCTGCATCTGCTCGGCCAGGTCGCGCGCGTACTCCATGCCGCCCGAGCGCGGCGTGAGGATCAGCTCCGCGCCGAAGGCCTTCATCGTCTGCGCGCGTTCGACGCTCAGGTCCTCGGGCATGATCAGCAGCATGCGGTAGCCGCGCATCGCCGAGGCCATCGCGAGCGCGATGCCGGTGTTGCCCGAGGTGGCCTCGATCAGCGTGTCGCCCGGCTTGATCTCGCCGCGCTCCTCGGCACGGCGGATCATGCTGATGGCCGGACGGTCCTTCACGGAGCCGGCCGGGTTGTTGCCCTCGAGCTTGGCGAGGATCACGTTGCCGCGCTGCTCGTTGGCCAGGCCCGGCAGGCGCACCAGCCGCACCAGCGGCGTGTTGCCGATCACGTCTTCGACGGTGGGGTACTGGATCTTGCGTGAGGCCATGGCGCGATTGTGGCGCACGCCGGATCGGCACGCCGCCGCGAGGCTTTGCGCAGGCCGCTCGTGCCATAATCCGGCCCCTTCCAGCGGTCCCGCGCCTTCCACAGCCGGAGTGGCGAAATCGGTAGACGCAGCAGACTCAAAATCTGCCGGTGGCAACACCGTGCCGGTTCGATTCCGGCCTCCGGCACCAATCCCTCATCTGTTCGGCCCGTGCGCGGCGCGATCGGGCGGCAGGCACCGAAAAGACGGTACGCTTGGCATTCCGCTTTCAGGACGCCCGCGCATGCCCCCGTTGCCACCCGTGACCCAAGCCCTGCTGCTGATCAACGTCGCGGCGTTCTTCCTCGATTCGCTGACCGGGCAGTTGCTCAGCAACTGGCTCGCGCTGTGGCCCATCGGGCCGCACTTCCTGCCCTTCCAGGTCGTGACCTATGCGTTCCTGCATGGCAACTTCGGGCACCTGTTCTTCAACATGATCGGCCTGTGGACCTTCGGCTCGGAGCTGGAGCGCCTGTGGGGTCCGAAGCGCTTCCTGCAGTTCTATGCGGCCAGCGTGCTCGCCGCCGCCGCCGCCCAGCTGCTCGTGACCTGGCTGCTCGGCTCCTTCTATCCGACGCTCGGCGCCTCGGGCGGCCTGTTCGGCCTGCTGCTCGCCTTCGGCATGATGTTCCCGCACCGCACCGTGATGCTCATCATCCCGCCCATCCCGCTCAAGGCGAGGACGCTGGTGATCGGCTACGGCGCGCTCGAACTCTTCTTCGGCGTGACCGGCACGCAAGAAGGCGTCGCCCACTTCGCGCACCTCGGCGGCATGCTCGGCGGCTTCCTGATGATCCGCTATTGGCGCGGACAGCCTCCGTTTCGCGGACGCCGGCGCTTCTGAGCGCCCGCCGCATCACAGTCCCTCGCGCGCCGTCGGGTAGCGCAGCGCCAGCCGCAGTTCCTTCTTCAGGCGGTCGTTGCACAGCCGTCGCGACTCGCTCATGAAGCTCATTGCCATCGGCGACAGCTGCTGGCGCGCCTCGTCGCGGCTGATGCGCCGCGGGCGCGGCAGGCCGCACAGGTCGGCCGCGAGGTCGAAGTAGTCGCCCATCTTGAGCTCGCTGTCGTCGCTGGCATGCACCACGCGTTGCGGCAGCCCCCGCACCAGCGCGGCGACGCAGGCGCGCGCAAGGTCGTCGGCATGGATGTGGTTGGTGTAGACGTCGTCCTCGGCGCGCAGCACCGGCGTGCCGCGCTCGAGTCGCTCGCGCGGATGGCCGCCCTCACGATCGCGCGCGTAGATGCCCGGGATGCGCAGGATGGACACGCGCGCGCCGCTGGCGCGGCCATGCCAGCGCAGGCGTGCTTCGGCGTCCACGCGCCGCCGTGCGCGGTCGGTGCCCGGATTGACGCGCCGCGTCTCGTCGAAGCGCTCGCCGCCGCAGTCGCCGTAGACGCCCGTCGTGCTCGCATAGACGATGCGCTGCACGGTGCCCCCGCGCGCGATGGCTCGCAGCAAGCTCGCCGTG
>DATFAY010000470.1:0-6554 GCA_035254085.1 Piscinibacter sp.
AGCGTGCCGCTCACCAGCAAGGCGATGCCGGCAAAGCCCCACGCGCCGATCGAGCCGCCGATGGCGAGCGCGACGAGCAGCAGGCCGAGCGTGATGCGCAGCAGGCAGTCGATGATTCCGAGGTTGGGTGCCATGGCGTTCTCCTGCGGTCGAATGAGAAGAGACGGGACGGTCGCCGGACCTTAGCGGCCGGCACCCCAGGGCGCTTGATGGGCATCAAACGCGCGAAATGCGCCCGGGCAAACCCCAGGGAAGGGTCGACTCCGCGCTCGCCGCCCGGCAAGCGCTCAGCCCAGCGCCATCAGCAGCAGCGCCTGCAGGACGCAGCGGTGGTCTTCGTCGCTGGCTGCTTCGTCGATCGGCTGGCCGGCGTGGCTGCAGTGCCAGTGCCCGGGCTCGCGCGCATCGATGGAGAAATCGGCCGGCCGCTGCGGCGCGCCGCCGTGCTGCACGCTCATGCCGGCGCGCTCGGCCAGGCGCAGCAGGGCCTGGGCGCGCGGGGTGTCCTCGCGGCCGGCGAAGTCGAGCGCCAGGCCGGCAAGGGCCGGGTTCACATGCTCCTGAACCTCGAGCAGTTCGCCGATGGCACGGGCAGGGTGCTCGATGCCGGCCAGGCCGTTGAAGACCGGCACGCCGGCCTCGCGTTCGATGCGCTCGATCGCGTCCATGGGCATGCCGCTGCAATCCAATGCGTCGTACAGGCGCCCCAGCAGGTGGGCGGTGCCGGCGGGGCCCGCCTTGCCGGCGGCCGCGGCGATGGGATCGAGATGGCTCACGCGCGCGCCGAGTTCGGTGGCGGCGCGCTGCAGGCTCTGCGGGCCGCTGCCGGTGGGATCGCCGAGCAGCGCGATGTGCTTGCCGCGAAGCGGCGTCATCGGGCGGCCCGAATGGGCCGCACGCTTGATCGCGCGGGCGGTGTCGAGCACGCTGAGAAGGTCGGTGAGGCCGAGGTCCGCGATCGACCAGGTGCGGCGATGAGGGAGGGCGGGACTGCTGGACTTCACGCGGTCACGATAGCCAGCGCATGCCGGCGCGCGCTTGATGACCGTCAAGCACCGGGGCGCGTCGTGCGGCGCGGCTGTTCCAGCGCAAGCGCCGCGCCGGTGCTCGGCCCGCGGCGTGCCGCAGGTCACGGCCCGCCGCTTAAGCCGCGCCAAACCCGGGGTTGCCGAAACGCGAATTGCGCGACGTGCGCATCGGCCTCAAGCTGCGGCCCTTCCCACCTCGCCCCGGAGCTGCCATGACCGACATCGCTCACCTGCTCGATTGGCTGGGCAAGGTCGAACTCGCTGCCGACGAACTCACGCTGGCGCCCGTGCGCGCCCTGTCGGCCACCCTCGACCGCGACGATGCGCCGCCGCAGCGCGGCGATGTCCTGCCGCCGTTGTGGCATTGGCTGTACTTCCTGCCCAGCGAGCGCCAGTCCGGCCTGGGCAGCGACGGCCACGCGCGGCGCGGCGGCTTCCTGCCGCCGGTGCCGCTGCCACGGCGCATGTGGGCCGGCGGGCGCTTCGAGTTCCTGAGGCCGCTGCGCCTGGGCGACGCGGTGACCCGCACCTCGCGCATCGCGGACATCAGCGCCAAGGAAGGCCGCAGCGGCGCACTGGTGTTCGTGCGCGTGCGGCACGAGATCGCGGCGGGCGAGGGCGTGGCGATCGTGGAGGAGCATGACATCGTCTATCGCGACCATCCGCAGCCGCAGGCCGTGCCGGCGCCGGCGCGGCGTGCTCGAAGCGACGAGCAGTTCTCGCGCACCGTCACGCCCGACCCGGTGCTCCTGTTTCGCTACTCGGCGCTGACCTTCAACGGGCACCGCATCCACTACGACCGCAGCTACGTGCGCGACGTGGAAGGCTATCCCGGCCTCGTGGTGCACGGCCCCCTGATCGCCACGCTGCTGGTGGACCTGCTGCGCCGCCAATGTCCCGATGCTCAGCTGGCGCGATTCGATTTCAAGGCCGTGAGTCCGTTGTTCGACACCGAGCCGTTCAGCGTCTGCGGCCGCATCGAAGACGACGGCCGCAGCGCCGCGCTGTGGGCCCGGGACCGCCAGGGCCTGCTGGCCATGGAAGCCACCGCAAAACTGGTCTAGACCACTTAAACCGATCCGCCCCCATGACCCATCCCGACGACCACCGCGACATCCGCGATGCAGTGCGCGACCTGTGCCGGCAGTTCCCGGACGAATACCACCGCCGCATCGACGCCGAGCGCGGCTATCCCGAAGCCTTCGTCGATGCGCTGACCCGCGCCGGCTGGCTGGCCGCGCTGATCCCGCAGGAGTACGGCGGCTCGGGGCTCGGCCTGGCCGAAGCGTCGGTGATCATGGAGGAGATCAACCGCAGCGGCGGCAACTCGGGCGCCTGCCACGGCCAGATGTACAACATGGGCACCCTGCTGCGCCACGGCTCGCCCGAGCAGAAGCGCAGCTACCTGCCCCGGATCGCGAGCGGCGAGCTGCGCCTGCAGTCGATGGGCGTGACCGAGCCCAGCACCGGCACCGACACCACCGGCATCAAGACGACCGCCGTGCGGCGCGGCGATCGCTACGTCGTGAACGGCCAGAAGGTATGGATCTCGCGCGTGCAGCACTCCGACCTGATGATCCTGCTCGCGCGCACCACGCCGCTGGCCGAGGTGGCGAAGAAGTCCGAAGGCATGTCGATCTTCATCGTCGACATCCGCGACGCGCTGGCCAAGGGCATGTCGGTGCGGCCGATTCCCAACATGGTCAACCACGAGACCAACGAGCTCTTCTTCGAGGACCTGGAGATTCCCGCCGAGAACCTGATCGGCGCCGAAGGGCAGGGTTTCAAGTACCTGCTCGATGGCCTCAACGCCGAGCGCACCCTGATCGCGGCCGAATGCATCGGCGACGGCCGCTGGTTCATCGACCGGGTCAGTGCCTACACGAAGGACCGCGTGGTGTTCGGCCGCGCCATCGCCGCCAACCAGGGCGTGCAGTTCCCGATCGCCGAGGCGCACATCGAGATCGAGGCCGCCGACCTGATGCGGTGGAAGGCGTGCCGGCTTTTCGACGCGCACGAGCCGTGCGGCGCCGAGGCCAACATGGCCAAGTACCTCGCCGCCAAGGCGTCGTGGGAGGCCGCCAATGTCTGCCTGCAGTTCCATGGCGGCTTCGGCTTCGCCTGCGAATACGACGTCGAGCGCAAGTTTCGCGAGACGCGGCTGTACCAGGTGGCGCCGATCTCGACCAACCTCATCCTGTCGCACGTGGCCGAGCATGTGCTCGGGCTGCCGCGCAGCTTCTGAGCCATGCGGCCGCTGCAAGGCATCACCGTCATCGCGCTGGAGCACGCGATCGCCGCGCCGCTGTGCACCCGCCAGCTGGCCGACCTGGGTGCGCGCGTGATCAAGATCGAGCGACCGGGCAGCGGCGACTTCGCGCGCGCCTACGACGAGCGCGTGAAGGGGCTGTCGTCGCACTTCATCTGGACCAACCGCTCCAAGGAGAGCCTCACGCTCGATCTCAAGCACCCGCAGGCCGCGCCGGTGCTGGCACGCCTGGTGGCGCAGGCCGACGTGCTGGTGCAAAACCTCGCGCCCGGCGCGGCGGCGCGGCTGGGGTTGTCGTTCGAGGCGTTGCGCGAGCGGCATCCGCGCCTGGTCGTGTGCGACATCTCCGGCTACGGCGACGATCCCGCGCGGCCGGGGCCCTATCGCGACCGCAAGGCCTACGACCTGATGATCCAGAGCGAGTCGGGCTTTCTCTCGGTGACCGGCACGCCGCAGGAGCCGGCCAAGGCGGGCTGCTCCATCGCCGACATCGCCGCCGGCATGGTGGCGTACAGCCGCATCCTGGCCGCGCTGATCGAGCGCGGCCGCACGGGCCTGGGACAGCGCATCGACGTCTCGATGCTGGAAAGCATGGTCGAGTGGATGGGCTATCCGATGTACTACGCGTTCGACGGTGCGCCGCCCCCGCCGCGCAGCGGCGCCGCGCACGCCACCATCTACCCCTACGGCCCGTTCCCCGCGGGCGACGGCAAGACCGTGATGCTCGGCCTGCAGAACGAGCGCGAATGGTCGGTGTTCTGCGACAAGGTGCTGCGCCGGCCCGAACTGGCGGCCGACGAGCGTTTCGCCTCGAACAGCCGCCGCGTGGCGGCACGAGCGGTCCTGCGCGAGATCATCGTGCAGGCCTTCGCGGGCCTGGGCGCCGACGAGGTGGCGGCGCGCCTGGATGAAGCGCAGATCGCCAACGCGCGCGTGAACGACATGCACGAGGTCTGGCAGCACCGGCAACTGCAGGCGCGCGAGCGCTGGACGCGGGTCGACACCCCTGCCGGCCCGGTGCCGGCGCTGGTGCCGGCGGGTCAGTCGGCCGACGCGGACGTGCGCATGGAAGCGGTGCCCGCGCTCGGCCAGCACACCGACGCCATCCTGGCCGGGCTGGGCCTGGACGCGCAGGCCGTCGCGGCGCTGCGCGAGGACAAGGCCATCTGAGCGGCCAAAAGGACCACGATGCAGCAACACGAACACCCCGGCCGGGTGCTGGCCGATTTCGCGGCCGGCTTGCGGCTGGAGCACATTCCCGCCGCGGTGCAGCGCCGCGCCGAAGACCTGATGCTCGATTGGCTCGGCTCGGCCCTGGCCGGCAAGGGCGCGCGGCCGGTGGAGACGATCGCGCGCTTCATCGAGGACATGGGGCCGACTGACGGCCCGAGCGAGATCCTCGTGCACCGCCGCGGCAGCAGCCCGCTGGTCGCGGCGGTCGCCAACGCGGCCGCCTCGCATTGGGCGGAGCAGGACGACGTGCACAACGGCGCGGTGTTCCATCCGGCGACGGTCGTCTTCCCGCCCGCGCTGGCCGTGGCCCAGGCGCTCGGCCGCAGCGGCGCTGCGCTGATCGAGGCGGTGGTCGCCGGCTACGAGGTCGGCATCCGGGTCGGCGAATTCCTGGGCCGCTCGCACTACAAGGTCTTCCACACCACCGGCACTGCCGGCACGCTGGCAGCGGCGGCGGCCACCGGCCGCCTGCTGGGGCTCACGCCCGCGCAGATGTTGCATGCCTTCGGATCGGCAGGCACGCAGTCGGCGGGGCTGTGGGAGTTCTTGCGCGACGCGGCCGATTCCAAGCAGTTGCACAGCGCGCATGCGGCCGGCGCGGGCTTGACTGCCGCATACCTGGCGCGAGACGGTTTCACCGGCGCGCAGCGCATTCTCGACGGCGCGCAGGGGATGGCCGCAGGCATGTCGCACGACGCCGACGTGTCGCGCCTCACCGATCGCCTGGGCACGCGTTGGTGCCTGGCCGAGACCTCGTTCAAGTTCCACGCGTCGTGCCGCCACACCCACCCGGCGGCCGATGCGTTGCTGCTGCTGATGCGCGAGCACCGGCTGCAGCCCGGCGACCTGGCCCGGATCACGGCGCACGTTCACCAAGGCGCGATCGATGTGCTGGGCACGGTGAGCGACCCGCAGACGGTGCACCAGGCGAAGTTCTCGATGGGCACGGTGCTGGGCCTGATCGCCTGCTTCGGTCGCGCGGGCCTGACCGAGTTCGCCGAGCATTGGCGCGACGCGCCGGTGGCCGCCTTGCGCGGCAAGGTCACGATGGCGCTCGATCAGGAGGTCGACGCGGCCTACCCGGCGCGCTGGATCGGCAAGGTCACCGTGGACACCACCGACGGCCGGCGGCTGCAGGCGCGGGTGGACGAGCCCAAGGGCGACCCGGGCAACAGCCTCACGCGCGCGGAGCTGGAAGACAAGGCACTGCACCTCGCGGCCTTCGGCGGCGCCGCGACCTACGCTGAGATGCGGCACGCCATCGAGCGGATCTGGGCGCTGGCCCGCACGCCCGTCGTCGGTGGGCTGCTCGGCTGAGCATGGCGTTCTCGCAGCAGCGTTCCTATCTCTTCGTGCCCGGCCACCGGCCGGAGCGGTTCGACAAGGCCTGTGCGGCCGGCGCGGACGTCGTCATCGTCGATCTCGAGGACGCCGTCGCGCCGACCGACAAGCCGGCGGCGCGGGCCGCAGTCGCCGATTGGCTGCAGGCGCGTCGGCCGGTGGCGCTGCGCATCAACGGGGCCGACACCGCGTGGTTCGACGACGACCTCGCGCTGTGCCGGCATCCGGCGGTGACGGCCGTCGTGCTGCCCAAGGCCGAGCAGGCCGACGATCTGCGGCGCGTGGCGGCAGCGGCACCGCAGGCCGCGCTGCTGCCCTTGATCGAGACGGCGCGTGGCTTCGCGAACCTGTCGGCGCTGGCCGGGGCGAGCAGCGTGCAGCGCCTCGTGTTCGGCAGCGTCGACTTCCAGCTCGACCTGGGCATCGAAGGCGAGGGCGAGGAACTGCTGCACTTTCGCAGCGGCATCGTTCTCGCGTCGCGACTGGCTCGGATCGACGCGCCGGTCGACGGCGTGAGCCTCGCGCTGAACGACCTTCATGCACTGCAGTCGCAGGCGCTGCGCGCGCGGCGGCTCGGCTTCGGCGCCAAGCTGTGCATCCACCCGAATCAGGTGCCGACGGTGAACGCCGCGTTCACCCCGAGCCCCGACGAGATCGCGTGGGCGCGGCGCGTGGTCGAAGCC
>DATFAY010000471.1:0-2912 GCA_035254085.1 Piscinibacter sp.
GGCGGCCTTCGCGGCCGTCGAGGACGTGCAATCGCAACTGTCGCGCTTCGAGGCGCATAGCGACCTCGGCCGCTTCCATGCACTGCCGGCGGGCGACTGCATGACCGTGCGAGCGCACACCGCCGCGGTGCTCGCCACCGCACAGCGCCTGCGCGACGCCAGCGACGGCCTCTTCGACATCAGCCTGCGCTCGGCCCCCGAGGGTTGGCGCATCGACGGCACGCAACTGCTCAAGCACGATGCCGCCGTCCGGTTGGACCTGGGCGGCATCGGAAAGGGACACGCGGTCGATCATGCGGTCGACGTGCTCGTAGCCCGCGGCTGCAGTGCCGGCTGGGTCAATGCCGGAGGCGACCTGCGAGCCTTCGGCGACGCCGAACTGCCGATCACCCTGCGCGACGAACGGGGCGGCGGCGCGCAACCATTCGGCACCTTGCGCGACGGCGCTTTTGCCACCAGCCACTTCGACCGCGGGTCGCGTTCGCGGGCGGCAGCGGCATGGCCGGTGCGCGCGCACGTCAGCGTGGCAGCACCCCTGTGCCTGTGGGCCGACGCGCTGACCAAGATCGTGGCAGTGAGCGGCGACACCGCGCACCCGCTGCTGGGGCAACTGGGAGCGGTCGCATGGCTGCATTGAGCTCGCATGCCCGCCACGCCGGCGGACCCCCGGCGCATGGCCACCACGCGGGCAGCCGCGACAATCTCCTCGTCATGACGCGTCCTGCCCATCGATTGCTGACCCGCTGGCAGCGCCTCGCGCTCCATGCGAGCGGGCTCGCCCTGCTGCTTACAGGCATCGCGTGGCTGGCGGTGCATTACAGCGTCGGCGCGGGTGCTGGCGAGCTGCCGCACCCGGTCGAGGCCTGGGCCATGCGCCTGCACGGGCTGGCCGCCTTCGCGGGCCTGTTCGTCTTCGGGGTGCTGGCGGGCTCGCACATCCCGCATGGCTGGCGCATGAGCGGGCGGCACCGCTGGGCGTCGCAGCGGGGCACCGGGCTGGTCCTGTGCATCGCGGGCGGGGCGCTCGTGCTGACCGGCTACCTGCTGTACTACTTCGCGCCGGAGACGATTCGACCGGCGCTCGGCTGGCTGCACAGTGCGCTCGGCATCGCCATGGGCGCGCTGGTCATCCTGCACAAGAAGCACCGATCGCGGCATCTGCACGCGCGGACTTGATTTCGCGCAAGGGGCGCGTCGCCCGGATGTGGGAACTTCCGATCGAAATGCGAGACAATCTCATTTGCAGATGCATTCCCGGCGCCTGCGCCGCGCTGCCCCCACCCTCATGCTGCTGACCGAACTGCCCAACGGCGCCCACGCCACTGTCGAAGGCGTGGTGGCCACGTCGCCGCAGGTCGACGCCGTCACGCTGCGCCGGCTGGGCGAACTCGGCTTCCTGCCGGGCGAGCCGCTGCAGTTGCTGCGCCGCGGCCCGGGCGGCCGGGAGCCGCTCGCCGTGATGATCGGCGAAACCCTGTTCGCGCTGCGCCTGCTCGAAGCGCAGTGCATCGAAGTGCGGCCCCTCTGAGATCCGGACCATGTCGCACGCACAAGCCCTTCCGACCGCGCACCAGGCTTCGCTGTGGAGCATCGCGCTGGTGGGCAACCCGAACTGCGGCAAGACGGCGCTTTTCAACCTGCTGACCGGCGCGCGCCAGAAGGTCGCCAACTACGCCGGCGTGACGGTCGAGCGCAAGGTCGGCCTCGCGCGCCTGCGCAACGGCCAGACGGTGTCGGTGGTCGACCTGCCGGGCGCCTACAGCCTCACGCCGGCCACGCCGGACGAGCAGGTGACGCTCGAGGTGATCGAGGGCCGCCGCCACGGCGAGGCCGCGCCCGACGCGATCGTCGCGGTGGTCGACGCGACCAACCTGCGCATGAACCTGCGCCTGGTGCTGGAGCTCAAGCGCCTGGGCCGGCCGATGCTCGTGGCACTCAACATGGCCGACGTCGCACGCGCCGAAGGCCTGGTCATCGACGTGCCGCGGCTGGCGCGCGAACTGGGCTGCCCAGTGGTCGAGACGGTCGCGGTCAAGCACGACGGCCATGCGCAGTTGCTGACCCAGCTGGAGAAGGCCTTCGGCCAGGGCGTGCCGCCGCGCCAGGCTGCCGCTGCGGCGGGCGAGGCGCCGAGCTCGGTCGACCTGCAGCGCGAAGTGCGCCGCATCCTGGCCGCCGCGGCGCCCAACGCGATGACGTTGCAGCGCTTCCACCACCGCATCGACGGCGTGGTCATGCACCCCGTGTGGGGCCTGGGACTGCTGGCGGTGCTGCTGTTCCTCGTCTTCCAGGCGGTGTTCTCCTGGGCGAACGTGCCGATGGACGCGATCCGCAACGGCATGGCCGCCTTGGGCCAATGGACCACCGCCCACATGGCCGCAGGGCCCCTGCGCAGCCTGCTCGTGGATGGCGCCATCGCCGGCGCGGGCGGCGTGATCGTCTTCCTGCCGCAGATCCTCATCCTCTTCTTCTTCATCCTGCTGCTCGAGGATTCGGGCTACCTGCCGCGCGCCGCCTTCCTGCTCGACCGGGCGATGGGCGTTGCAGGACTGTCGGGGCGCTCCTTCATTCCGCTCATGTCGAGCTTTGCCTGCGCAGTGCCCGGCGTGATGGCCACGCGCAGCATCGGAAGCTCGTCCGACCGCATCGTCACCATCATGATCGCGCCGCTGATGACCTGCTCCGCGCGCTTGCCTGTCTATGCGCTGCTGATCGGCGCATTCATCCCACGGCGCGAAGTGGCCGGTGTCTTCAACCTGCAGGGGCTCGTGCTGTTCTCGCTGTACTTCGCGGGCATCGTCTCTGCGATGGCCGTGGCCTGGACATTCAAGCACCTGCGCGGCGATACCGCCCCGGCTCCGCTGTTGATGGAACTGCCTGAATACCGGCTGCCGCATGTGAGGGGCCTCGCG
>DATFAY010000472.1:0-5083 GCA_035254085.1 Piscinibacter sp.
TGCGTGCCGCCGAGCTCGCGCTCGCCGTAGACCTTGTCGACGTACTGGCCGGCGGTGCCGGTGTAGCTCTGGTCGGGCCCGCCCAGTCGGCCGCGCGGGTACACGGTGGGCGCGCCCGGCGTGCCCGCCTTGCGCCGCGCGATCTCGTCCTTCAAGTCGGTGACCTTGCCGAACAGCGTGGCGCCGGTGGGGCACACCTCGGCGCAGGCGGCGTAGCGGCCGTCGGCCCAGCGGTGCTGGCACAGCTGGCACTTGCTGATGTGCGGGATCGGCGTGTCGTAGGTGAAGCGCGGCACGCCGAACGGACAGGCCGCCACGCAGTAGCGGCAGCCGATGCAGGCGTCCTGGTTGTAGCGCACGACGCCGGTGTGCTCGTCCTTGGTCATCGCCTTGACCGGGCAGGCCGACACGCACGACGGGTCCACGCAGTGCATGCACGACTTCTTGACGAAGGCGTAGCCGTCTTCCTCGCGGTCCTTGCGCTCGGCGGTGCCGTGGCGGTAGAGCTTGATGACGTTGAGCGTCTTGCCCGAGATGTCCAGCGGCGTGTCCCACAGGTCGCCTTCGCTGCTCGGGTCGGGCGGCATGCCGTTGGCTTCCTTGCAGGCGGCCACGCAGGCCTTGCAGCCCACGCACAGCGTCGAATCGAAGAGCAGGCCCACGGCATCCGGGGGCAGCGTCCGGTTCTCGCGTGCGCAGGCCGCGCCGGCGCTCGCGCCGACGGCCGCGGTGCCGGCAGTCTTCAAAAAGCTGCGGCGGTCCATGGTCATTCGTCCTTGGGCGCTGTCGCGCGGGGCCCGGAACTGCCCGCCGCGGGCGGCGTCGACTTGCCCAGGTTCTTGGCGAGCATGGCAGTGCCGCCGGCCGCGGCGCCGGCGATCGCCGCCAGCGCCGCCGCTGCGGCGAAGCTGGTGCGGCCCTGCTGCTCGACCACGTTGGGATACGAGGCGGGCGGCACCATGCTGCGCAGGTGCGCCACCGCGTGGATCGGCCGGGCGAAGCCCACACCCTGCTCGGAGCAGCCGATGCACGGGTGGCCGCAGCCCACCGGCCAATTCGATTCGCCCGCATCGCCGAAGCCGATGGTCGAGCAGTTGGCGTAGGTCTCGGGGCCCTTGCAGCCGAGCTTGTAGAGGCAGTAGCCCTTGCGGTGGCCTTCGTCGCCGAACTGCAGCGCGAAGCGGCCGGCGTCGAAGTGCGCGCGCCGCTCGCAGTGCTCGTGCACGATGCGCCCGTAGGCGAACAGCGGCCGCCCGAGCGCGTCGGTGGCGGGCAGCTTGCCGAAGGTCAGCAGGTGCACCACGCTCGCGAGGAAGTTGTACGGGTTGGGCGGGCAGCCGGGGATGGTCACCACCGGCTTGCCCAGCACCTTGGCCACGCCCGACGCGCCGGTCGGGTTGGGGTCGGTCGAAGGCATGCCGCCCCACGAGGCGCACGAGCCGATGGCGATCACCGCCGCCGCGTCGGCCGCGGCTTCCTTCACGAGGTCGACCGCCGTGCGCCCGCCCACCTTGCAGTAGATGCCGTTGGCGGCCGTGGGGATCGCGCCTTCGACCACCAGCACGTACTTGCCCTTGTTGGCCTTCATCGCCGCCTGGCGCGCGGCCTCGGCCTGGTGGCCTGCGGCGGCCATCAGCGTCTCGTGGTAGTCGAGCGAGATGGTGTCGAGGATCAGCTTCTCCAGCGTCGGGTGCTCGGCCCGCAGCAGCGACTCGCTGCAGCCGGTGCACTCCTGGTAGTGCAGCCAGATCACCGAGGGCCGCTTGGCCTTTTCCACCGCCTGCGCGATGGCGAGGTCGGAGCCGGCGGCCAGGCCGAGCGTGGTCGCCGTCGTGGCGCAGAACTGGGTGAACTCGCGCCGGGTGATGCCCAGCCGGGCCTCGACCGCCGCGGCGGATGCATGAAGGTCTTCGAAGCAGGTGTCGCTCATCGCGGTTCTCCTCGGCAACGCGACAGGAAGGACAGACCGGGAAGGTCAGAGGGTCGCCAGCATCCACACGCCCGACAGCGTGCAAGCCGCCGCCGTGGCGTGCCACAGCCAGCGCTGCGCCTTCAGCAGCGAGCCGCCGGCCGCCAGGCCCGCCAGGTGCAGCAGCGCGGTCGTTGCCATGAAGCCCGCGGCGTAGCCGGCGAAGCTGCCGGCCGTCCATGCGCTGCCGTGGCCCGCGCCATGCAGCAGTGCGGCGCCCGCGATCATCACGAGGGCCATCGGCCGCGGCAGCGCACGCGGCGCGAGCAGCATCGCGCCCAGCACGGCCACGCTGGCGGCGACGCCGGTCTCGAGCAGCGGGGTGGACGGCATCGACATGCCGGCCAGCGCGCCGCCCAGCAATGCGAGCAGGAAGACCAGCGGCCCCGCGAGACGCCGCCCCGCGGGCAAGGCCGCAGAGGCCCACACGCCGACCGCGAGCGCGGCCAGCAGGTGATCGGCGCCGAAGGGGTGCGCGAGGCCCGCGAGCAGGTCGATGGGAGCGCCGTGCCCCGGATGGGCGGACGCGGCGGCCGACAGGCCGCACAGCAGCGCCGCCGCGGCAACGCGGTGGGAGTGCTTCATGAAGTGTCTCCTCGAAGGCCCGGTGGAAGAAGGCGGTGGACCTCTTGGCACACCTTCACGCAACCACTGTGCCGCCTTGGAGCACAGCCGCCGGCGCGGCAGGCTCAAGCCCGCGTCGCCATGGGAGAAAGCCGCCGCCTCCCCGCACGAAGTCGATGCGGCCGCCGCGGCCTCGGGCGTGGCGTGCCGGTCACCGGCTGATCACTTCGCAAAGCGATGTGCAAGGCCGGCTTGCAGCGGCCGAAGGCGTGGGCCGCACGCGGCCGGCCCGCCGAGCGCCTGACCCTCCATCCGGGTCATCCTGGCGAAAGCCAGGATCCATGGTCGAAGTACTGCATCGATGGATCCCGGCTTTCGCCGCGATGACGGCGCGTTGGGCGAGAGCGCCGGCGCCGGCCCGACGCCTATTTCATCGAGGAGACATAGCTCACGAGCGCCGCGATGTCGGCGTCGGTCAAGGGCTTGACCTCCTTGACCATGTCCTTGTCGAGGCGGCGACCGGTGCCGTCGCGATAGCCCTTGAGCGCCTGGCTGAGGTAGACCGTCTGCTGTCCGGCCACGCGCGAATACTCGCTGGTGCCGCGGCCGTCCCGCTCATGGCAATCAACGCATTTCTGGGCGTACAGCTGCGCGCCTCGCTTGAGCATCGCGGGATCGGATGGAGGCTTGTGCGTGACTTCCTGCGCCGCGTAGAACACCACCATGCCGATCTTCTCGTCGGCGCTCATCACGTTGACCAACCGCTGCTTGAACTCGCTGCTCTTGCGCTCGCTGGTGCTGAATTCGCGCAGCTGCTGCAGCAGGTAGGAGGGATGCTGTCCGGCGAGATTGGGCACGTCGGTCTTGACGCTGTTGCCGCCGTCGCCATGGCAGTTGGCGCAAAAGGATGCGACCGATCGGCCGACCTTGTACATGGCCTGCAGCCGGGCCGGGTTGTCCTGCACTTCCTTGAGCCGCTGGTTCAGATCAACCGGGTCGGAGGCGGCACCGGGCTGGCCCGAAGCAGGCAGAGCCAATGACGACGAGATCGCGGCCACGGCGGCGGCGAGGCCGATCTTTCGCCGGAGGGTGATGTTCATGACGGCACGACGCTGAAGGAGTCCCGGGCAGACCCAATGTGCGTGGGCGCCGCGCCGCGGGCCTTGAGAATCCGCAACCGTGCCGGTGAGCGGCGCGCCGGATCAGCGCGGTGTGTGCCGAAAGTCGTATCCGAGCCAGGCCGCCTCGATGGCCGCGGCGGTCGCAACGGGCCGCTCCATCGGGAAGAGGTGGCTGCCGTCGAGCATCATGAGCCGGCCCTGGGTGACGCGCTCGGTCATCGCCATGCCGACCTGCTGCATCTCCTCGGACTGGCGCCCGCCGATGAAGGCCACCGGGCACTTGAGCGGGTGCCGCTGCAGCAAGCGGTCGAGGTTGCTGGGCAGGGTGTTGTAGATGGCGGTCTCGACGTCGCGGTCGAAGCTCAGCACGCGCTGGCCGCTGGCGGGATCGTCGTGAGTGCAATGGTCGACGTAGTCGCGCAGCACCTGCTCGTCCCAGCGGGCGAAGGCCTTCTTGTGCCGGAAATGCTCCAGCACCGCGTCACGCGAGGGCCAGCGGTGGGTGCGCTTGCGACTCACCCGGCCAGGCGACACCGAGCCCACCATCTGCGTGCGCTTCATCGCCCCCAGGGCTGCGGCCTTCCAGCCGCCCAGGAGCGGCGAGTCGAGCAGCAGCACGCCGCTGGCGATTTCCGGATGCTTGGCCGCGCACATGAGGCTCAGGAAACCGCCGAGCGAATGCCCGACCAGGAACGCCGGCCCGCCGTGCGAGCGCACCTCACGCGCCGCCAGGTCGTGCAGCTGCTGCACCAGGTGCTGCCAGTTGTTGGTGACCGGGTACTTCGGGTCATGCCCGAACTTGTCGACCGCCTTGACCGTGAAGCCTCGCGAACGCAGGTTCTTGAAAAGCACGCCATAGGTGCCGGCGGGAAAGCTGTTGGCGTGGGAGAAGAGGAGCAAGGGCATGGGGCGGGGACCGAATCGGGGGCGCCGGCCGGGCGCGGATGGCACTCGATTCTGTCAGCGCCGCCGGCCCACCCCTCCCGAGGGCGGTTTGGCGATCGTCACTGTCGATTCCGGCGCTGGTCATTCGTCGTGTCGGTGAAGCGTTCCGCTGGGGACGCCGCCCCCGGAACAACCAAGGAAACCCATGACCAAGATGATCTTCGCCAGCCTTCCCGTCACCGACCTCCAGGCCTCGATCGCCTTCTACAAGGCGCTGGGCTTCGAGCAGAACCCGCAGTTCAGCGACGACACCTCCGCCTGCATGGTGTGGAGCGAGGCCATCTACGCGATGCTGCTCACGCATGCCAAGTGGCGCACGTTCACCGAGCGGCCCCTGCCGCCGCCCGGAACCAACGCGGTGATGCTCTCGCTGGCCATGGACAGCCGCGACGCCGTCGACGCGATGAACGATGCTGCTGCGGCCCACGGTGGGCAAGCCGACGTGAACCCCGTGCAGGACCTGGGCTTCATGTACAGCCGCGAC
>DATFAY010000473.1:0-2070 GCA_035254085.1 Piscinibacter sp.
GCACCGCCCTCGAAGCCATCGAGGCCGCCAACCGGCGCCTTGCACAGAGCGGCCTGACCGATCGTGCGCTGCGCGCGGGCCAGCGTGCGCCGGACTTCGTGCTGGCCGACGCCACGGGCAGGCCGGTGGACTCGAAGCAACTGCGCTCACGCGGGCCGCTCGTGATCAGCTTCTATCGCGGCGCCTGGTGCCCGTACTGCAACCTCGAGCTCCAGGCATGGCAGCGCCACCTGCCCGAGTTGGACGCACTGGGCGCCACGCTGGTCGCGATCTCGCCGCAGGTGCCCGACGCTTCGCTGACGCTCGCGCAAAAGCATGCGCTGGCGTACCCGGTCCTGTCGGACTTCGGCCACCGCGTCGCGCGCCAGTTCGGCATCGTGTACGAGGTGGACGAGGCCGTGCGACCCGTGTACCAGGCCTTCGGCGTCGACCTGCCCGCGTACAACGGCGACGCGAGCTTCGAGCTGCCGGTTCCCGCCACCTATCTCGTCGACCGCGACGGGACCATCGCCGGCGAATGGATCGACACGGACTACCGCCGGCGCGCCGAGCCTTCGGTCGTGCTGTCGCGGTTGGGCGAGATTGGCGAGGTCCGCGCTTGAGCACCGCCGTCCTGGGCGCGCTGTGCGGGGCGGCGGTGGTTGCCCTGTTCTCGTGCTTCACGCTTGTGTCGAAGATGGGGCTCGCCTCCTCGCTGCACGCGTGGGACCTTGCGCTGCTGCGCTTTGGCATCGGCGGGCTGTTGATGCTGCCGGTGCTGGCGCGTCACGGCCTGGCCGGTGTCCGATGGCGCGATGCATTGGCGCTCGCGCTCTGCGGCGGCGTTGGCTTTGCCATGTGGGCCTACCTCGGCTTCGCCTGGGCGCCCGCATCGCATGGTGCCGTCCTGTTGCACGGCACGGTGCCGCTTTCGACCGGTCTGCTGGCACGGGTCATGCCGGCCGATTCCGCGCGGCCGCGACTGGTCGGTCTGCTGATGATTGCGCTGGGCATGTTGGCCATGGCAAGCGAGAGTGCGCTGCACGCCAGCGCGCTGCAGGTCGCGGGTGACGGCGCGCTGCTTCTGGCCTCGTTCAGCTGGTCGGCGTACGGGCTGCTCGCACGCCGGATCGGCCTGGCGCCGGCCCATTCGGCATCGATCGTCGCGGTCGTGTCGATGTGCATGTACCTGCCCGTGTTCGCCCTCGCGCTGCCCCACGCCGGCGTGCTGTCGGCCGGTTGGCGCGAGCTGGTGTGGCAGGGCATCTTCCAGGGCGCATTGATCGGCGCGGTTTCGATCTTTGTGTATTCGAAAACGGTGGCCGCTCTCGGCGCCGAGAGAACCGCGCTGCTCACTGCGGCCGTGCCCTGCGTGACCACGGTGGGGGCGGGCCTGCTGCTGCGCGAGGTGCCTTCGGCTTTCGCGCTGACGGGAATCGCCCTCGTGACCATCGGGATGACCGTTTCGATGCGATCCCGGCCGGGCCGATGACGGACACCCGCGGTCGGCGAGACGGCCTCCAACTTCGAGGAGTTCACCATGAGATCGACGAGACGACACTTCCTCCTGGCCGGAATGGCAACCACGCTGGCGCGAGCGCCTGCCGGCGCAAGCGCCCCGCACAAGTCCGTCTACCGGGCCATCGCGTTCGACGGCTTTCCGGTCTTCGACCTGCGGCCGCTGGCGGCCAAGGCGGAGTCGCTTTTCCCCGGGCAGGGCGCGACGCTCACGGCCGCGTGGCGCACGCGTCAGTTCGAGTACCAGTGGTTGCGTGCGTTGGCCGGGGACTACGCCGATCTCCTGCGGACGACGCAGGACGGCCTGGTCTTCGCAGCTCGCTCGCTGAAGCTGCCACTGACACCGCAGGCGCGCGACGAGTTGATGGGCATGTACTCGTCCCTTGGCGTGTGGCCCGATGTGCCGTCGGCGCTCATGACCTTGCGCCGTGCCGGGTTCAAGCTCGCGATCGTCTCGAACATGACGCAGCGCCTGCTGGACGATGGGTTGCGTCGTGCCGGCCTGGACGGCGCGCTGGATCACGTCCTCAGCACCGACGCCATTCGATCATTCAAGCCGAGTCCGCAGGCCTA
>DATFAY010000474.1:0-41936 GCA_035254085.1 Piscinibacter sp.
GAAGCTAAAGAAGCGGTTCAGGGTGGCGTCGGACACCACGTAATCGCCGCGAATTAGCAGCGCCAAGTCCGGGCCGATGAAGGGAACGGCGGAAAACAGGTTCACGATCACCTGCGCGCCCCAGTACGACATCTGACCCCAGGGCAACAGGTAACCCATGAATGCCTCGGCCATCAGCACCAGGAAGATCGCGCAGCCGAAGATCCATACCAGTTCCCGGGGCTTGCGGTACGAGCCGTACAGCAGGCCGCGGAACATGTGCAGGTACACCACGATGAAGAAGGCCGACGCCCCCGTCGAGTGCATGTAGCGGATCAGCCAGCCCCAGGGCACGTCGCGCATGATGTACTCGACCGACGCGAAGGCGAGGTTCGCGTCCGGCTTGTAGTGCATCACCAGGAAGATGCCGGTGACGATCTGGATCACCAGCACCAGCATCGCGAGCGAGCCGAAGATGTACCAGAAGTTGAAGTTCTTCGGCGCGTAGTACTCGGCCATGTGCTCGTTGTAGAGCTTGGTGGCCGGGAACCGGTTGTCGATCCAATTCAGCAGCCTCTGCCCCGTCGTGGCATTGGCAGGCGCTTCTTTGTATTCAGCCATGTCGTATCTTCTTGAAGGAGTTCAAGCCGCGGTCGCGCGACCGCCGAGCCGCGTCGGGGCGGCGATGCGCCCCCTCGGGCTGCAGCGGCGACGCGACGCGGGGGTCGTCATGTCAGGCCTTCTTGTCCTCGCCGATCAGCAGACGCGAGTCGGACAGGTAGGTGTGCGGAGGCACCGGCAGGTTGTCCGGCGCCGGCTTGTCCTTGAAGACGCGGCCGGCCAGGTCGAAGGTCGAGCCGTGGCAAGGGCAGAGGAAGCCGCCGGGCCAGTCGGCAGGCAGCGAAGGCTGCGCGCCGGGAGTGAACTTGTCGCTCGGCGAGCAGCCGAGGTGGGTGCAAATGCCGACCACGACCAGGTACTCGGGCTTGATGGAGCGAGCCTCGTTGCGCGCGTACTCCGGTGTCAATTCGTCCGGCTTGCGCTCCGACTTCGGATCGGCCAGCAGTGCGTCGTTCTTCGGCAGCTCGGCGATCTGTTCCGGCGTGCGGCGCACGATCCAAACCGGCTTGCCGCGCCACTCGACGGTCAGCTTCTCACCGGGCTTGAGCGCGCTGATGTCGACCTCGACCGGCGCGCCGGCGGCCTTGGCCCGCTCGGACGGCTGGAACGAAGCGACAAAGGGGACAGCGGCTGCCACACCGCCCACCGCGCCGGCGCACGTGGACGCGATGAGCCACGTGCGCTTGCCGGTATCGACTGGCTGGTCACTCATGGGGTTCCTCGGAAAGTGTCTTTTCTGTTCAGGGGGCAACCAATGATTCTAGCGGACGCGTCAAGAGGGCCTGCCCGGGGCCGGCGCGGCCGTCGGGCGGGCGACGCCGACCATTCGGGCGACGGCTTGCGCCGCCGCATTGACTTGTATGCGCGCTCGTGAATACTGACTGCCGAGCGAGGCTGCGGCACGCGTGGATGCATGCGGCCATTCCATGACCCACGGGAGGACCACCCCATGAGCTTTGCAAGCGAGTTCCGCCAGTTCGCGATGAAGGGCAATGTCGTCGACCTGGCCGTCGGCGTCATCATCGGAGGCGCGTTCGGCAAGATCGTCGACTCGGTGGTCGGCGACCTCATCATGCCGATCGTCGGACGGATCTTCGGCGGACTGGACTTCTCCAGCTATTACCTGCCGCTGGCCGGACAGGCGACGGGCCTTCCCCTGGCGGAGGCCAAGAAGCTCGGTGCGGTACTCGCCTACGGGAACTTCATCACCGTGGCGCTCAACTTCGTGATCCTGGCCTTCATCATCTTCCTCATGGTCAAGCAGATCAACCGGCTGAAGAACGAAGCGCCCCCGCCGCCCGCCGCGGCGCCGGAAGACATCCAGTTGCTGCGGGAAATACGCGATTCCCTGAAGAAGTGAGGACGCAAGCCCTCGCTTTACCCGGTCCTGGGCCCGGGCGTTTGGGCTCATACTTCCCCACTCGGCACAGACGTTTGCCGGGCAGCGCCTTGCCCGCGCCCGAACCGGCTCCTCGATGAACGCCAGCGACCTCCGATTGCCCCCCGCCCTCGATGCGGCCACGAGCCAGGTGAAAGCCACGGTCCAGGCCGTGGCCGAGCGGGTCGCGTCGGCACTCGGAAACCAGGCCCAGGCGGCCACCCGCAACAGCGAGCGCGACCTGTTCCTGGCGGCGCAGATCGACCTGCGGCGCAAGATGAACACCTTCTTGCTGGTCTTCGGCAAGGAGTTGCTGGACAAGGTGCAGTCCGACGCTGTGCCTCGCCGGCACAGCGGACCGAAGGCAACCGACTGGCAGTCGCTCACGCTGGTCGAGGACCACGAGGTCGAGGAGCGCATGTTCTCGGGACGCATCGGCCAGCAGATCGCGCATGCCTGCGAATGGGAGCTGCGCGAGGTGGCGGCCTACATGGGCGGCCTGCTGAACCTCGGGCGGGCCGAGGAAGACCGCAATCCGCTGCGCGCCGACGTGCTCGGCACCGCGCTGTACCGGGCCATCGAGGCGATCAGCGACGAATCCGACAGCCGCAAGCTGCTGGCGCGGGAGTTCGCGCAGGCCATGGCAGCGGCCATGCCCCAGTGCTACGTCGCGATCGTGCACCTGATGCAGCACCACCGGGTGCAGCCGGTCGGGCTGACCGTCAAGACCGTGGCGGGACCGGGCCACGGCGCGAACACCGGGTACGAGAGCATGCGCGACGAGATGTCTTCGGTGCGCACCCAGCCGAGCGATTTCGCCTCCAGCCATGGCAGCAGCCAGGCGGGGCGCATGACGCGCGCGGGCGCACCGACGCGCCCGGCGCCCTACACCGGCAGCGACCCGGGCGCGTTCATCGGCGGGGCGGCCATGGCGAGTCGCATCGCCGCCGGCGTCAGCGCCGAGGCCGAGGCGCAACTCATGAGCCTGCTGCGCCGGCTGACCTTCCTCGCCAGCCGGCCGGGCGGCATCGACATTCCGCTGGGCACGCAGCCGGGTGCGTTCGCCACCTCTTCGGGCGGACAAGGGGGCATCACGCTGCCGGCCGGAATCGGCGCGATGGGCGGCGCAGCGGGCGGCGCCGGCCTGAGCGGGCTGATGGCGGTGAACCTGATCCGCGCGCACCGCGACGAGCTGATGCAGGTCTCCAGCGGCAAGCTCGACCACATGGTGATCGACGTCGTCGGCAGCCTGTTCGACCA
Source organism: Piscinibacter sp. (assembly GCA_035254085.1). Classification (GTDB taxonomy): domain Bacteria; phylum Pseudomonadota; class Gammaproteobacteria; order Burkholderiales; family Burkholderiaceae_C; genus Albitalea. The sequence goes on from DATFAY010000474.1 coordinate 3,239, forward strand.
GATCCTGTCCGACCCGAAAGTGCCCCCGCAGATGGCACGCCAGATCGCCCGCCTGCAACTGCCCGTGCTGCGCGTGGCACTGGTCGACGCCACGTTCTTCTCGTCCCGGCGCCACCCGGTGCGCCGCTTCGTCAACCGCATCGCCTCGCTCGCCTGCGCGTTCGACGAATTCGACGAAGGCCCGGGCAAGGAATTCCTCGATCGCATCAAGAGCCTGGTGCAAGGCATCGTCGAAGGCGATTTCGACCAGCTCGACCTCTATTCGGCCAAGCTGACCGAGCTCGAGACCTTCATCGCGGGCCAGGGGCAGGAGACCGTCAAGAGCAGCGGCGCGGCCACCGTGCTCGAGAGCAAGGAGTCGGAGCTGCGGGTGCAGCAGCGCTACATGATGCAGCTGCAGTCCGCGCTGTCGGGCGTCGCCATGCCCGACTACCTGCGCGACTTCGTCTCGCAGGTCTGGAGCCAGGCCTTGGTGTTCGCGGTGCGGCGCGACGGCGTCGACTCCGACCGTGCCAGGCGCTACCGCGCCGTCGGCCGCGACCTCGTGATGAGCGTGCAGCCCAAGGGCTCGCCGGTGATGCGCAAGCGCTTCCTGATGCAGCTGCCCACGCTGATGAAGGACCTCAACGAGGGCATGAAGGTCATCGGCTGGCCGGAGGCCGCGCAGAAAGCCTTCTTCGCCCAGTTGCTGCCCTCGCATGCGGAGTCGCTCAAGGCGCCGCCGATGAGCGAGCTCGATCACAACCTCCTGGTGAAGGAGCTCGATGGCGTGTTCACGGCGCGCATCCCGGGAGCGCACGAGATCTCCAGCTCGGAGCCCGTGAGCGCGGAACCCGGCGAGATCGAGCAGCGCTTCTCCGCCGCCGAGGCGCAGCAGGTCGGCCTGCTGGACGAAAGCGCGGTCGACTGGTCAGGCAACGTCGATATCGACCTGAGCGGCGATGCCGTCGATGCCGGCGACACCGTGCCCGGCGACAGCGCCGACACCGTGCCTTCGGACCTCGCTCCCCTGAGCGGTCTGGGCATCGACATCAACCTCGACCTGGCCACGCCCGACCCGTCGGAGCCCTCGCACGGGCCGCAGCTGATGGAGCACCTGCGGGTCGGCTTCGCCTACCAGATGCTGCTCAAGGACCAGTGGCAGAAGGTGCGCCTGAACTACGTGAGCCCGGGCCGCAACTTCTTCGTCTTCACGCGCGGGCGCAAGCACCAGGAGACGATCTCGCTGACCGCACGCATGCTGGCGCGGATGTGCGAGAGCAATCGACTGCGCGCCGTCGAGCATGCCTACCTGATGGAGCGTGCCACCGCCCGGGCGCGGCGACAGCTGGCGGCGCTGAAGGTGCCGAGCAAGGCCGTCGCGACCAAGCACTAGTTCATCGCCGATGCGGCGAGGCGCCGCGCCATGCGCACCGCGGCGATCATGCTCGACGGATCCGCCCGCCCGGACCCGGCGATGTCGAATGCGGTGCCGTGGTCGGGGCTGGTGCGCACGAAGGGCAGGCCCAGCGTCACGTTGACGCCTTGCTCCACACCCAGGTACTTCACCGGGATCAGCCCGTGGTCGTGGGTCATGGCCACCACGACATCGAACTCGCCGGGATGCTGCGACGTGTGGCGCGCACGCATGAACACCGTGTCCGGCGCGTACGGGCCGCTCGCGTCGATGCCGTCGGCGCGTGCCGCGGCGATCGCCGGCGCGATGATGCGGACCTCTTCGTCGCCGAACAGGCCGCCCTCGCCGGCGTGCGGATTCAGGCCCGCCACCGCGATGCGCGGCCGCGGCTGCCCCCAGAGCGCCGCCGCGGCGTGGGCGATGCGCAAGGTCTGCAGCACCGCATCGAAGGTGACCGCCTCGATCGCGCGGCGCAGCGACATGTGGATCGTCACCAGCACCGTGCGCAGCTCGTCGTTGGCCAGCATCATGCGCACCGGCGGCACGCGGCCCTCGTGCGCCGCCAGCGCCTGCAGCATCTCGGTGTGACCGGGGAAGCTCACGCCCGCGGCAGCCAGCGCCTCCTTGTGGATCGGCGCGGTGACGATGCCGGCGACCTCGCGGCGCATCGCCATCGCGGCCGCCTGCTCGATGCACGCGGCCGCCGCCGCGCCGGCACGCGCATCGACGCGGCCCAACGGCGCATCGAGCAGCTGTGCCGGCAACTCCGGCACCTGCCACACCGGCACGCACGAAGGCGGCATGTCGAGCGCATCGTCGGGAGACTCGATCCGCGCCACCGCCAACATGCCCCCCGTCATGGCCGCCGCCCGGCGCATGGCGGCCACGTCTCCGACGACGAAGCAGCCGCAGGCGTCGCCGCGGCGAAACAGCTGCGCCACGATCTCGGGCCCGATGCCGCAGACATCTCCTTGGGTGATCGCGAGCGGGCGGCTGGAGGCAGCGGAAGCGGCGGTGGTCATGCCGCCATTCTCGCGCCAGCGCTGCGCGACGACGCGACCTCGCGTTAAGCTGCGCCACCTTCGGCAAACCACGCCGCACCCGCCTCACGAGGGCCGAGCGCGGCGCCCCTCCCATGCTCAGCTCGCATTCTCCTGCCCCCGCTTCTCTTGCCGCACGCTGGCTCCGGTTCGCCGTCGCCGCTTTCGGCGTCCTTCTGCTCGCGAACGCGGCCTGCGCTGCCGCGCCGGCCGCCGCCGGCCAGCAGTTGCACGCCCTCTTCGACGAACACTGGGAATGGACCATGCGCAACATTCCCGAGCGAGCGACCTTCTTCGGGGACCATCGCTTCGACGACCGCCTGACGGACGCCTCGCCCGCGGCGGTGGCGCAGCGCGAAGCTCACGCACGCGAGATGCTCGCGCGCATCCAGCGAACTCCGCGCGCGGCCCTGCAAGGCGAGGACCGCGTCTCCTACGACGTCTTCTTGCACCAGCAGCGCATCGAGGTGGAAGCGCAGCGCTTTCCCGTGCTGCACACCCGGGTGCTGAGCGCCATCAACGGCGTCCACCTCGACTTCGACCAGCTGCTCAAGGCGATGCCCATGCGCAACGAGCACGATGCCCGCAACATGCTCGCCCGCATGGCCGCCGTGCCGGCGCGCGTGCGCCAGGACATCGCCTGGCTGCGCGAGGGCAAGCGACTGGGCTGGGTCACGCACCGTGCCTCGCTGGAGCGCGTGCCGACGCAGATCGACGAGCAGCTGTTCGACGATCCGAAGCGCAATCCGCTGTTCGAACCCTTCAGCAAGCTGCCTGCCGACATCGACGCGGCACGGCGCGCCGAGCTGAGCGCCGCCGCGGAGCGCGCGATCCGCGACCAGGTGCAGCCCGCCCTGCGCGAGCTCCGCCGGGTCGTGGTGGAGGAGTTGCTGCCGGTCAGCCCCGCCAGCGGCGCCATGAGCAGCTATCCGGGCGGCGCGCCGATCTACCAGTTCCTCGTGCGCCGTCAGACGACCACCGAACTCAGCGCCCAGGCGATCCACGACATCGGCCAGCGCGAGGTCGCCCGCCTGCGCGGCGAAATGGAGGCACTCATCGCAAGCACCGGCTTCAAGGGCAGCTTCGCCGACTACGTGCGCTATCTCAACAGCGACCCGAAGTTCTTCTACACGAGCGGCGACGATCTGCTTGCCGGCTACCGAGACATCGCCAAGCGCGTCGATCCGGAGCTGCCCAAGCTGTTTGCCGAATTGCCGCGCCTGCCCTATGGCGTGCGCGCCATCCCGCCGTACCAGGGCGAGGGCACCGCCGAGTACTACAGCTCGGGCAGCGCCGACGGCTCGCGACCCGGCTGGTTCAACGCCAACATCGTCGCGCTCAAGACGCGGCCCAAGTGGGAGATGGAGGCGCTGTTCCTGCACGAGGCGGTGCCCGGCCATCATCTGCAGACCGCGCGAGCGCTGGAGCTGGGCAAGCTTCCGGCCTTCCGCCGCGCGAGCTGGTTCGTGGCCTACGGCGAAGGATGGGCACTGTACGCCGAAGGGCTGGGCGAGCCGCTCGGCCTGTACACCGATCCGAACGCCCGCTTCGGACGCCTGCGCATGGAGATCTGGCGCGCCGCCCGCCTGGTGGTCGACACGGGCATCCACGCGCTGGGCTGGTCGCGCGAGCAGGCGATCGACTGGATGACCGAGCGCACCGGCATCGCCCGCGCGGACGTCACCGCCGAGGTCGACCGCTACTACGTCTGGCCGGCCCAGGCCCTGGGCTACAAGATCGGCCAGCTCAAGATCATCGAACTGCGCGACAAGGCGCGCGCCGCCCTCGGCGAGCGCTTCGACCTGCGCCGCTTCCACATGGTCCTGCTCGACCACGGCGCCGTGCCGCTGCCCGTGCTCGAAGCCCTGGTCGACGAGTGGATCGCCCAGGAAAAGAAGCAAGTGCACTAGGAAAGCGCAGCGAGCACCCTCAAGCCACGCCAGCGGATCCGGCTTCGCCGGTCCGCCAGGCGGGTCTTGCAGACCGCGGCGTTGCTCGCAACGCCTCCTCGCCAGGCACGAATGGTCCACTGGACCATTCGTGTCCGGGCTCGGCCCCTCGGGGGCAGGAGCGCAGCGACTGGGGGGCCTCTATCAACCCGGGTTGTCGATATCGATGAAGCGGTGCTCCAGCCCGAACTGGCCCGCCAGATGCGCCGCCACCGCCGGCGCCCCATAGCGCTCGCTCGCGTGGTGGCCGCAGGCGATGAACGCCACGCCGGTTTCGCGCGCCCAGTGCGCCTGCGGCTCGGAGATCTCCCCGGTCACGTAGGCATCGGCGCCGGCGGCGATCGCCGTCTCGAAGTAGCCCTGGGCGCCCCCGGTGCACCAGGCGATGCGGCGCAGCGGCCGGCCGTCGCCTTCGACCACCGTCGGTGGCCGGCCCGCCAGGCGCTCGATGCGCTGGCCGAACTGCGCCAGGCTGGGCACGTCGGCCGGCGCGCCGATGAAGCCCAGCTCCTGCTCGCCGAAACGCTGGTCAGCGGCGAGTCCCAGGCGAGCGCCGAACTGCGCGTTGTTGCCCAGCTCGGCGTGGGCGTCCAGCGGCAGGTGATAGGCGAACAGGTTGATCTGGTGCGCCAGCAGCAACTCGATGCGCTGCTTGAGCCAGCCGGTGATGCGCCCGTCCTGGCCGCGCCAGAACAGGCCATGGTGCACGAGGAGGGCATCGGCGCCGTCGGCGATCGCGGCCTCGATCAAGGCGCGGCTGGCGGTCACGCCCGAGACGATGCGCCGCACCTGCGCCTGGCCCTCGACCTGCAGGCCGTTCGGCCCATAATCCCGGAACCGCCCCACGTCCAGCAGCGTATGAAGGTACGACTCGACTTCGGTTCGTGAGGCCACCCGGATTCCCTTCATGCGCAAGACCTGGCTCATTTTCTCGCAAGCGGTCACCGTGGCGGTGGCGGTGCTGTTCGTCGTCGCGACCCTCAAGCCCGAATGGCTGCAGCGGCGCACGGCCTCGGGCCTGCCGGCCGGGGTGTCGATCACGGCCGTGCAGCCCGTCTCCTTGGGCAGCGCGACGAGCGTGCCGGCCCCCGGCTACGCCGCCGCCGCCAAGCGGGCCACGCCGGCCGTGGTGAGCATCACGGCCAGCAAGGCGCCGCCGCGCAACCCGCACGGCACCGACCCGTGGTTCCAGTTCTTCTTCGGCGATCGCGCGCGCCAGCTGCAGCAGGAGCCGCAGATCGGGCTCGGCTCGGGCGTCATCGTCTCGGCCGACGGCTACCTGCTGACCAACAACCACGTGATCGAGGGCGCCGACGAGATCGAGGTGCAGCTGACCGACGGGCGCCGCGCCAAGGCCAAGGTGGTGGGGGCCGACCCGGAGACCGACGTGGCGGTGCTCAAGATCGCGCTGGACAAGCTGCCCGTCATCACCTTCGGCAATGCCGACGCGCTGCAGGTCGGCGACGTCGTGCTGGCCATCGGCAACCCCTTCGGCGTCGGGCAGACCGTGACCTCCGGCATCGTCAGCGCGCTCGGGCGCAATCAGCTCGGCATCAACACCTTCGAGAACTTCATCCAGACCGATGCCGCGATCAACCCGGGCAACTCGGGCGGCGCGCTGGTGGACGCCAACGGCAACCTGCTGGGCATCAACACCGCCATCTACTCGCGCAGCGGCGGCAGCCTGGGCATCGGCTTCGCGATTCCCGTCAGCACGGCGCGCCAGGTGATGGAAGGCCTGATCAAGGACGGCCAGGTGACCCGCGGCTGGATCGGCGTCGAGCCGCGCGACCTCACGCCGGAGATCGCCGAGACCTTCAACCTGCCCATCAAGGAAGGCGTGCTGATCACCGGCGTGCTGCAGGAAGGTCCGGCGAGCGCCGGCGGCCTGCGCCCGGGCGACGTGGTCACCAAGGTCGCGCAGACGCCGATCAGCAACACCTCTCAGCTGCTGACCGCGGTGGCAGCGCTCAAGCCCAAGACGACGGCAGTGATCTCCGTGCAGCGCGGCGACAAGGCGCTCGACCTCAAGGTCACCGTGGCGCAGCGCCCGCGCACCCCGATCAATCGGGAACGTTGAGGCCGTACGGCGCCCGCGGCTTCAGGTCGCGGGCGTGTCCTCGGGCGCCTGGGTGTGCTTGATGAACACCTGTGCCGCCCAGATGCCCATCTCGTAGAGCAGGCACATCGGGATCGCCAGCGCGAGCTGGGACACGATGTCGGGCGGCGTGATCACGGCCGCGACGATGAAGGCCAGCACGATGAAGTAGGCGCGAAAGCTTTTCAGCTTGTCGATGCTCACCAGGCCCATGCGCGCCAGCACGACGACGACGATCGGCACCTCGAAAGCCGCACCGAAGGCGATGAACATCGTCAGCACGAAGCTGAGGTAGGCCTCGATGTCGGGCGCCGGGGTGATGCTCTTGGGCGCGAAGCTCTGGATGAAGGTGAAGACCTTGCCGAAGACGAAGAAGTAGCAGAACGCCACGCCGACGAAGAACAGGATGGTGCTCGAGATCACGAGCGGCAGGACCAGCTTCTTCTCGTGCGAATACAGGCCCGGCGCGACGAAGGCCCACACCTGGTAGAGCACCACGGGGAGCGCCAGCAGGAACGACGCCATCAGCGTGATCTTCAGCGGCACCAGGAAGGGCGAGATCACGTTGGTGGCGATCAGCTTGGTGCCCGCGGGCAGGTGGGCCACCAGCGGCTGCGCCAGCAGGTCGTACAGGCCCGACGGCCCGGGCCAGAAGGCGAGGATGCCGAAGCACACGCCCACCGCGATCAAGGCGCGGATGAGGCGGTCGCGCAGCTCGATCAGGTGTGAAACGAACGGCTGCTCGGTGCCCTCGAGTTCATCGGGGCTGTTCGGAGTGCTCATGCTGCGGCGTCAGGCTCGGGGCCGTGGTGGACGAAAGCGCGCGACTCTCGCTGCGCCGGACTGGGCCTTGCTGCGGATGCCGTGGCGCTGCTTGTACCACTGCGGGGTGGCGCCGCGCTTCAGGCGCCAGTTCTTCTTGGGATGCTTGTACACCGGCGGCAGCCCGCCGCCCTGGCCGCCGTTGGCAGGCGAGAACGGGTCGGCGTCGGCCCAGCTCTGGTTCAGCGCCGCGGTCGTCTGCTGGATCTCGGTCGCGACGCTTTGCTCGACGTCGCGCGCGGCGTCCTCGAACTGCGTCTTCATCTTCTTGAGCTCTTCGAGCTCGATGGAGCGGTTGACCTCGGCCTTCACGTCGGCCACGTAGCGCTGGGCCTTGCCCAGCAGGTGGCCGACCGTGCGCGCCACGCGCGGCAGCCGCTCCGGCCCCAGGACGATGAGCGCCACCGCGCCGATCAGCGCGATCTTGTCGAAGCCGAAATCGATCATGCGCGGGGAGGGTCACGCCGCGCGGGCGCGGTGGCGCGCGCGGCGCCGGTCGGGATCACGATTTGCTCTTGGCTTCGACGTCGACGGTGTTGGCGTCGGACGGCTTGGCGGGGCTGGCCGTCACCTGCTGCGGCGGCGGGGCGTCGCTGGCGGCGCCGTCGCGCATGCCGTCCTTGAAGCCCTTGACCGCGCCACCCAGGTCCTGCCCGATGTTCTTGAGCTTCTTGGTGCCGAACACCAGCACCACGATCAACAAGACGATGAGCCAGTGCCAGATGCTGAATGAACCCATGATATTTTCTCCAAACGACGCAACCGCGAATTTTAGGCCAGGGGGTGACAGTTCAACCCTTGAGCCAAGGCCGGGGCCCGCCAAAAACGTGCATGTGCAGGTGATACACCTCCTGCCCGCCGTCCGCGCCGGTATTGATGACCGTGCGGAACCCGTTGGTCACGCCGTGGTCCTTCATCAGCTTGGGCGCGAGCAGCAGCATCTTGCCGAGCCACTTCTCGTGCGCGGGTTGCACGTCGGCCAGCGAGGCGACATGCACCTTCGGGACGATCAGCAGGTGCACCGGGGCCCAGGGGTGGATATCGTGGAAGGCCAGAAGTTCATCGTCTTCGTGTGCCTTTCGACTCGGAATCTGGCCGGAGACGATCTTGCAGAAGATGCAGTTCGGATCGGATGCGCTCATGGTGATTCAGGCAGCAGGAACCGGCATGGCACGCCCCTCGGCGAAGCTCCACCAGCCGCGGATGAAACGATACAGGTACCACAGGCCGATCACCGTGTAGGCGATCCAGCCGGGAACCAGCAGGAGCCACAGCGGCGAGGCCAGCACCAGCCACAGCAGCGTGAACCAGAAGCTGCGCGCCTGCCAGCGGAAGTGGCTGCGGAAGAACTCGTCGGGCAGGTCCGGCCGCTTGACGTAGTTGAGGATCATGGCCACCACCGAGAACATGCCCAGCGAGAACCACGATGCGGTGTGCAGGCCGTACATGATGTGCGTGAGCAGCGTGAGGCTGCTGCGCTCGCCCGACGGATCGGCCGGGCCGGGAATCACCTCGTTCATCCGCCCTCTCCTTCACGTTGCCGGGCCTTGCGCGCGGCGAACTCCTCCAGCCCCGACAGGCCTTCGCGCCGCTCCAGCTCGGCCAGCACGTCCGCGGGCGACACGCCCAGCGCGCTCAGCGCGAGCATCGAGTGGAACCACAGGTCCGCCACCTCGTAGACCAGCTTGCGCGGGTCGCCGTCCTTGGCGGCCATGACCACCTCGGTGGCTTCCTCGCCGACCTTCTTCAGGATGGCGTCCGTGCCCTTGTGGAACAGGCGCGCCACGTAGCTCTTGTCAGGGTCGCCCGACTTGCGGGCCTCGATGACCTGGGCCAGCCGTGCCAGGGTGTCGTTCGAGGTGGTCGTCATTTGTAGATTCGCTCCGGGTCCTTGAGCACCGGCTCCACGCTGTGCCAGGCCCCGTCCTTCAGGAGCTGGAAGAAGCACGAATGCCGTCCGGTGTGGCAGGCGATGCCCGGCGTATGGCCGAGCTGCTCGACCTTCAGCAGCACCACGTCGTTGTCGCAGTCCAGGCGCAGCTCGTGCACCCTCTGCACGTGGCCGGACTCCTCGCCCTTGTGCCACAGGCGATTGCGCGAGCGGCTGAAGTACACCGCCTCGCCCAGCTCGGCCGTGCGCGCGAGCGCCTCGCGGTTCATGAAGGCGAACATCAGCACGTCGTTGCTGCCGACTTCCTGGGCAATGGCCGGCACCAGGCCGTTCGCATCCCACTTGATCTGGTCGAGCCAATCCATCGGGCCAGTGTAGCGGCGGGCTCAGCCGCGGTGCGTCGGCCCCGCGAAACCACGCTCGGCAGCGAACCATTGCAGCACCGGCACCGTGCCGGGCAGCACCGGCGCCACCTGCACGGGCAGCTGCTGCCATGACATCGACTGCCGCTCTCGCATCTCGAACTCGCCTTGCCACTCGAAGACCTTGCAGAAATGCAGCCGCACGCGGGCGTGCGGGTAGTCCATCAGCTCGATCTTCCACGGGTGCGTGGCGCCGATGGTGATGCCCAGCTCCTCGTGCAGTTCCCGGCGCAGCGCCTCGTCCACCGTCTCGCCGGCCTCCAGCTTGCCGCCCGGGAACTCCCAGTAGCCCGCGTAGACCTTGCCCTCGGGGCGCGAGGTGAGCAGGAAGCGGTCTTGCGAATCGATCAGCACGCCCACGGCGACATCGACCGCGGTGCGCTCGCCGGCCGGCACGACGCCTTCGCCGCCGGCCTTCACGCCGGGCGCCTTCCGGCGTAGTCGCGCGCGAACTGGTAGGCCACGCGGCCGGAGCGCGAGCCGCGCTCGAGTGCCCACACGAGCGACTCCTGCCGGGCCGCGGCGATGGCCGCCTCGCCGACGCCGAAGCCGGCGAGCCACGCGGCCACGATCGCGAGGTACTCCGCCTGCGTGAACGGATAGAAGCTCACCCACAGGCCGAAGCGCTCGGACAGCGAGATCTTTTCCTCGACCACCTCGCCCGGATGGACCTCGCCGTCCTCGGTGTGCTGGTAGGTGAGGTTCTCCTTCATGTACTCGGGCAGCAAGTGCCGGCGGTTGCTGGTCGCGTAGATCAGCACGTTGTCCGAGGCCTGCGCCACCGAGCCGTCGAGGATGGACTTGAGGGCCTTGTAGCCGGGCTCGCCCTCGTCGAAGCTCAGGTCGTCGCAGTACACGATGAAGCGCTCGGGCCGCTCGGCCACCAGGTCGACGATGTCGGGCAGGTCCACCAGGTCGCCCTTGTCGACTTCGATCAGGCGCAGGCCCTGGGGCGCGAACTCGTTGAGGCAGGCCTTGATCAGCGAACTCTTGCCGGTGCCGCGCGCACCGGTGAGCAGCACGTTGTTGGCGCCGTGGCCCCCGACGAACTGCCGCGTGTTGCGCACCAGGCGCTCCTTCTGCGGCTCCACCTCGCGCAAGTCGGCCAGCCGGATGGGGGCCACATGCCGCACCGGCTCCAGCTGCCCCGAGCCGCCGCGCTTGCGATAGCGGAAAGCGATCGACGCCGACCAGTCGGGCGCCACCGGCGGGTGCGGCAAGACGGCTTCGAGGCGCGCAATCAGCGCCTCGGCACGCGAAATGAGGGAATCGACATCGGCCATGACGGCGATTATCGGATGGCGTTCGCTGCCGGCTTCAGACCTCGGCGACCTGGTCGTCGGCCACGGCGAACACCCGGTCCCCTTCGGCGCGCTTGATGGCGTGCATGCCGGTGAAGCTGCCGAAGGCGGGCAGCACGCCCACGCGCGCGCCGAAGTGGAAGCACGGCAGCCGCAGGCTGTCGTAGGCGCGGCCGCCGAGCGTCACGCAGGGATGCAGGTGACCGGCCAGCACGTAGCCGTCGATGTGGGGCCGCGGGTGGTGGCACAGCGCCAGTCCGCCCAGACGCAGCGGCTCGTCGACCACGGTCATGCCGAGATACCCCGGCGGGTCGCCGGCGCGATCGTCGTGGTTGCCCCGCACCAGCGTCAGCGCCAGGCCGGCGTGCGCTTCGCGCCAGCGCGCGACCGCCCCCAGGGTCGAGGGCGCATGCGCATGCGCGGAGTGGAGGAAGTCGCCCAGAAAGACGACGTGCGTGGCGCCGGTGCGCTGCACCAGCGCGGCCAGCAGCGACAGCGTCTCGGTGGTCGTGCCGCGTGGCACCGGCACGCCCCAGCGGCGAAACGACACCGCCTTGCCGATGTGGGCGTCGGCCACCAGCAAGGTCTTGAATTCGTCGAGGAAGGCCGCCTTCTGCGGCAGCAGCGTCAGCGGATGGCCGCCGACGGTCAAGGTCGCCATGCGATGGATGGTACGGGCGCCGTCACCGGCGCCGGTGAGCGGCCGCCCTCAGGCGACCATCAGTCGCAGCGCCGCATCGAGATGCTCGGTGGGCGTGCGCTTGAAGCCGGAGCGCGCGTAGCGCTGCAGGCGGCCGACCGCAAAGGCGGTCAGCACCGAGGCCTGCGCATTGGCATCGACCGTGGGCGTTTGCGAGCCGGCAGCCTCGGCGGCGTTGCGCAGGCTTTGCCGCAGTTGCGACTCGATGCGGTCGAAGAACTGGTTCATCCGCGCGAGCAGGCGATCGTTCTCGAACACCAGCGCGTCGCCCACCATCACGCGGGTCATGCCGGGGTTCTTCTCGCCGAACTGCAGCAGCACGGTGACGATCTTCTGCGCCTGCACGTTGCCGGCCGTCTCGCGCTCGTTGATCTGGTTGGCCAGCGTGAACACGCTCTGCTCGATGAACTCGATCAGGCCCTCGAACATCTGCGCCTTGCTGGCGAAATGGCGGTACAGCGCGGCCTCGGACACGTCGAGCTTGCCGGCCAGCGCGGCGGTCGTGATGCGCTCGGCGCCCGGCTGTTCGAGCATCGAGGCCAGGGTCTGCAGGATTTGCACACGCCGCTCGCCCGGCTTGGGACGCTTGCGAACGGCGGCCACCGCGGAGCTCGCCTCGAGCGCGGGGCCGACGGCGTCTTCTTGGGGCGTGTGTTCAGTGTGGCTCATCGCGGTGGCACCAGAGCGAGCGCAAAGCTTGTATCCGGTTGATTCTGGCACACACGTATGCGGGCTTGGGGCAAGGGTGAACACCAACTTTCATGGACTGGGCCGGGGTGTGAATTGCGCCACGAAGGTAGCGTTGCATCCACACCGTTTTCATCCCGACCCGCCGCGCCGAGCGCTGGTGGACGAGCGTGTCCTCGACCAGCACGCACTGCTCGGGCCGCAGGCGAAGGCGTGCCGTGACGTGCCGCAGCATGCGCGCGTCCGGCTTGGGACGGTGCTGGCCGAACATCGTCATGTCCTCGATGCTCAGGATGCCGTCGAAGCAGCCGGTCAGGCGCAGCCTCTCGAGCACGCGCAACGTGTACGAGCGCGGCGCGTTGGTCAGCACGAACTTGCGCCCGGGCAGCCGGCGCAAGGCAGCGCGGTCGTGCGCGCTGGTGCGCAGCCGCGCTTCCAGGCCGGGCAGGCGGTGCGTCTCCTCGAGGAAGTGCGAGGCCTTCACGCCATGGTGTCGCACCAGGCCCAGCAGCGTCGCGCCATAGTGGTGCCAGTAGTGCTGGCGCAGGCGCGAGGCGTCGTCGTGCGACAGGCCCAGGTGCGCGGCGATGTACTCGGTCATCGCCTGGTTGGTCGGCCCGAACGCCGCATGCGAGGCGTCGTGCAGGGTGTTGTCCAGGTCGAACAGCCAGACCGGGCGCGTCAGGTTCAACGCAGCTCCGCGACGAAGAAATGCCCGGGCGCCGGCGCCGTCGGCTCCAGCTCATGCACGCGCACCAGCTCGTGCACCACCGGGTGGGTGAAGCGCGGCCCGTCGAAGACGAAGGTGTGGAACTCGCCGTTCTCTCCGCAGGCGTCGACACCGGCGGGCAGGTCGGCGATGAAGCCGGCATCGAACTCGCGGCCGCAAAAGGCCTTGCCGAGGAAGCGCGCATCGACGCAGACCACGCGTGCGCGGTAGCCGAGCGCGAGCAGTTCGTCGACCAGTGCGCGCCGCGGCTGCTGCCACAGCGGCAGCACCGGCGTGATCCCGGCCGCTGCGCAGACCGCCTCTTCCCAGTCGCGGTGCGCCTGCAGGTCGATGTCGCCGAACACGCCGTGGGTGATGCCCTGTGCCGCGAAAGCGCGCAACTGCTCGCGGAACACGGCTTCGTAGCTGGCCCAGGTAGCCCGACGCATCACCAGCGGGATGCCCAGCGCATCGGCCTGCGCCTGCATCAGCGAAGGCGGCAGCGCATGCGAGCGCGAGCGCTCGCCGGTCTCGTCGAACATCGCGAGCACCGCCTCGACGCGATGCCCCGCATCGAGTGCGCGATGCAAGGCGAGCATCGAGTCCTTGCCACCGCTCCACGAGAAAAAGGAGCCCCCCAGTCGCTTCGCTCCTGCCCCCGAGGGGCGCCCGCCGTTCCTTGGGACGGCCCGGCGGAAGGCGGTGGCTTGATCGTCGCGCTTGCTCAATGGGATCTGATCATTGTTCCGTAGGCCTGTTCGGTCAGGATCTCCAGCAGCATCGCGTGCGGCACCCGCCCATCGATGATGTGCACGGTGTTGACCCCGTTCTTGGCCGCATCCAGCGCCGACGAGATCTTGGGCAGCATGCCGCCAGAGATCGTGCCGTCGGCGAACAGGTCGTCGATCTCGCGCGCCGACAAGTTGGTCAGCAGATGCCCCTGCTTGTCGAGCACGCCCGGCGTGTTGGTGAGCATCATCAGCTTCTCGGCCTTGAGCACCTCGGCCAGCTTGCCGGCCACCACGTCGGCGTTGATGTTGTAGTTCTCGTTGCTGGCCCCGAAGCCCAGCGGCGAGATGACAGGAATGAACTGGTCGTCCTGCAAGGCCTTCACCACGCTGGGGTCGATCGACTCGATCTCGCCCACCTGGCCCACGTCGTGTTCCTTGGTCGGGTCGTTCTTGTCGACCATCTTGAGCTTGCGGGCGCGAATGAGGCCGCCGTCGCGGCCGGTCAGGCCGACGGCCTTGCCGCCCGCCACGTTGATCAGGCCGACGATGTCTTGCTGCACCTGCCCCGCGAGCACCCACTCGACGACTTCCATGGTCTCGTCGTCGGTCACGCGCATGCCCTGGATGAAGGTGCCCTTCTTGCCGACCTTGGCCAGCGCCTCGTCGATCTGCGGGCCTCCGCCGTGCACCACCACCGGGTTCATCCCCACCAGCTTGAGCAGCACCACGTCCTCGGCGAAATCCTGCTGCAGCGACGGATCGGTCATCGCGTTGCCGCCGTACTTGATGACGATGGTCTTGCCGTGGAAGCGCCGGATGTAGGGCAGCGCCTCGGCCAGGATCTCGGCCTTGTCGCGCGGGGCGATGTGGCTCAGGTCGGGAGAGTTCGGATGCGGAGGGAAGGCGGGGGGCTCTGCGCTCATGAAGCGGACTTTCTGCGGTGGACGCGGCGGGCGATGGATGGGTTGCGGAAATTGTAGGGGCCGGGCGGCGCAACGTCGCGCGCGCGGCGTCAGTAGGTGCGGCCGCGCTTGTACTGCGCATGGGCCTTGCGCTGCAAGGTCGTGGTGCGCGCCATCGCGGCAAACGACGCACCCGCGTGCGCATGGCAGATCGCCAGGCCGAGCGCGTCGGCCGCGTCCTTGCCCGGCAGGCCGGGCAGCTTGAGCAGCCGCATCACCATCTCCTGCACCTGCTCCTTGCGCGCCTGCCCGTGGCCGACGATCGCCTTCTTCATCTGCAGGGCCGTGTACTCGGACACCTCCAGGTCGCCGAAGACCAGGGCCGTCAGCGCGGCGCCGCGTGCCTGTCCCAGCAGCAAGGTGGACTGCGGGTTGACGTTGACGAAGACGATTTCCATCGCAGCGCACGTCGGCTGATAGCGCTGCGTCACCTCGCGCACGCCGTCGAAGATGATCTTCAGCCGCGCAGGCAGCTGGCCGATGTCCACGGCGTCGGTCTTGATCGTGCCGCTGGCCACGTAGCTCAGCGCCGCGCCCTGCGCCTCGATGACGCCGAAGCCGGTGGTCCGCAAGCCGGGGTCGATGCCAAGAATCCGAAGTGCCGTCATGACGACCCCAGCCCGAAGTACCAGCGCACCGAATGGAAGAACACCGGCGCGGAAAAACACAATGGCGCCACGCGGTCCAGGAGCCCGACGGCGCCGGTCACCGAGGCCTTGCCGCCCCAGCTGCGCACGCCCGCGTCGCGCTTGAGCGCATTCATGACGAAATCGCCGAGCAGGCCGGTCGCGCCGGCGATGAAGCCCATCACCAGGGCGGGAACCGGCTTGAACGGCGTGGCCCAGTACAGCAGCGCGCCCACCACCGCCGCGGCGGCGGCCCCGGCCAGCCAGGAGCGCCACGAGAAGGAGCGGCTGATCGCGCGCGCCACCGGCCGGCGGCGCAGGCGCCGGCTCGCCACCTCCTGCACGAACTGGGCGGCGGCCACCACGACCACGAGGTAGAAGACGAGGAAGGCGCCGCGGCCTTCGTAGCGCGGCAGGTCGATCAGCAGCATCGCGGGGGCATGGCTCATTCCGAAGATGCACACCATGATGCCCCACTGGATCTTCGCGGTGCGCTCCAGGAAGCGCATCGGATCGTTGCCGAGTGCGCTCAGGACCGGAATCGCAAAGAAGACGTAGACCGGGATGAACACCGTGAAGAGATCGAAGTGGCGGCTGCCGGCGAGCACGAACTGCAGCGGCAGGACGAAGAAGAACGCCAGCAGCAGGCTGCGGTGATCGGCGCGCCGCGTCTGCGTGAGCGTGATGAACTCGCGAAACGCCACGAAGGACACCACGCCGAACAGCAGGGTGGCCACCACCGCGCCGAGCGCCCACGAGATCCAGAACAGCACCGCGCCCCACCAGATGGCGCGCAGGTCGCGGCTGAAGCGCTCGTGGTCCGCCTGCTGCGCGGGCGGCAGGTCGCGCAGCGAGCGGTTGACCCAGGCGATGGTGACGATCGCGAGCACGCCGAAGAAGGCGAGGAACAGCAAGCCCACTTGCTGCGAGATCGTGAGCTGTCGCAGTGCACCCATCAGCGCACGTTCCTCAGCGCCAGCACCGCGTCGCGCGCACGATCGAGAAAGACGCGCTTGTCCTCGCCGGGCACGAGCTGGATCGGCGCACCGAAGGTCACCGAGCACAGGATCGGCACCGGCACCACCTCGCCCTTGGGCATGACGCGCTGCACGTTGTCGATCCAGGCTGGAATGAGCTGCACGTTCGGGAACTGCTGCGCGAGGTGGTACAGCCCCGACTTGAAAGGTTGCGGCTCGCCCTTGTTGCCGCGCGTGCCTTCGGGAAAGATCACCAGCGAATCACCGTGCTCGAGGGCCTCGGCCAGCGGCTGCAGCGGGTCCTGCTCCTCGACGCCCTCGCCGGCGGCCGCCTTGGCGCGGGTGCGCTCCACGTACACCGCATTGAAGATCTCGCGCGTGATCCAGTGCTTGAACGGCGTCGAGGTCCAGTAGTCCTTGGCGGCGATCGGGCGCGTCACGGCGCGCAGGTCGCCGGGCAGCGCCGCCCACAGCAGCACCCAGTCGAAGTGGCTCTGGTGGTTGGCGAAGTAGATGCGCTGCTCGGCCTTGGGCGGGCAGCCGTACCAATGGCCCTGGGCGCCGGTGATGAGGCGGGCGAGGAACGCGAGAAAGAGGCCGCCAGCCTCGGGCAGTGTCATGAACCGCGATGGTAGCGGCCCGCGCTCACGCGCGGCTCAGTGACGGAAGTGGCGCACGCCGGTGAGCACCATCGCGATGCCGCGCTCGTCCGCGGCCGCGATCACCTCCGCGTCGCGCATGCTGCCGCCCGGCTGGATCACGCAGGTGGCGCCCGCGTCGCAGACGACGTCCAGGCCGTCGCGGAACGGGAAGAAAGCGTCGCTCGCCACGGCCGAGCCCTTGAGCGACAGGCCCGCGTTCTCGGCCTTGATGCTCGCGATGCGCGCCGAGTCGACACGGCTCATCTGGCCCGCGCCCACCCCCAGCGTCATGCCGCCGGCGCAGAACACGATGGCGTTGCTCTTCACGTACTTGGCGACCTTCCAGGCGAACAGCAGGTCCGCCAGCTGCGACTCGGTCGGCTGCACCTTGGTCGCGACCTTGAGCTCACCCAGCGTCATCTCGCGGTTGTCGGCGGTCTGCATGAGCATCCCCGAGCCGACGCGCTTCATGTCGATCGCGTTGCGGCCCTGCTGCCAGGCGGTGGCGCCGCCCGGCGGCAGGGCGATCTGCAGCACCCGGGTGTTGGCGCGCGTGGCGAAGACCACCAGCGCTTCGGGCGTGAAGCTCGGCGCGATCAGCACTTCGACGAACTGCTTGACGATCTGCTGGGCGGCGGTCGCGTCGACCTCGCAGTTGAAGGCGATGATGCCGCCGAAGGCCGAGGTCGGATCGGTCTTGAAGGCCTTGCTGTAGGCCTCGAGGGCGCCGGCCGCGACCGCGACGCCGCACGGGTTCGCGTGCTTGACGATGACGCAGGCCGGCGTGTCGAAGCTCTTGACGCACTCCCAGGCCGCGTCGGCGTCGCCGATGTTGTTGTACGAGAGCTCCTTGCCCTGGAGCTGCCGGGCCGTGACCAGCGACCCGGGCGCCGGGTGCAGCTCGCGGTAGAAGGCGGCCGTCTGGTGCGGGTTCTCGCCGTAGCGCAGGTCCTGCACCTTGACGAAGCGCGCGTTGCTCTGCGCCGGGTATTCGCTGCGGCTGCCGTCGGCGTTCAGCGACGACAGGTAGTCGCTGATCGCGCCGTCGTAGTTCGAGACGCGGTTGAACGCCGCTACTGAGAGCGCGAACTTCGTCTCGCGGCTCACCGCGCCGCCCTTCTTCAGCTCGGCCAGGACCTGGGCGTACTGGGAAGCGTCGGTCAGCACCGCGACGTCCTTCCAGTTCTTCGCTGCCGAGCGCACCATCGCCGGCCCGCCGATGTCGATGTTCTCGATCGCGTCTTCGAGCGTGCAGTTCGGCTTGGCAACCGTCGCCTCGAATGGATAGAGGTTCACCACCAGCAGGTCGATGGTGGCGATGCCGTGGCGCTGCAGCGCCGTCATGTGCTCGGGCAGGTCGCGCCGGGCCAGCAGGCCGCCGTGGATCTTCGGGTGCAGCGTCTTCACGCGGCCGTCGAGCATCTCGGGGAATCCGGTGTGGTCGGCCACCTCGGTGACCGGCAGGCCCGCGTCGGCCAGCAGCCTGGCGGTGCCGCCGGTGGACAGCAGCTTCACGCCCAGCCCGTGCAGCTCGCGAGCGAAGTCGAGGACGCCGGTCTTGTCGGAAACGGAGATGAGAGCTTGCATGATGAGATTCTTCCGGTTTGGGATCCGGTCATCCCGACGGAAGCCGGGATGACCTGCTGCTGCGCATGCAGGTCACTTGATGAGCTTGTGTTCGACCAGCTTGCGGCGCAGCGTGTTGCGGTTGATGCCCAGCCAGTCGGCGGCGCGGCTCTGGTTGCCTTCGGCGTGCTTCATCACCACGTCGAGCAGCGGCTTCTCGACCACGTTCATGATCATGTCGTACATCGACGTGGGGTCCACGCCGCGCAGGTCCTTGAAGTAGGTCTCCAGGCTCTCGCGGATGCATTCCTCGATGTGCTTCTTGCTCATGGCCGCGCCTCGGCAGGCCAGGATGACAGGTCGTTTCGTCTCATGCTTGTTCTTGGACAAAAGGGTCGTTGGCCGCCACGCTCGTGACGGGCAGCCGTTGATGTCGATCAGCGAGCTGGTCGAACCAGTCCGCGACCGCCCGCACCTGCGCGTCGCAGGTGTCCAGCAGGTTCATCTCGGCGCGAAAGGCCTCGCCGCCAGGCAGCGCGCGCACCGTCCAGCCGATGTGCTTGCGCGCCGTGCGCACCCCGGCGAACTCTCCGTACAGGCCGTAGTGGTCGTCCAGGTGGTCCAGCAACCACTGCTTGGCCTGGCGCACCTCGGGCGCGGGCAACTCTTCGCCGGTGGCCAGGAAATGGGCCGTCTCGCGGAAGATCCACGGCCGGCCCTGCGCCGCGCGGCCGATCATCAGGGCGTCGGCGCCGGTGGCGCGCAGCACGTCGCGTGCCTTCTGCGGCGAGTCGATGTCGCCGTTGGCGACCACGGGAATGCGCAGCGCCGCCTTGACCGCCGCCACAGTGTCGTATTCGGCAACCCCCTTGTAGCCCTGCTCGCGGGTGCGGCCGTGCACCGTGATCATCGCGACGCCGGCCTGCTCGGCGGCGCGCGCGATCGACAGCGCGTTGCGCTCGGTGTGGCACCAGCCGGTGCGCATCTTCAGCGTGACCGGCACCCCGCGCGGCGCGCAGGCAGCCACCACGGCCTCGACGATCGCCAGCGCGAGCGGCTCGTCTTGCATCAGCGCCGAGCCCGCCCACTTGTTGCACACCTTCTTGGCGGGGCAGCCCATGTTGATGTCGATGATCTGGGCGCCGCGGTCGATGTTGTAGACGGCGGCCTCGGCCATCATGGCCGCGTCGGTGCCAGCGATCTGCACCGCGATCGGCGCGACTTCGCCCTCGTGGTTGGCGCGCCGGCTGGTCTTGAGGCTCGCCCACAGATCCTTGCGCGAGGTGACCATCTCGCTGACCGCGTAGCCCGCGCCCAGCCGCTTGCACAACTGGCGAAACGGCCGGTCCGTCACCCCCGCCATCGGCGCGACAAAGAGGCTGTTCGGCAGCTCGATGTGGCCGATCTTCATGGGCGTGGGGATTGGAGGGGTGCTGAAAAAGGAGGCAGAAGTATAGCGGCTGGCCCCTGCCGGTCCGGCGCTGCGCGGCGCTTCGCATAATGCCGCCGATGGAGACCTGGATCGAATCTCTGCTGGCCGCGCTGGCATTGCCGCAATACGGGCTCAGCACGGTGTTCGTCGTCTCCTTCGTGTCGGCGACGCTGCTGCCCCTGGGCTCCGAGCCGGTGGTGTTCGGGCTGGTGAAGCTCAACCCCGACCTGTTCTGGCCCGCGGTGCTGGTGGCCACGGTCGGCAACACCGGCGGCGGCGCGCTCACCTGGTGGATGGGTTATGGCGCCGAGCGCGCCTACGAGCACGTCACCCATGACGCCGGCGCCGCACACCCGCGCGCGCTGCGCTGGCTCGAGCGCTTCGGGGCCAAGGCCTGCCTGCTGTCGTGGCTGCCCGTGGTCGGCGATCCGCTGTGCGCGGTGGCCGGCTGGCTGCGCCTGCCGTTCTGGCCCTGCGTGGCCTACATGGCGGTGGGCAAGTTCCTGCGCTACTTCGCGATGACGGGCGGCCTGGTGTGGATGTTTCCGGGGCGGATGCTGCCCTGACCCGATCCGCGCCCGGGCTCAGCGCGCCAGCGCCTGCTCCAGGTCGTTGAGCACGCCTTCCAGCCGCTTGAGGGCCCAGGCGCCGCGTGCACGGGGACGTTGCCGCGCCAGCAGCGTGCGAGCGCGGTCGGCAAGCACGTCGTCGCGGATACGCACGCCATGCGGCGCGAACTTCGCGGCCAGTTCGCTGCGCCGCGAGCGAAGCATCTGCCGCGTCTGCTGGTAGGCGTGCTCGGCGAGCGCGCGGCGCTGCGAATAGCTGAAGGTGTTGGCGAGGAACATCTCCGGATCGCGCTGGTCGGGCTCGAACAGCACGATCGTGGTGTCCGGATGGCTGCGCTCGTAGCCCTTCATGCCGAGTTGCAGGCGCGAATGGATCATGGTGCGAAAGGTCTGCGACAGCACCACCGGCAGACCGCCGTCGACCAGCTTCGGGATGCGCTCCTCGCCGCTGGAGAGCACCCGGTGCTGCGGCGCCTCGCTGGAGTTGAAGGGCACCAGCGGATTCAGGCAGATGAGCAGGTCGACGTCTTCTTCGAGCAGCACCGAGGCGTGCAGCGTCTTCTTGAGCGCGCCGTCGACGTAGTGGCGGCCGTCGATCTCCACCGGCGGAAACAGCCCCGGCAACGCGGCGCTCGCCTGCACCGCCTTGGAGATCGGCACGTGGTCCAGGCCGGGCTGCCCGAAGGGCGCGGGATCGCCGCTGTCGAGGTCGGTGGCCACGAGCACCAGCTTGCGCTTGAGCTGGCGGAAGTCGTTGGTGCGCCCCGGCGCCGAGAACTGCCGGCGCAGCTGCACGTCGATCATCGTGTTGGAGAAGAAACCGGCGGGCAGCGCGCGCCCCAAGCGCTCGAACGCAGAGGACAGCGAGCGGCGCGTGAACGCGTAGCGGTAGGTGGCCTGGGTGGCGAGCATCGGCAGCGACGCCAGCCGCTTGGCGATCTCGCTCCAGGCCGGGCGGATCAGCACCGAGGGCTTGAACACATCGTGCGCGGCGCCGACGTTCTCGATGAAGGAGGCGCAGATCTCGCGCGGCGTGAGGCCGTTGGCCAGGCCCGCGGCAATGAAGCCGCCGGCGGACACGCCGACATAGGCATGGAGATCGGCGAAATTCACGCCTTCGAGCGACTCCTCCAGCGCACACAGCGCGCCGATCTCGTAGATGGCACCGAGCGGGCCGCCGCCGGCGAGGGCCAGCGCAATGCGCGGCTTCTTCTTGCGAATGGGCATGAACCCCAGTCTATGGGCGCGGGCGCGCGACACCATTGGAGTCGACCTCTAAATCGGGTAGAGACAAACCCCGTCGTCGGACATCACCGTGCGCGTTTCGCGCATCAAGAAAGAAAGGGCGCCGTGGCGCCCTTCTCTCATCGTGCCGCGCGATACGTTCTCGTCAGGCCGCGCGCCGTGCCGCGGCACGCTTGGTGGCGGGCTTGGCCGCGCCGTTGGCCGCCTTGGCCGACGCGCCGCGGGCGCTCTTGGCCGGCGCCGACTTGGACAGCTTGGCCACCTGCGCGGCCAGGTCGTCGATGCGCTTGATGAGCGCGTCCACGTCCTTGGACGACGGCACGCCCAGCTTGTTCAAGGCCTTGGAGGTGCGTTCCTCGAAGATGGCTTCCAGCTTGTCCCATTGCTGGCCGGCCTTGGCGCTGACGTCGCCGGCCATGTTGCTCATGCGGCTGGTGACCTCGCCGATCTTCTCTTCGGCGACGGCCTGCGTCTTGCGCTGCAGCGCAGTGCCTTCCTTGACCAAGGCCTCGAACACCTTGCCGCCCTCTTCCTGCGCCTTGGAGAAGGCGCCCAGGCCCGCCAGCCAGATCTGCTGGGCGGATTCCTTCACGGTCCCGGCGAGCGCGCTGTCCAACAGGCCGGCGGGGGAAGCGGCCTTCTTGTCCGCCATTTGCTTGAGCTTCTTGACCATGGTGTGTGTGTCCTCTGTGTTGACGCCTGCGCCGCACAGAAGGAATTCGATGCGCAGCGACTGCAGGGACTATAGGTCTGGCCACTGAGTCGGGCATCCTAATTCTCTAGTGAGTCGGCTCTATGGCGTGCAGGGCGCGGCCCCCGGGTGCGCTAACCTCGCGATCCGTCGTCGCAGCACGCCGCCCGGCCCCGGGAAAACGACGTACAGGCGTGCCCGATTCTTCGGACGAGAATCGGCAGACAACCCGAACCGTGTTTCAGGAGGAGCAGCATGCGGTATTTCGTCACCGGCGCCACAGGCTTCATCGGCAAGCGCCTCGTCAAGACCTTGCTCGAGCGCCGCGGTTCGACGGTTTACTTCCTGCTGCGCCCCGAAAGCGAACGCAAGGTGGCCGACCTGCTGGACTTCTGGGGCGTGAGCAAGGCGCGCGCGGTGCCGGTCTACGGCGACCTGACGACCAAGAAGCTCGGGGTCTCGGCCGAGGACATCAAGGGCCTGAAGGGCCAGATCGACCACATGTACCACCTGGCCGCGGTCTACGACCTGTCGGCCGACGAAGAGTCGCAGGTGCAGGTCAACATCGAAGGCACTCGCAACGCGGTGGAGTTCGCCAAGGCCATCGACGCCGGCCACCTGCACCACGTCAGCTCGATCGCTGCCGCGGGCCTGTACGAAGGCGTGTTCCGCGAGGACATGTTCGAGGAGGCCGAGGGGCTGGACCACCCGTACTTCATGACCAAGCACGAGAGCGAGAAGATCGTGCGCAAGGAGTCCAAGGTGCCGTGGACGGTGTACCGCCCCGCGATGGTGGTGGGCGACTCTCACACCGGCGAGATGGACAAGATCGACGGCCCCTACTACTTCTTCAAGCTGATCCAGCGCATGCGGCAGATCCTGCCGCCCTGGCTGCCCAGCGTCGGCCTCGAAGGCGGGCGGGTGAACATCGTGCCGGTGGACTTCGTCGTCGCCGCGCTGGACCACATCAGCCACCAGAAGGCCGATCTCAACAAGCGCTGCTTCCACCTCGTCGACCCGCAAGGCTACCGGGTGGGCGACGTGCTCGACATCTTCAGCCGCGCCGCGCATGCGCCGAAGATGAACCTCTTCGTCAACGCCGCCCTGCTGGGCTTCATCCCCAAGAGCGTGAAGAAGGGGCTGAT
Organism: Piscinibacter sp.; assembly: GCA_035254085.1. Taxonomy (GTDB): domain Bacteria; phylum Pseudomonadota; class Gammaproteobacteria; order Burkholderiales; family Burkholderiaceae_C; genus Albitalea. Next base: position 26,839 of record DATFAY010000474.1, read on the forward strand.
GGCGCTGGCGCCTGTGCGCCGCGTGCGCCACGCCGTGATGAAAGACCTGGGGTTGCCCGAGGACATCCTCACCTTCGTCAACTACCCCACGCGCTTCGACTGCCGCGAAACGACGGCCGCGCTCAAGGGCTCGGGCATCGCCTGCCCGAACCTCAAGGACTACGCCTGGCGCATCTGGGACTACTGGGAGCGCCACCTCGACCCGGCACTGGCCATCGATCGCACCCTGCGCGGCACGGTCGGCGGCAAGGTCGTGCTGGTGACCGGCGGCTCGTCGGGCATCGGCCTGGCGGCGGCGATCAAGTTCGCCGAAGCCGGCGCGGTCACCATCATCTGCGCACGCGACGAGACCAAGCTGGCTGATGCCAAGCGCGAGATCCTCGAGAAGGCGGGCAAGGACGCCACTGTCGTCACCTACTCGGCGGACATCGCCGACGAAGCCAGCTGCCGCGGCCTGGTGGAGTGGCTGACCGAGAACTACGGCGGCGTCGACTTCCTCATCAACAACGCGGGCCGTTCGATCCGCCGCGCGATCGAGTCGAGCTACGACCGCTTCCACGACTACGAGCGCACGATGCAGCTGAACTACTTCGGCTGCCTGCGCGTGACCATGGGCCTGCTGCCGGGCATGGTGGCCAAGAAGAAGGGCCACGTGGTCAACATCAGCTCGATCGGGGTGCTCACGAACGCGCCGCGCTTCTCGGCCTACGTGGCCTCGAAAGCGGCGCTGGACGCCTGGACCCGCTGCGCCTCGAGCGAGTACGCGGACCTGGGCATCACCTTCACCACCATCAACATGCCGCTGGTGCGCACGCCCATGATCGCGCCGACCAAGATCTACAACAACGTGCCCACGCTCGCGCCGGAAGAAGCGGCCGACATGATCGCGAGCGCCTGCGTCGACAAGCCCGTGCGCATCGCCACCAAGCTGGGCGTGGCCGGCGAACTGCTGCACGCCGTGCTTCCGCGCGTCGCGCAGATCGTGATGAACACCAGCTTCCGCATGTTCCCCGACAGCCCCGCGGCCAAGGGCGACAAGAGCGCCAAGCCCACGCTGTCGCCGGAGGCGATCGCGCTGCAGCAGATGATGCGGGGCATCCATTTCTAGCCGGCCGAAGCCGGCCGGGAGCGCGGGGGGCCCGATCGCCGGGCGGATTGGTCGCGTTCAGCGACAATTCCGCCGATGTATGCATTGTTTGAAGACGGCGGAAAGTTCCTCGCCGGGCGGGTGATGTCCGAGGCCGACAGCTCCATGCAGGTCGAGCTCGACTCGGGCAAGCGCCTCAAGGTGAAGGCAGCCAACGTGCTGCTGAAGTTCGACAAACCGGCGCCGGGCGAGCTGATCGCGTCGGCGCAGGCACTGGCCCGCGAGATCGACCTGGACCTCGCCTGGGAGTTCGCGCCCGACCAGGAGTTCGGATTCGCCGACCTGGCGCGAGACTACTTCGACGCCAACGCCGACACCGCCAAGCAGGCGGCGGCCCTGTTCCGCCTGTTCGAGGCGCCGCACTACTTTCGCCGCCTCGGCAAGGGCCAGTTCAAGAAGGCGCCCGAGGAGACGGTCAAGGCCGCGCTGCTCGGCATCGAGCGCAAGAAGCAGATCGCGGCGCAGATCGACGCCTGGGCGGGCGAACTGGCGACCGGCCAATGCCCGGCGCCGGTGCGCGAGCAGCTCTACCGCATCCTCTTCAAGCCGGACAAGAACGCACCCGAGTACAAGGCGGTGGTCGAGGCCGCCAAGCGCGCGCAGCGTGCGCCGCTCGACCTGCTGACGGCGGCCGGCGCGATCGACTCGCCCTACCAGTTCCACTGGCGGCGCTTCCTGTTCGAGAACTTCCCCAAGGGCACCGGCTTCCCGCCGCTGCAGGCACCGCTCATCAAGGAGGCCTTGCCGCAGGCGCCGGTGCAGGCCTTCTCCATCGACGACTCAGCCACCACCGAGATCGACGACGCGCTGTCCGTGCAGGGGCTGGGCAGCGGCACGGTGGTGTTCGGCGTGCACATCGCGGCGCCGGGGCTGGCCATCGCGCCCGAGACGCAGATCGACAAGGTCGCGCGCGAGCGCTTGTCCACGGTCTACATGCCGGGTCACAAGCTGACCATGCTGCCCGACGACGTCGTGCAGGCCTACACCCTCACGGCGGGGCGCGACTGCCCGTCGGTGTCGCTGTACGTGACGCTCGACGAGGCCACCCTCGAAGTGAAGGGCAGCGAGACGAAGCTGGAGCGCGTGCCGATCGCGGCGAACCTGCGCCACGACGAGCTCGACGGCGTGATCACCGAGGCCGCGCTGACCGGGCAGGCGCCGGCCGCCTATCCGTTCGCCGCCGAACTCGCCTTCGCCTTCCGCCTGGCCAACCGGCTGAAGGCGCAGCGCGAGATCGTGCGCGGCAAGCCGGAGACCTTCAACCGGCCGGACTACAACTTCCGTCTCGAAGGCAACGAGGGCGCGCCGCCGCGCGGCGACGAGCGCGTCGCGATCACCACGCGCCGGCGCGGCGCGCCGCTGGACCTCATCGTGGCGGAGGCGATGATCCTGGCCAACAGCACGTGGGGCGGCTGGCTGGCCGACTGCGGCGTTCCCGGCATCTATCGCAGCCAGGCGAGCCTGGCGCCGGGCATGAAGGTGCGCATGGGCGTCAAGCCGGCACCGCACGCCGGCATGGGGGTGGCGCAATACACCTGGGCGACCTCGCCGCTGCGGCGCTACGTCGATCTGGTCAACCAGTGGCAGATCATCGCCTGCGCGCGCCACGGGCGCACAGCGGCGTTGGCAGCGCCGTTCAAGCCGAAGGACGCCGCGCTGTTCTCCATCATCTCGGCCTTCGACGCGGCCTACACCGCGTACAACGGCTTCCAGTCCGCCATCGAGCGCTATTGGACCCTCCAGTACCTGGCGCAGAACGACATCGTCGAACTGGATGCCGCCGTGATGAAGGAGGGCCTGGTGCGCGCCGACAGCACGCCGCTGGTGTTCCGCGCGATCGGCGCCGACGGCCTGCCGCGCGGCGCGCGCGTGCGCGTGCGCGTCACCGGCACCGACCTGCTCACGCTCGACGTGCATGCCAGCGTCGTGGCGCGCCTGGACGATCCCACGACCACGGCCGACGATGCCGTCGTCGACGACGCCGAGGTCGAAGAGGCCGCCGAGAGCGCCGGGCCGCTGACGTTGGCCATCGACGTGAAGGACGAGGGCGACACCGAGGCCGCCGCGACGGCCGGCACGACCGCCTGAGGCCCATGCTGCGCAAGCTCTCGACCCTGCAGATCGCGCTGCTCGTGTCCCTCGCGGCACATGCGGCGCTGCTCGCCGTGCGCATCGTCGACCCCGAAAGCTTCAACCGGGTCTTCGAGGACACGCCGCTGGAGGTGATCCTGGTCAACGCGCGCTCCAAGGAGGCGCCGACCAAGGCCCAGGCGATCGCGCAGTCGAACCTCGCGGGCGGCGGCGAGCTCGAACGGGGCCGCGCCACCTCGCCGCTGCCGCCCTCGCCCACCGTGGAGCTGGGCGAGAGCATCGAGGAATCGCACAAGCAGATCGAGGAACTGCAAGACGAGCAGCGCCAGTTGCTCGCACAGCTGCGGCGGCAGCTCGCCGCAATGCCTGCGGCGGACCCGAAGCGCGAGTCGCGCAGCGCCGAAGGGCGTGCGCAGATGGAGCAGCGCCGCCAGCTCCTGCACCTCACGGCCGAGATCGAGAAGCGCATCAACCAGGAGAATGCGCGACCGAAGAAACGCTACGTCAGCCCCTCGACCAAGGAAGCGGCGTACGCGATGTACTACGACCAGCTGCGCCGCAAGATCGAAGAGCGCGGCACCCGCAACTTCCCCGACTACCACGGGCGCAAGCTGTACGGCGAGCTGGTGATCGTGCTGACGGTCGACGCGCTGGGCCGCGTGGTGGACGCGGAGGTGGTCGTTCATTCGCAGTCGAAGATCCTCGACAAGCGCGCGCTGGCCATCGTCAAGGCGGCGGCGCCCTTCGGCGCGTTCACGCCGTCGATGCGCCGCCAGGCCGACCAGCTGGAGGTCACCTCGCGCTTCACCTTCGAGGGCGAGGGCCTGAAGACCACCTTGATGTCAACGCCCGGGCGCCCATGACCGACCGCTACGTCGTTGCCGGCAACCCGGTCGAGCACAGCCAGTCGCCGCTCATCCACGCGATGTTCGCGCAAGCCACCGGCCAGGCGATCGACTACGGGCGCCTGCTGTGCCCCCTGGACGGTTTCGCGCAGGCGGTGCGGCGGTTTGCCGACCAGGGCGGGCGCGGCTGCAACGTGACCGTTCCCTTCAAGTTCGAAGCCTTTGCGCTGGCGCCGCGGCACAGCGAACGCGCCGCGCTGGCGCAGGCGGCCAACACATTGCGCTTCGACGCCGAAGGCTGGTTCGCCGACAACACCGACGGCATGGGCCTCGCGCGCGACATCGAGCACAACGCGGCCGTGCCGCTGGCCGGCGCCCGCGTGCTGCTGATCGGCGCCGGCGGCGCCTGCGCCGGCGCGATGGGTCCGCTGATCGAGCGCCGGCCGGCGCAGCTCGTGGTCGCCAACCGCACACCCGAGAAGGCTGCGGCACTCGTGCAACGGCACGGCGCGCTGGCGTCGCGGCACGGCGTCGCGCTGCGTGCGTGCTCGCTCGACGAGGTCGACAGCGGCTACGACGTGGTCGTCAACGCCAGCGCGAGCAGCCTGGCCGGCGCCGGTGTGCCGGTCGATGCTCGGGTGCTGCGCCGCGGGGCCCTGGCGCTGGACATGATGTATGGCGCGCCGGCGCGGGTCTTCCTGGCCTGGGCCGCGTCCCATGGCGCGCAAGCCCGCGACGGCCTGGGCATGCTGGTCGAGCAGGCCGCGGAGGCCTTCTGGGTCTGGCGCGGCATTCGGCCCGACACGCCCCCGGTGCTGCGCGCGCTGCGCGAGCGCCTTGCCGCGGCGCCATGAAAGAGGCCTGGGTCCGTCTCGTGCGCCAGCTGTGGCGCTTCGGCGCGCTGTTCATCGTCTGTGCCGTCGCACTGCAGCTGTACTTCGTGCTGCGGGTCGCGCTGATGAACGTCGTGGATCCCGAATCGACGAGCTTCCAGCGCTCGGAGATCTGGCGCCTGCTGACCGAGAAGCACCATGTCGCGTGGAGCCAGCAGTGGACGCCCTACGAGCGCATCTCGCCCAGCCTCAAGCGCGCGGTCATCGCTTCGGAAGACGCCGGGTTCGCCGAGCACAGCGGCGTCGAGTGGGACGCACTCGAAAAGGCCTGGGAGCGCAACCAGCAGGCCGAGGCGCGGGTCGCGCGCCTCAACGCCGAAATGGAGCGGCGCAACGCGCGACAGGCGGCCCGCCAGCACGGGCGCAAGCCGGCATCGGCCGCCCCCGTGCGGGCGCCGACGCCGGTTCAGCCCAAGATCGTCGGGGGCTCGACCATCACCCAGCAGCTCGCCAAGAACCTCTTCCTGGGCGGCGAGCGCAGCTTCGTGCGCAAGGGCCAGGAGTTCGCCATCACCTTCATGCTGGAAAGCCTGCTCGGCAAGCGGCGCATCCTGGAGATCTACCTGAACAGCGTCGAATGGGGCGAGGGCGTGTTCGGCGCCGAGGCCGCCGCGCGCCACTATTTCCACGTGAGCGCAGCGGCGCTCACGCCGACCCAGGCCGCGCGCCTGGCGGTGATGTTGCCCGCGCCCAAGCGCTTCGAGAAGCGCCCGGGATCCGCCTATGTCGTGGGCCGGGCCGGCACCGTGATGGCCCGCATGGGCGCAGTCGAGTTGCCATGACGGAGTCCGCGGGCTCCTAGAATCGTCCGCATGCCCTCCGCCCTCACCGCCGAGATCGCCGCCACGGCCGCCCGCCTGGTGGTGGAAGAAGGCATGGAGTACGGTCCGGCCAAGCGTCGTGCGGCCCGTTCGCTGGGCAAGCACAGCGTGCGGCCGCTCGATCTGCCCAGCAACGACGAGGTGGAAGACGAGGTGCGCAGCTACATCGAGCTCTTCTGTGCCGACACGCAACCGGCCGAGCTGGCCGCGCTGCGCGAAGTGGCCGCGCAGTGGATGGCCAGGCTGGCGGCATTTCGGCCGCACCTCACCGGCGCGGTGTGGCGCGGGACCGCGACGCGGCTGTCGAGCGTGCACCTGCAGCTCTATTGCGACGACCCCAAGTCGGCCGAGCTGGCGCTGATCGACCTCGGCGTGGACTACGACGTGGGAAGCATGCCGGGGCCCCGCGGCGAGCCGGTCGACGTGCTGACGGTCGGGTCGCCCAGCGCCGCGCTGGGCGAGTCGGTGACGGTGCACCTCAGCATCCTGGACCACGACGACCTGCGCGGCGCGCTCAAGCCGGATGCGCGCGGGCGATCGCAGCGCGGCGATCTGAGCGCCCTGCGCGGGCTGCTGCAGCCATGAATCGCGCGCGCCGCAACTGGATGGTGGGCGGGATCGCCGCGGCGGCGGCCGCTGCCGGCGCCGGGCTTGCCTGGTATCGCTCGCGATCGGCTCTCGGAGCCGTGGAGGCTTCCTTCTGGTCGATGAGCTTCGAGCAGCCCGGGGGCGGAAGTCTCGCCCTGGCCGGATTGCGCGGGCGACCTCTGCTGCTCAACTTCTGGGCCACCTGGTGCGCACCCTGCATCAGGGAGATGCCGCTGCTCGACCGCTTCTACCGCGATCAGCGTGCACGCGGCTGGCAGGTGGTCGGCCTCGCGGTCGATGGGCCGACGCCCGTGCGCGAGTACCTGACGCACGTGCCCGTGAGCTTTCCGATCGGGCTGGCCGGCATGGAAGGCGCGGAACTGAGCCGCCAGCTCGGCAACATCAACGGCGGGCTGCCGTTCACGGTCGTGCTCGGCTCCGACGGGGCGATCCTCGCCCACAAGCTCGGCGCCGTCGCCCCGGACGAGCTGGAACTCTGGGACCGCGAGGCGATTCCGCGGGCCTGAACGGTTCACGGGCGGTTTTCGGCCGTCAAGGCGATAAATTTCAGGCTTTGGGCAGCAACGCGCTGTAAAGCGCGTAAAGTTCGGCCGTTTGCGTGAAGCCGGCCGACGCCGCCCGCGCGCCCCTGACACTCTCGATGCACGTCCTCGTCCTTCACGGTCCGAATCTGAACCTCCTCGGTACACGCGAGCCGGGGATCTATGGCAGCGTCACTTTGAATGAGATCGACGCAGAACTTGCCCAGATCGCAACCAAAGCGGGCGCTCGACTGAAGAGCTTTCAAAGCAACCACGAAGGGGCGCTCATCGACCGCGTCCACGAAGCGCGCAACGACGGCACCGAGTTCATCATCATCAATCCGGCGGCGCTGACACACACCAGTGTCGGACTGCGCGACGCCCTGGCCGGCGTCGGACTGCCGTTCGTGGAAGTTCATCTGTCCAACGTCCACAAGCGCGAGCCGTTCCGCCATCACTCTTACTTTTCCGATCTCGCCGAGGGCGTGATCTGCGGATTGGGCGCGGCCGGCTATCGGCTGGCGCTCGACTTCGCTCTGAGCCGCGCCCGTCCCTGACGCGCGCCCAGGACCCAGGCGCTCGCCCCGCGCGAGCGCCTCATGACAACACGAACGTTGGAGCACCCATGGACCTTCGCAAACTGAAGACGCTCATCGACCTCGTATCCGAGTCGAACATCTCCGAGCTGGAGATCACCGAAGCCGACGGCAAGGTGCGCATCGTCAAGTCGGAGCCCGCCGGCGCCGCCGTGCCGATGGCCATGCCGGCCGCGACGATGGTGGCGCCGGTAGCCCTGCCGCAAGCGGCGCAGGCAGCCCCCGCGGCCGCCGCGGAACCGGCCGTGCCGCAGGGCCATGCCGTCAAGTCGCCGATGGTGGGCACGTTCTATCGTTCGTCCAGCCCGGGCGCCAAGCCCTTCGTCGAGCTGGGCTCCGAGGTCAAGGAAGGGGAACCCATCTGCATCATCGAGGCGATGAAGATCATGAACGAGATCGAAGCCGACAAGAGCGGCAAGATCACGCGCATCCTGGCCGAGAACGGCCAGGCGGTCGAGTTCGGGCAGCCCCTGTTCATCATCGAGTGAGACCGGCTCGATGTTCAAGAAGATATTGATCGCCAATCGAGGCGAAATCGCCCTTCGCATCCAGCGCGCCTGCCGCGAGCTCGGTGTGAAATCGGTCGTGGTCTATTCCGAGGCCGACCGCGATGCCAAGTACGTCAAGCTGGCCGACGAGGCGGTGTGCATCGGCCCCGCGCCTTCGGCGCAGAGCTACCTCAACATGCCGGCGATCATCGCCACCGCCGAGGTCACCGACGCGGAGGCGATCCACCCCGGCTACGGCTTCCTGTCCGAGAACGCCGACTTCGCCGAGCGGGTCGAGCGCAGCGGCTTCACCTTCATCGGCCCGACGCCGGAATCCATCCGGACGATGGGCGACAAGGTCGCCGCCAAGCAGGCGATGATCAAGTCCGGCGTGCCCTGCGTGCCGGGCTCGGAAGGTGCGCTGCCGGACGACCCGAAGGAGATCATCCGCATCGCTCGCACCGTCGGCTATCCGGTGATCATCAAGGCCGCGGGCGGAGGCGGTGGGCGCGGCATGCGCGTCGTTCACACCGAAGCGGCGCTCATCCACGCGGTGCAGACGACGCGCGCCGAGGCCGGTGCGGCCTTCGGCAACCCGGCCGTCTACATGGAGAAGTTCCTCGAGAACCCGCGCCACATCGAGATCCAGGTGCTCGCCGACACCTTCAAGAATGCGGTCTGGCTGGGGGAGCGCGACTGCTCGATGCAGCGGCGCCACCAGAAGATCATCGAGGAGGCGCCGGCGCCGGGCATCTCGCGGCGCGTGATCGAGCGAATCGGCGAGCGCTGCTCGGCGGCATGCAAGCGCATCGGCTACCGCGGCGCGGGCACCTTCGAGTTCCTGTTCGAGGACGGCGAGTTCTACTTCATCGAGATGAACACCCGCGTGCAGGTGGAGCATCCGGTGACGGAACTGGTGACCGGCATCGACATCGTGCAGATGCAGATCCGCGTCGCCGCCGGCGAGAAGCTGCCCTTCGCGCAGCGGCAGATCCAGATGCGCGGCCACGCGCTCGAGTGCCGCATCAATGCCGAGGACCCGTACAAGTTCACCCCCTCGCCGGGACGCATCACGATGTGGCACGCGCCCGGCGGTCCCGGGGTGCGGGTCGACTCGCATGTCTACACCAACTATTTCGTGCCGCCCAACTACGACTCGATGATCGGCAAGATCATCGTGCACGGCGACACCCGCGAGCAGGCGCTGGCGCGCATGCGCATCGCCTTGTCCGAGACCGTGGTGGAAGGCATCCTGACCAACATCCCGCTGCACCGCGAGCTGATGGTCGACCCGAAGTTCGCCGAAGGCGGCACCAGCATTCACTACCTCGAAGGCTGGATGAGCAAGCACAAGCGATAGCGCGAGCGGGTGCCATGGTCGAGCTGCTGCTGCTGTGCAACGAGGACGACGTCGAGACCGTGTCCGACGCCCTGAGCTTCGAGCTGGGGGCCTTGTCGGTGTCGGTCGAGGACGCCGACGCCGACACCGGCGCCGAACACGCGCTGTTCGGCGAGCCCGGCATGCCGGCCCCGCGCGGCGGCTGGCGGCGTTCGGTGCTGCGCGCGCTGTTCGCCGGCGAAACCGAGGCGACCGAAGCGGCGACCCTGCTGCTGGCGCAGGACTGGGCCGCGGACGTGCATGTGCAGTCGCTCAGCCAGGTCGAAGACCAGGATTGGGTGCGGCTCACTCAATCGCAGTTCTCGCCCGTCGAGATCACGCCCAGCTTCTGGATCGTGCCGAGCTGGCATGAGGCCCCGGCGGCTGCCCACCAGGTGATCCGGCTCGACCCGGGTCTGGCGTTCGGCACGGGCACCCACCCGACGACCCGCATGTGCCTGCGCTGGATCGCGGCGCACGCCGGCGAGCGCGCGGGGGCCTGGAGCCGCGTGCTCGACTACGGTTGCGGCTCGGGCATCCTCGCCATCGGCGCCGCCTTGCACGGCGCGCGCGGGATCGACGCGGTCGACATCGATCCCGCGGCCGTCGAGTCGACGCGAGCCAATGCGCAGGCCAACGGCGTGAGCCTGAACGCGGGGCTGCCCGACGCGGCCCAGGGGCGCTATCCGCTGGTGCTCGCCAACATCCTGGCCACGCCGCTCAAGCTGCTGGCGCCCCTGCTGTGCGCGCACCTGGCCGACGACGCGGACCTCGTCCTGGCCGGCATCCTCGAGCGGCAGGCGCAGGAACTGCAGGAGGCCTACGCGCCGTGGTGCGCGCTGCAGGTCAGCGACCGCGACGACGGCTGGATCCTCATGACGGCACACAAGGGACCGCACTCGTGAGCATGGCCACGCGCTGCGTCGCGTGCGGCACGATCTTTCGTGTCGTCGAGGACCAGCTCAGGGTATCGGAAGGCTGGGTGCGCTGCGGCCGCTGCGACGAGGTCTTCAACGCCTTGGAGGGCCTGTTCGACCTGGAGCGCGAGTCGCCGCCGCCCTGGCATCCGGGCATGACACAGGCGTCGCAGCGCGACACCACGTTCCAGAAGACCGCCGCCGACCTCGACGAGGAAGACCGCATCGCCTCGCGCTTCTTTCGGCCCGAGCAGGACGACACCGACAAGACACCGGCGCAGGCCGTGCGCAAGCGCGACCGCGTCGACTTCGCCGACGCCGAATACAACCCCGAGCTGCTCAGCGAGGAAGACGTCGGCGTGGCCCCCGCCACCGATCCGGCGGCGATCCTATCCAAGCACAAGACGCCCAAGCCGGGCGCCCCGGGATTCGTGCGACACGCCGAACGTGCGGCCCGTTGGCACACGCCGGGCATGCGCTGGTCGCTCTCTGTGGCGCTCTTGCTGCTCGCCGCCGGGCTGGTGCTGCAAGTCGGGCATCACTTCCGCGACCTGGCGGCAGCGCAGTGGCCGGCACTGCGCCCGGCGCTGGCCGCCTGGTGCGAGATCGCGCAGTGCCGCATCGAAGCCCCGCGCCGCATCGACGACGTGACGGTGGAAAGCAGTGCGCTGACGCGCGCCGCCAACGGCACGGACAGCTTCAGGCTCAGCATCACCTTGCGCAACCGCGGCGCGCTGCCCGTGCGCATGCCCTCGATCGACCTCAGCCTGACGGACGTGAGCGGCCAGCTCATCGCGCGCCGCGCGCTCAGCCCGGCCGACCTGCGTGTCGCCAGCGGCGTGCTGCAGCCGGGCAGCGACACGCCGCTGCAGGTGCTGTTGACCGCCGGCACGCCGCGGGTGGCGGGCTACACCGTCGAAGTCTTCTATCCCTGACGCGCCGGGCCGCGTTGCCTTCATTCACTCGGAGCGCCCATGTCGGCATTGATCTGCGGTTCCCTCGCATTCGACACGATCACCACGTTTCCCGGGCGCTTCGCGCAGCAGATCCTGCCCGAGCAGGTGCACATCCTGAACGTGTCGTTCCTCGTGCCGACCCTGCGGCGCGAGTTCGGCGGCTGCGCGGGCAACATCGCCTATTCGCTGCGCCAGCTCGGCGGCGAGCCGCTCGTGCTGGCCGCCGTCGGCAGCGACGGACGCGAATACGTGCAGCGCCTGCAGTCGTGGAACGCGAGCACCGAGTACGTGCGCGTCATCGACGACAGCTATACCGCGCAGGCGATCATCATCACGGACACCGACAACAACCAGATCACCGCCTTCCACCCCGGCGCGATGCAGTCGGCGCACCTCACGGCCGTGCCCGCGCGCAAGGACATCGGCCTGGCCATCATCGCGCCGGACGGGCGCGACGCCATGATTCAGCACGCCGCGCAGCTGGCGGCCGCCGAGATCCCCTTCATCTTCGATCCGGGCCAGGGGCTGCCGATGTTCGACGGCGCCGAGCTTCGCCGCTTCGTAGAGCAGGCGACGTGGGTGGCCGTCAACGACTACGAGGCACGCATGCTGTGCGAGCGCACCGGCCAGACGCTGGAGTCGCTGTCGCGATCGCATCTGCGGGGCGTCATCGTGACGCTGGGCGCCAATGGCTGCGAGCTGTGGCAGCAAGGCGTGCGCACCCATGTGCCCGGCATCGCCGCGACCGAGGTGCTCGATCCCACCGGCTGCGGCGACGCCTTCCGCGGCGCGTTGCTGTTCGGCCTCGAGCGCGGCTGGCCGCTGGAGCGCTGCGTGGCACTGGGCAACCGCGTCGGCGCCTTGAAGATCGCCTGCCGCGGCGGACAGAACCACCGCATCGACGCCGCCTTGCTCGACGGCTGAAGGGGCGTCGCCCGCGGGTCACGCGCGCGGGCAGCGTGTGTCGAGCCAGGCCTCGAGTTGCGCCGGCGAGCATGGCAACAGCAGTTGCTTGCGCCGGCCGGAAGCGCCGCGCAGCAGCTGAATCGAGCGGCGCGCGACGCCCAGTTCGCCGGACAGCCAGGCCACCAGCGCGTCGTTGGCGCGGCCTTCGATCGGCGGCGCGGCCAGCCGCAGCCGCAAGGCCTCGTCATGCAGGCCGATCAGCTCGGTGCGCTTGGCGCCGGGCACCACGCTCACGTCGAGCACGGCCCCATCGGGCGCCGGCCGCACGCAGGGCCAGCGCGGCGGCGTCGGGTCGGTCGACCGTTTGCTCGTGGTCATGAAGCGCTCGAAAAAAACCCGGCCGAGGCCGGGTTTTTGTGAGGGCACGGACTTCCGGTCAGGGCTTGTTGCCCGTCGGGAAAGGCCATGCAGCTTGCGGGCTCAGCGCGGTCTTTGCGGCCGGTGGCGGTGCTGCGGGTTTCGCAGGGGCAGGGGCAGCAGGAGCGGCCGGGGCCTTCTTCGCAGAAGCCTTCTTGGCAGCAGACTTCTTCGCAGCAGGCTTCTTGGCAGCAGGCTTCTTGGCAGCGGCCTTCTTCGCAGGCGACTTCTTCGCAGCGGCCTTCTTGGCAGCAGGCTTCTTGGCTGCGCTCTTCTTGGCCGCGGCCTTCTTCGCCGGCGACTTCTTCGCTGCCGCCTTCTTCGCAGGCGACTTCTTCGCAGCGGCCTTCTTGGCCGGCGACTTCTTCGCTGCAGTCTTCTTCGCTGCCGGCTTCTTGGCCGCGGCCTTCTTCGCCGGGGCCTTCTTCACCGCGGCCTTCTTGGCCGGAGACTTCTTCGCAGCGGACTTCTTCGCGGCGGGTTTCTTCGCCGCAGCTTTCTTCGCAGTTGCCATTACATTCTCCTTGATCAAGTTGCAAAAGCACCGACCGCTTCGGGCAGAGCCCTCGCCGACCGGCTATTCACCGCCCGAAAGTCTGGCCGCTGCCGATATGGCAGCGGTCGCCCCGGTGCGATGAATCAGGTTGCGTCTCGCGCATGCCGCTTCTGCGTCGGCACATCACGATCCGCGAATCTTGATCTCTCAACGTCGGCCCTGCGCCCGCGCGCTGGTCAGGCCGCTCAATCCCAAGACAGGGCGCCACCGGATTGATACTCGATGACGCGTGTCTCGAAGAAATTTCGCTCCTTCTTCAGGTCGATCATCTCGCTCATCCACGGGAACGGGTTTTCCTCGTTCGGGAAGAGCTCTTCCAAACCGATCTGCGTCGCACGCCGGTTGGCGATGTAGCGCAGGTAGCCCTTGAACATCGAGGCGTTCAGGCCGAGCACCCCGCGAGGCATGGTGTCCTCGGCGTAGCGGTACTCGAGCTCCACGGCCTTCATGAACAGCGCCTTGATCTCGGCCTTGAAGTCGGCCGTCCACAGGTGCGGGTTCTCGAGCTTGATCTGGTTGATGAGGTCGATGCCGAAATTGCAGTGCATCGACTCGTCGCGAAGAATGTATTGGTACTGCTCGGCCGCACCCGTCATCTTGTTCTGCCGCCCGAGCGACAGGATCTGGGTGAAGCCGACGTAGAAGAACAGGCCTTCCATCAGGCAGGCGAAGACGATCAAGCTCTTCAGGAGCGTGCGGTCGTTCTCCGGCGTGCCGGTGCGGAAGTTGGGATCCATGATCGCGTCGATGAACGGGACCAGGAACTCGTCCTTGTCGCGGATCGAGGTGACCTCGTGGTAGGCGTTGAAGATCTCGGACTCGTCCAGGCCGAGAGACTCCACGATGTACTGGTAGGCGTGAGTGTGGATCGCCTCTTCGAACGCCTGGCGCAGCAGGAACTGGCGGCATTCGGGCGCCGTGATGTGGCGATAGGTGCCCAGCACGATGTTGTTGGCGGCCAGCGAATCGGCGGTGACGAAGAAGCCGAGATTGCGCTTGATGATGCGGCGCTCGTCTTCGCTCAGGCCGTTGGGATCCTTCCAGGTCGCGATGTCGCGCGACATGTTGATCTCTTGCGGCATCCAGTGGTTCGAGCAGGTGGCGAGGTACTTCTCCCAGGCCCACTTGTACTTGAACGGCACCAGCTGATTCACATCGGTCTGGCCGTTGATGATGCGCTTGTCGGCCGCGTTGACGCGACGGGTGCTGACGACGGGCGACTTGATCGGTGCGGTGGAAATCGTGTTGCCGTTCTCGGCCAGCACGGTGGCCAACGACGCAGACGGAAGGACTGCACGCGCTTGAGACAGAGAGCTCGGCGCGGGACTCGATGAGTGAGATGTCGAGGGGGTAACTTCTTCTTCCCAAACCAACATGGTGGATTTCCTGTGCGTTCGAATTATCGGAGTGTTGCGTCTAAACGCCAAGCACTTCTTGACATCGCGAGCGCTTCGCGCTTGCTCGTTGTTGCGCTATTGCATCGACGTGATCGCATCGATCGATGCGATGCGACGCGCGTGAACACGCAGCTCACGCGCATCGCTCGCACTCATCACTGACAGGCCTCGCAAGTCGGATCGTCGATCGCGCAGAACTTGATGTCGGTCGCGGGATCGGCGCTCGCGGCCGCGATCTGCGCCTTCGCCGCGGCTGCTGCGGCATCGATGCCGCCACTGCTCGAGCCGCTCGCCACCGAGTTCAGCTTGCCCGCCTTCACCGTCGACTTCTCGGCGTGCGTGGCGCCGACCGTGCGCAGGTAATAGGTGGTCTTCAGGCCGCGCGTCCACGCGAGCTTGTAGGTCTCGTCGAGCTTCTTGCCCGATGCGCCGGCCATGTAGATGTTGAGCGACTGCGCCTGGTCGATCCACTTCTGGCGGCGCGCCGCGGCCTCGACCAGCCACTGCGTTTCGACCTCGAAGGCGGTGGCGTACAGGTCTTTCAGGTCTTGCGGCACGCG
>DATFAY010000475.1:0-11915 GCA_035254085.1 Piscinibacter sp.
CACCGAGTTCAACTACCGCATCTCGGACGAGCAGCAGGCGCACATCCTGGTCGGCATCTCCACGTCCAGCCGCGGCGAGTCGGACAAGATCGCGCGCAATTTCGAGCGCCACGGCTTCGCGACCGTCGACCTCACGCACGACGAACTGGCCAAGCAGCACGTGCGCCACATGGTGGGCGGTCGCAGCGAGCTCGCGCGCGACGAACGCCTGTACCGCTTCGTCTTCCCCGAGCGGCCCGGCGCGCTCATGCGCTTCCTGTCGAGCATGCACCCCGAGTGGAACATCAGCCTGTTCCACTACCGCAACCAGGGCGCCGACTACGGCCGCATCCTGGTGGGCATCCAGGTGCCCCGGGCCGACAAGAAGGCCTTCAAGGAATTCCTCGACACGCTGGCCTACCCTTGCGACGACGAGACCGACAACCCGGTCTATCGGTTGTTCCTGCGCTGAGGCGCCATCCCAAAGGGGCGGGTTTGCGCGGGGCGCTGCCTCGGCCTCACAATCGCCGCCTTGCGCCGCCCTGAGCCGCGCCCACGCAGAACAAGCCATTGGTCACATGTCCGTCAATCGTTCGTTGATCGCACCGACCACCAACCCGGCGCTGGAGCAGGCGTTGCGGGACAAGCTCAAGCGCCGCAGCGACACCACGGGCGAGTTGGGTGAGCTGGAGCCGCTGGCGATCCGCCTGGGGCTGATCCAGAACACGCTCAAGCCGCGCTTTCGCGCGCCGCAGCTGGCGCTGTTCGCGGCCGATCACGGCCTCGCGGTCGACGGCATCGGCGCGCCCGGCCACGCCTCGACGGCGAAGGTCGTCAACAGCCTGCTCACGTCGCAGCTGCCGGTGGCGGTGTTCGCGCGCATCCAGGGACTCGAACTCTCGGTGGTCGACTGCGGCGTGGCCGAGGCCGTCACCCCGCACGCCCGTCTGCTCGCACGCAAGATCGCACACGGCACGCGCAACACGCGCGTGACCGCGGCGATGTCGCTCGACCAGGCGCACGCGGCCATCCGCGCCGGCATGGAGATCGGCGACTCGCTGCCCGGCAACGTCGTCGCCTGCGCGGGCATCGGCGTCGGCTCCAACGAGAGTGCTGCGCTGCTGCTGTCGCGCCTCACGGGATGCAACCTGCGCGACCTGATCAATGCCGGCCCGTCCATGCGACAGGACGATCTCGCCCACCTGCAGGTGATCCTGCAAGGTGCGCAGGGCCGGCACCGCGACGTCACCGACCCGGTCGAAGTGCTGGCCGCGTTCGGCGGCTTCGAGATCGCAGTGATGGTGGGCGTGATGCTGGTGGCCGGCAGCAAGCGCCATCTCATCATCGCAGACGGCATGCCGGCCTGCGCGGCGCTGATGGTGGCCTCGCGCATCGCGCCGGCAGTCACCGACTACTGCATCTACTGCCGCAGCCACAGCCACGAGGGGCTGGACGTGGCGCTGTCGCTGTTCCACACGACCGCGCTGCTGGAGCTCGGGATGGAAAGCATCGACGGCACCGGCGCGACGCTGGCATGGCCGCTGGTGCGTAGCGCAGCCGCGTTGCTGACCGAAGTGGCCGAAGGCGAAGACCCGGGGCCCACCCATCCGGCGGCCATCCCGGCGGCCGACAGCAGCGTCTGAACCGCGGCGACCTCCGCCGCCGCCTCACTCGGTCGTCTCGCGTTCCTTCATGTCGCGCGGCGTCGCGCCCAGCCCGCGCGAGTGGCGCGGCGGAACGATGGCCTGGCCGCCGGGCGCTGCTTGCGTCGCCGGCGGAACGGCCGGCACCACGGCGGGTGCCACCGGCGGTGCGACCGGCGCCACGGGCGTGGGTGGCTTGACGACCTGCGGCACCGCACCCGCCACGGGTGGCGTCATGGCGCCGGGCGGCGGCAGCACGCCGGTGGCCGGCGGCGGCAAGGGCGGCAGCTCGAGGACCGCGACCGCCGCTCCTTGCGCGGGACCGATGGTCGCGGTGCGCAGGCTGACCGACTGCAAGACCAACTCGCCGTCGAGCGCCGCGCCGACATGGAAGGCGCGCGGCATCTTGCCGTCCACCGCGATCAGCGCGACGCCGCCGGCCGCGCCGGGCGTCTTGGGGGCCATCACGCCGGTGAGTTGGAAGCGGGAACTGATCGACGGAGCCGGAGCCGAAGGATTGGCGACGACCGGAGGCGCACCGAACAGCCGGGTCAGATCGACCCGCGCCGGCGCACTGTCGGTCACGGCCAGGGTGTAGGGTGGCGCGGCCGGCGCGGTCACGAACAGCCGCAGCCCCCAGAACATGGCGCTCGCCGCGACCAGAGCCCAGATCAGAAAGGCGGACAGTCTTGCCTGCATGCGACGATTATGATTCATGCGACTCAATGCGCCTGCCGGCGCGTCCACAGGGAAACACCACATGACCGGAACATCGCGCGCGGAGCATCGCTGCCAACGCGGCTTCACCCTGATCGAGCTGATGGTGGTGCTCGTGATCATCGGCGTGCTGGCCGCGCTGATCGTGCCGAACGTGCTCGACCGGGCGGACGACGCGCGTGTCACGGCGGCGCGCACCGACGTGAACAACCTGATGCAGGCGCTCAAGCTCTACAAGCTCGACAACCAGCGCTATCCCACCGCCGAGCAGGGCTTGCAGGCGCTGGTGGCCAAGCCCAGCAGCGGCCCCACGCCGCCCAACTGGAAGCCCTATCTGGAGAAGCTTCCGAACGACCCCTGGGGCCGCCCCTACCAGTACGCCAACCCCGGCTTGAAGGGCGAGATCGACGTCTACAGCCTGGGAGCGGACGGCGTGGTGGGCGGCGAAGGCAAGGACGCCGACATCGGTTCCTGGCAGTGACGAGACAGCGGGCGAGCGCCTCGTGAACACCCGTCAGCGCGGCTTCACCCTGATCGAACTGCTGGTGGTGGTCGCGCTGATCGCGCTCGCCTCGGGGTTGGCGACGCTGGCCCTGCGCGACCCGACGACCACGCAGCTCGAACACGAGGGTGTGCGCCTGGCCGCGCTGCTGGAATCCGCGCGTGCCGAAGCGCGCGCCTCTGGCCTGGCCGTGCGCTGGGAACCGCATGGCGACGCCGCCGCCCGGCAGGATTTCCGCTTCGTCGGCCTGCCCTCCAGCAGCGAGCTGCCGCAGCACTGGCTGGCCCAGGGCGTCAGCGCGGACGTGATCGGCGCACGCGCCGTGGTGCTGGGCCCCGAGCCGCTCATCGGCGCGCAGCGCATCGTGCTCACGCTCGAAGACCATCGGCTCACGCTCGCGACCGACGGCCTGGGACCCTTCGAGGTCAGCAACCAGTGAACGCCCCGCGTCGATCGCCTTCTCGCCGCGCACGGGGCTTCACGCTGATCGAAGTGCTGGTCGCGCTGGCGATCGTGGCGATCACGCTGGGCGCGGGCATCAAGGCCGCCGGTGCG
Organism: Piscinibacter sp.; assembly: GCA_035254085.1. Taxonomy (GTDB): domain Bacteria; phylum Pseudomonadota; class Gammaproteobacteria; order Burkholderiales; family Burkholderiaceae_C; genus Albitalea. The sequence goes on from DATFAY010000475.1 coordinate 3,397, forward strand.
CTGTCGAACAATGCCGAACGCCTCACCGACGTGAGCATCGGCCAGTGGTGCGCCGACAACCAGCTGGTGGGTCTCAAGCTCGCGCGGCCCACGCTCTCGATCGGCGACAGCGACTTCGCCTGCGAGCAACTGGGGCGCAGCTATCGCGGCAAGCTGGTGGTGCGGCCCACGCCGAATCCGAACTTCCGCCGCGTGGACGCCCAGATCTTCACCCAGAGCGGCCTGCCGGTGCTCGACATCTCCACGGTGCTGCCGCGATGAGGCCGCTGTCGCGACAACGGCACGAACGAGCGTTCACGCTCGTCGAAGTGCTGGTCGCGATGATGATCATGGCCATCCTCGCGCTCATGGCCTGGCAAGGCGTCGACGGCATCGTGCGTGCGCGCGACGCGAGCCAGACGCGACTCGAGCAGACGCTGCGCCTGAACACCGTGCTCGCGCAGTGGGAGCAGGACCTCGCCTCGGTGCAGGAAACGCCTGCGGTGCCGGGCCTCACCTTCGACGGCGCGACCGTGCGCCTCACGCGCCGCGCCGAGGGCGGCATGCAGGTGGTCACCTGGTCGCTGCGCCCTGCGCCGGACGGCGGCTCCGGTGGCGGATCATGGTGGCGGTGGGCCAGCCCGATCGTGGCCAATACCAACGAGCTGCAGGAGACGTGGATGCGCACCCAGCAGTTCCAGGGCAACGAGATCGGCCAGTTGCGCACGCTGACCGGCATCGCGCAGTGGCAGGTCTATTGCTACTGGGGATCGTGGAGCAACTGCCAGTCGACCGGCGATGTCGCTGCGCCCGTTCCCGGGCAGCCCGCCAGCGCGCCGCGCTCCACGCGCCAAGCGCTGCCCGCCGGCGTGCGGCTGGTGATCGACTTCGCCGGCGGCGATCTCAACGGCAGCCTGGCGCGCGACGTCGCGCTCGGACCATGAGACGAGCCCTGCCTCGCCTGCGCCAGCGCGGTGCCGCGCTGCTCACCGCGATGATCATCGTCGCGCTGGTTTCGACGCTGGCCGCGTCGATGGTGTGGCAGCAATGGCGCGCGGTACAGGTGGAGGTGGCCGAGCGCGCCCGGCTGCAGTCGGCGTGGATCCTCTCCGGTGCGCTCGACTGGGCCAAGCTCATCCTGCGCGAAGACGCCAAGTCGGGACGCCCGACCGCGCTCACCGAACCGTGGGCGACCCCGCTGGCCGAGGCGCGGCTGTCCACCTTCCTCGCCGCGGACAAGGACAACACCGACGACGGCCCCGAGGCCTTTCTCTCCGGCAGCATCGTCGACGCGCAATCGCGCTACAACCTGCGCAACCTGGTCGAGACGAGCAACAACGGCACCAAGGTCTCCGCAGTCGAACTGGAAGCCTTGCGCCAGTTGTTCCAGGCCATCGATCTCACCCCCGACACCGCCGACCGGATCGCGACGGGCCTGAAGGATGCGCTCGCGCCGCCCGGTTCGCCGGGCGCCTCGAACAATCCGCCCTTGCTGCCGCAGTCGGTGACGCAGTTGAGCTGGCTGGGCATCGACGCCGCCTCGATCCGCACCATGACGCCTTATGTGGTGCTGCTGCCGGTGCCCACGCCGGTCAACCTCAACACCGCGCCGAAGGAGGTCCTGCTCGCCGCGATTCCCGGGCTGGACCTCGGCACGGCGCAGCGCCTGGTGCAGGTGCGGCAGCGCACGCCGTTCAAGGAGGTCGCGGACGCACAGGCCCAGTTGCCCCCCACGCTCACCATCAATGCGCAACGCGCCAACATCCGCTCCAGCTTCTTCGAGGTGCGCGGCCGCCTGCGCCTGTCCGACCGCGTGCTCGAGGAAAGCTCGCTGGTCGAGCGGCGCGGGCTCGATGTGGTCACGCTGACGCGCCAGCGCGAAAGCAGCCGGGAATCCTCGGGATGAAGCCGGACACGCGGCCCTTCACAATGCTGCGCAGCGGCTCCAACAACAAGCTGTAAGTCGTTGATATTCGTAAAGGATCGGTGTTGCCCGGTCCCTACAATCGCGGTAGCCTCGGCGCCGCTCGCTCGCCAACCCCATGTCCATCCTCGTCGTCCAGATCTCACCCCGTCCCCGGCTGCGCGCGAGCACCTCGGCCGACGGCGCGCGCGCGGGTGCCCACACGACCGACGAATATGTGTACGCGCTGAGCCCCGATGGCCTGGCGCTCGATTCGCAAGGGCAATGCGCCGCGTCGCTCTTGCCCAAGGCCGACACCGTGGTGGCCGTGCTGGCCGACGCGGACGTGAGCTGGCACCGCATCACGCTGCCCAAGGCGCCCGCAGCCCGGCTGCGCTCGGCGCTGGTCGGCGTGCTCGAAGAACTGGTGCTCGAGGACGTCGAGCTCACGCACTTCGCCATCGCGCCGCAAGCCAGCGCGGGCGAGCCGACGTGGATCGCCGCGATCGACAAGGTCTGGCTGCGCGCCGAGCTGGCGGCCCTCGAGCAGGCCCATGTGTTCGTCGACCGCATCGTGCCCTCGGCGTGGCCCGACGATCCGCCGTGCGGCCACTTCGCCGAGACCGATTCGCACCACAACGGCGGCGCCGAGGGCATCGCGCTCACCTGGTCGCACGCCGACGGCGTGGCGTGCCTGCGCCTGCACGGCGGTCTCGCGCGCGCCGTGGTGCCGGTGCCGGCGCCGCACGGCACCCGCTGGAGCGCCACGCCCGGCGCCGCCGCGGCGGCCGAGCAGTGGCTGGGCACCACCGTCAACGTGATGCCCCCCGCGCAGCGCCTGCTGCAGGCGGCGCGCACGCTGTGGAACCTGCGCCAGTTCGACCTCGCCCGGCGCAACCGCGGCACGCGCGCCCTGCGCGACGCCTGGAAGCAGTTCCGCCGCCCGGCGTGGAAGCCGGTGCGCTATGGCCTGGTGGCGCTCGTCGTGGCGCAGATCGTCGGACTCAACCTGTGGGCGTGGCGGCAGCACGCGATGGTCGCGGCGCGCCAGGAAGCCGCGTTCGCGCTGGTGAAGAGCACCTTTCCGCGGGTCAACGACAACGACATCCGCCGCTCCGCCATGCTCGTCATGCAGCGCGAGACCGACGCCTTGCGCCAGCAGGCAGGCAAGCCGGGCGACACCGACTTCGAGCCCATGCTGCAGGCCGCCGCAGTGGCTTGGCCCGCCGAGACGCCGCCGGCCGAGAACATCCGCTACGAGCCGGGGCGGCTCACGCTCACCGCCGCCGGATGGCAGGAACCCCAGTTCCAGCAGTTCAAGAGCCGGCTTCGCCCCGCGGGCTGGCTGGCCGAGCGCGGCAACGAAGGGCGTGTGCTGGTGACTCGGCTGAACCCTGGAGCTGGCTCGTGAGCGCGCCGGGCCGTTCCCAAGCGCTCAACCCGCAGCGCACAGCGCGGAGGGCAGTCCAATGAACGCACGCGCACCCGCAGTGCCGCCGGCGTTGGCCGGCGCCCGCACCCAGGCCGCGGTGCTGTGGCGCGGCATGGCGCCGCGCGAACGCTGGGCGCTGGGGTTGGGCATCGCCGTGCTCGGCGTCTTCGTGCTGTGGCTCGTCTTCATCGCGCCGGCGTGGCGCACGCTGCGCAGCGCGCCGGCCGAGCTCGACCGGCTCGAGGTGCAGTTGCAGCAGATGCAGGCCCTGGCCGCCGAAGCGAAGACGCTGCGCGGTGCGCCGACGGTGTCGCCCTCGCAGGCCAGCGAGCCGCTCAAGATCGCCACCGAACGACTGGGCGACAAGGCCAGCATCAGCTTCCAGGGCGACCGGGCGACGCTCACCTTGCGCGGCGTGACCGGCGACGCGCTGCGCGACTGGCTCGGCGAGGCACGCAGCGCTGCCCGCGCCAGAGCGGTCGACGTGCAGTTGTCGCGCACGCCGCAAGGCTACGCCGGCATGGTCGTGGTCACCCTCGGAGCCGGCTCATGAACCGGTTCCCCGGAGCTCGGCGGTGATCGGGCCGGTGTTGCGTCGCAAAGGCGCGCGCCGCGGCTGGAGCAACACGGTCGCGGCCACCGGATGGGGCGAATCGACCTACGCCGAACTGGCGTGGGACAAGTCGCGCGGTGCCTCGCTGCGCTGGGGCATCGCGGGTGCGCTGGTCGGCGTGCTCGCGAGCCTGGTGGCCTTCGCGCCGGCGGCCTGGCTGGCGAAGGCAGTGGCTTCGTCGACCGGCCAGCGGCTGCTGCTCACCGAAGCGCGCGGCACGGTGTGGTCCGGCAGCGCGGTGCCGGTGCTCACCGGGGGTCCCGAGAGCCGCGACGCGAGCGCCCTGCCCGGCCGGCTGGAATGGACCGTCGGCATGAAGGGGCTGGCCTTCGAGATCCGCGCCCGCCATGCCTGCTGCCTCAACGGCACCGTCGCGCTGCAACTGCGTCCCGGGCTCGGGCGCAGCACCTTCACGCTCGTCCCGCCGGTGGGCGGGTGGGTCGGCCAATGGCCCGGCGCCTGGCTCAGCGGCCTGGGCACACCGTTCAACACCTTGCAGCTCGGCGGCTCGGTGCGCCTGACCTCGCCGGGGCTCACGATCGAGTCGGTGCAGGGCCGCTGGCTGGTGCAGGGGCGCGCCGACGTGGAGCTCGTGAACCTGTCTTCGCGGCTGTCGACGCTCGACGCGCTGGGCAGCTACCACCTCACGCTGTCGGGCCAGCCCGGCAACAGCAACGCTCAGCTGACGCTCACGACGCAGGAAGGTGCGCTGCTGCTCAACGGCGACGGCACCTGGGGACCCAACGGCGTGCGGTTTCGCGGCGAGGCGCGCGCCGCCGAGGGCAACGACGCGGCACTGTCGAATCTCCTGAACATCATCGGACGGCGCGACGGCGCACGGTCCGTCATATCGATCGGATGACCATGAAGCAACGCCACCCCTCGACCTCCGGGCAGCCGCGGCCGCGACGGCTTGCGACGCGCAGCCTGGCCGCGCTGCTGAGCCTGGCGCTGATCGCCGCGCCGGGCGTGCAAGCCCAGTCCGCTGGCGCCAGGGCGCGCGCCGAGCCGCCGGTGACGCTCAACTTCGTCAACGCCGACATCGAAGGCGTCACGCGCGCGATGGCGGCCATCCTCAAGCAGCAATTCGTCGTCGATCCGCGGGTCAAGGGCACCATCACGCTCTACAGCGAGGAGCCGCTGACGCCGCGCGAGGCCTATCTCAACTTCCTGGCCGCGCTGCGCGGGCTGGGCTTCACGGTGGTCGAGTCGGGCGGGCTCTACAAGGTGGTGCCCGAGGCAGACGCCAAGCTGCAGGCCGGCACGGTGTCGGTCGGCGGCGTGGACCGCCGCGGCGACCAGGTCATCACGCAGATCTTCAAGCTCAACCACGAGAGCGCCAACAACCTGGTGCCGGTGCTGCGCCCGCTGATCAGCCCGAACAACACCATCAACGCCAACCCGGGCACGAACTCGCTGGTCATCACCGACTACGCGGACAACTTGCAGCGCATCGCCAAGATCATCGCCGCGATGGACACGCCCGCGTCGGGCGACGTCGAGGTGATCTCGCTGCAGCACGCGATCGCCTCGGACATCGCGGCCATCGTGCAGCGCATGACCGACCCGGCCGGCGCCGGCCCGGTGGTGCCCGGCCTCGCGAGCGTGGGCGCGGCCACCATCCTGGTCGATCCGCGCAGCAACTCGCTGCTGGTGCGCGCACCCAATCCGGCGCGCATGGCGGCGATCCGCTCGCTGGTGGAAAAGCTCGACCGGCCGGCGCCCGGCGGCAATGCGCTGGGCAACATCTGGGTCGTCTACCTGAAGAACGCCGACGCGGTGAAGCTGGCCTCGGTGCTGCGCGCGGCCTACAGCGGCGGCGGCGGATCGACCACCACCAGCTCGACCACCTCGACGACGCCGGCGGGCAACACGCTGCAGACCACGTCGACGCAGACCGCCGCGGGCGGCGCCTCGCCGCAGGCCACCGCCCCGCTGGCGCAGTCGCCCAGCCCGTCGACCGGCGGTTTCGTGCAGGCCGACCCGGCGACCAACTCGCTCATCATCACCGCGCCCGAGCCGATGTACCGCCAGCTGCGCGCCATGATCGACCAGCTCGACTCGCGCCGCGCGCAGGTCTACATCGAAAGCATGATCGTCGAGGTGTCGGGCGACAACGCGGCCGACTTCGGCTTCCAGTGGCAGGGGCTGCTGGGCAAGAACGGCGACAAGAACGGCCTGGTCGCGGGCACCAACTTCAGCAACAGCGGCCCGAGCATCATCGACCTGTCGCTCTCCGCGGCGGGCGTGGGCTCCACGGTCACGACGCCGGGGTCGGGCCTGAACATCGGCCTGCTGCACAACTACGGCGGCACCTACACGCTGGCGGCGATCGCGCGGCTGCTGCAAAGCCAGACCAACACCAACATCGTCTCGACGCCGAACCTGGTCACGCTGGACAACGAAGAGGCGAAGATCATCGTCGGCAGCAACGTGCCGTTCATCACCGGCCAGTTCACCAACACCGGCACCGCGACCACCAGCCCCTTCCAGACCATCGAACGCAAGGACGTGGGCATCACCTTGCGCATCAAGCCACAGATCGGCGAGGGCGGCACGGTGCGCATGCAGATCTTCCAGGAGTCTTCGAGCCTGAGCGACAAGGTGGCACCCGGCACCAGCAACGCCGGCCCGTCCACCGACAAGCGCTCGATCGAGTCCACGGTGGTGGTCGACGACGGCTCGATCATCGTGCTGGGCGGCCTGATCGAGGACCGCTTCACGGACAACAAGTCCAAGGTGCCGCTGCTGGGCGACATCCCGGGCATCGGCGCGCTGTTCCGCAGCGAGAGCCGGCACAAGACGCGCACCAACCTGATGGTGTTCCTGCGGCCGGTGGTGATGCGCGACGCGGCCACGGCCGACAAGGTCTCGCTCGATCGCTATGACCTGATCCGCGCCCAGCAGCAGACGGCCCAGCCCGACCACAGCTATGTGATGCCGATCAACGAGTCGCCCACGCTGCCGCCGCCGCACAAGGTCGAGGGCTCGACCACGCCCTTGAACCCGCCGGCCACGCCGTCCAGCCCGGTGCCGGCCAAGCCGGCCGCCAGCGGCCCGTCGAACTGAGCCAGCGGCCATGGGCGCCCGCCATCCGCTCCCCTACGCCTTCGCCAAGGCGCACACCGTCCTGCTCGAGGACGACGGCTCGCAGCTCGTGCTGTGGGCGCCCGAGAGCGTCCAGCTGTCGGCACTGAGCGAAGTGCTGCGGCTGTACGACGTGGACGCGCTCGAGCGCGAGGCCGCTGCCACGCTCACCAACCGCATCGCCGCCGCCTACGCCGGCGGCGAGTCGAGCGCCGCGACGGTGATCGGCGAGGTCGAGAGCGCGGTCGACCTGAGCCGCATGATGCAGGAGCTGCCGGCCGTCGAGGACCTGCTCGAAGCCGCCAACGACGCGCCGATCATCCGCATGCTCAACGCCTTGCTCACGCAGGCGGCCAAGGACGGCGCCTCGGACATCCACATCGAGCCCTACGAGCGTTCGAGCTCGGTGCGCTTCCGCGTGGACGGCACGCTGCGCGAGATCGTGCAGCCGAACAAGGCGCTGCACGCGGCGCTCATCTCGCGCCTGAAGATCATGGCCGAGCTCGACATCGCCGAGAAGCGCCTGCCGCAGGACGGTCGCATCTCGCTGCGCATCGGCGGGCGCGCGGTGGACGTGCGCGTCTCGACCCTGCCGTCGGCGCACGGCGAGCGCGCGGTGCTGCGCCTGCTCGACAAGGGCGAGCAGCGCTTCACGCTCGAGTCGCTGGGCATGGACGGCGAGGTGCTCAGCAAGTTCGACCGGTTGATCCAGCAGCCGCACGGCATCGTGCTGGTCACCGGCCCCACCGGCTCGGGCAAGACGACCACCCTGTACGCGTCGCTGGGACGCATCGACACCGCCACCACCAACGTGCTGACCGTGGAAGACCCGGTCGAGTACGAACTGGCCGGCATCGGCCAGACGCAGGTCAATCCGAAGATCGACCTCACCTTCGCCAAGGCGCTGCGCGCGATCCTGCGCCAGGACCCGGACGTCATCATGATCGGCGAGATCCGCGACTTCGAAACCGCGCAGATCGCCATCCAGGCCTCTCTCACCGGCCACCTGGTGCTGGCGACGCTGCACACCAACGATGCGCCCAGCGCCGTCACGCGCCTGACCGACATGGGCGTCGAGCCGTTCCTGCTGAGTTCCAGCCTGCTCGGTGTGCTGGCGCAGCGGCTGGTGCGCAAGCTGTGCCCGCACTGCAAGAAACAGGACGCACGCGGCCGCTGGCACCCCGTGGGCTGCCCCGAATGCGGCCAGAGCGGCTACAAGGGCCGCACCGGTGTCTACGAGCTGATGGTGGCCGACGACAAGGTGCGCGCGCTCATCCACGGTCGTGCGGCCGAGTCGCAGATCTTCGTGGCCGCCGAGGCCAACGGCATGCGCTCGATGCGCGAAGACGGCGAGCGCCTGGTGACCGAAGGCGTCACGTCGCCGGAAGAAGTGATGCGGGTCACTCGCGAGTAATCGGCCGTGCCCGCCTACAAATTCGAAGCCCTCACCGCCGCCGGCAAGACCACCACCGGCCTGCTGGAGGCCGACAACCTCAAAGCTGCAC
>DATFAY010000476.1:0-14364 GCA_035254085.1 Piscinibacter sp.
GAAGGCACGCACTGGAGTCCGCCTGTGCCCTTCCGGCCGATTATCACCGTCACATCGGGCCCCATTGCCGTTACCGCGGGGATTCAACCGAGTCGGGGAGAAGAAAGGAATGACATGACAGCGCTTCGCCGTTTGCTCGCGCGTGTCCGCCATGTGGGCGACGCCTCCGCTGCCTCCGCAGGAGTGTTCCTGCGCGACGTGGGCCAGGGCCTGCTGGAAGTCAGCCACAACACCTTGGCCCTCTTGGGCCTGATCGCCGTCGGCGCCGTGCTCTTCGTGGGCGGCCGGCCCGACCTGCGCCAACAGATCGAAGCCCAGACTCTCGATTGGCTGCAGGCACGCCAGGACGCCCGGACCGATCCCGCCGAACTGCTGGCTGCCCAGCTGGCCGAGCCCGGGGCCGTGGCGCGCGCCACGGCGGCCAACCCCAAGGAACTGACCCGCCAGCAGGCCGCCGTGGCCTTGTGGATCTCGCGCCGCTACCGGGTCGCGCCCGAGCCCATCAGCCGGCTCGTCAAGGAAGCCTGGGTGGTGGGCGACCGCGTCGGGCTGGACCCCACCTTGATCCTCGCCATCATGGCGGTCGAGTCGAGCTTCAACCCGTTCGCGCAGAGCGCGGTCGGGGCGCAGGGCCTGATGCAGGTGATGACCCGCGTGCACGACGACAAGTACGAGGCCTTCGGCGGCAATTTCGCGGCGTTCGACCCGGTGACCAACCTGCGCGTGGGCGCCCAGGTGCTCAAGGAATGCATCACCCGCGCCGGCAGCCTCGAGGACGGCCTGCGCTACTACGTCGGCGCGAGCAACCTGCCCGACGACGGCGGCTACGCCAGCAAGGTGCTGGCCGAGCAGAGCCACCTGCGCATGGTGGCGGGCGGCAAGGTCGTCGCCATCAACGTCACCCATCCGGCCGCCGCCGCCGCCACCCAGGCGAAGCCCGAGAGTGAGGCCGCGCCGCTGCCCGTGAAGTCCGAGGACAAGCCGCGCATCGAGCGGGTCGCCCTGCTCGGCAAGCAGGGCGGCTGAAGGCCGGCGGGCCGCCCGGTCGGACAGGCCGGGAAAGGCGCGCCGCGGTCCGCCGCGCGGTAAACTTGGCAAGCCGCGCAACTGGCGATGGGGCCCCCGAGTCTTCGACTCCGCGGGCCTGAGGTGGTGTACCACCGGGAAGCGCGGTCGGTGAGGCCGGAGCTGTCGACCCACCGTTTCAGCCGTTCGCCTGGGCAGCCTGTGACCGCGTCCTCTCTCGTTCGAATCGAAAGCAGGCACGTGTCCGTTCCAGGTCTTCCGCTGACGAAGGACTGCCAACCATGTTCGACCGCACCCAATCCACCATCGCCAACGTGGACCCCGAGATCTGGTCCGTGATCCAGCGCGAGAACCAGCGCCAGGAAGAGCACATCGAGCTGATCGCTTCCGAGAACTACGCGTCGCCGGCCGTGATGGCCGCGCAAGGCACGCAGCTCACCAACAAGTACGCCGAGGGCTATCCGGGCAAGCGCTATTACGGCGGCTGCGAATACGTCGACATGGTCGAGCAGCTCGCCATCGACCGCCTCAAGCAGCTGTTCGGCGCCGAGCATGCCAACGTCCAGCCCAACTCCGGCTCGCAAGCCAACCAGGGCGTGTTCTTCGGCCTGCTGCAGCCCGGCGACACCATCATGGGCATGAGCCTCGCCGAAGGCGGCCACCTCACGCACGGCATGCCGCTCAACATGAGCGGCAAGTGGTTCAAGGTCGTGAGCTACGGGCTGGACGCCAACGAAGCGATCGACTACGCGCAAATGGAACGGCTCGCGCACGAGCACAAGCCCAAGCTCATCATCGCGGGCGCGTCGGCCTACAGCCTGCGCATCGATTTCGAGCGCTTCGCCAAGGTGGCCAAGGACATCGGCGCCTACTTCATGGTCGACATGGCGCACTACGCCGGCCTGATCGCCGCGGGCGTGTACCCGAACCCGGTGCCGCATGCGGACGTGGTGACGTCCACCACCCACAAGAGCCTGCGCGGCCCGCGCGGCGGCATCATCCTCATGAAGGACCACGTCGCCAAGCAGATCAACAGCGCGATCTTCCCCGGCATTCAAGGCGGCCCGCTGATGCACGTGATCGCCGCCAAGGCGGTCGCCTTCAAGGAAGCGCTCTCGCCCGACTTCAAGCTCTATCAGCAGCAGGTGGTGAAGAACGCCGCAGTGCTTGCCGACACGCTCACCGCGCGGGGCCTGCGCATCGTGAGCGGCCGCACCGAAAGCCACGTGATGCTCGTCGACCTGCGTCCCAAGGGCATCACCGGCAAGGAGGCCGAGGCGCTGCTCGGTCAGGCCCACATGACCTGCAACAAGAACGGCATCCCCAACGACCCGCAAAAGCCGATGGTCACGAGCGGCATCCGCCTCGGTTCGCCCGCGATGACCACGCGCGGCTTCAAGGAAGAGCAGGCGCGCGCGACCGCGCACCTGATCGCCGACGTGCTCGACAAGCCGCACGACGAGGCGAACGTCGCGGCAGTGCGCGCCAAGGTGGCCGCGCTGACGCGCGACTTCCCGGTGTACCGATAAAAGACAAGGGGTCGCCAGGCGACCCCGCCTTCCTGTTGGCGCCACTCCATGCGTTGCCCCTTCTGCAGCCACGATGAGACCCAGGTCGTCGAGACGCGCGAGTCCGACGAGGGCGACGTCGTGCGCCGCAGGCGCCGCTGCCAGGGCTGCGACAAGCGCTTCACCACCTACGAGCGCGCCGAGATCGCGATGCCCTCGGTGGTCAAGAAGGACGGCACCCGGGCCGAGTTCGACCCGGCCAAGATCCGCGCCTCCATGACGCTGGCCCTGCGCAAGCGCCCGGTGAGCGTGGAGCAGATCGATGCGGCCCTGGACCGGATCCAGGACAAGCTGCTCACCAGCGGCGCGCGCGAGGTGCCGTCGACGCGCCTGGGCGAACTCGTGATGCGAGAGCTCAAGCGCATCGACAAGGTCGCGTACGTCCGCTTCGCCTCGGTCTATCGCAGCTTCGAGGACGTCGACGAGTTCCGCCAGCTGATCCGCGATATCTGAGTCGTGCGCGCCGGCAGCACGCCCATCCCCCTTCTGGAGGGCCGCGATCTCACACCTCGAGGGGGTGCCGCTTCGCAGCCTGCTCCGTACAGTCCTCCACGCCAATTCAACTGGAGGAGACATGCGGCACGCAGGAGGCAGCACGCGCAGGCAGCGCGGCGTCACGCTGATCGAAGCCACCGTCGTGCTGGCGGTGACGGCGATCACCGCGGGCGCGGTCGCCCCGGGCTTGCGCGGCTTCATCGAGAAGCACGAGCTCGAAGGCGCCGCGTCGCAGCTTGCGAGTGACCTGCAATTCGCGCGGGCCGAGGCGGTGTGGCGCAACACCGGCCTGCGCCTCAGCCTGCAATCCCAGTCGTGGGGCGCGTGTTATGTGGTGCACACCGGCGCAGCAGGCCAGTGTCGCTGCCGCGAATCCGGCCCCGCGCAGTGCGACGGCGACGCCGTCGAGTTGAAGACGGTGCAGTTGCCGGCCGCGGACCATGTGGCTCTTGTCGCGAACGTCAGCTCGATTCTCTTCGATCCGCTGCACGGCACCAGTTCGCCGACTGCCACCTTCGGGCTGAGCACCCCCAGCGGTCGCGCGGTGAACCAGGTGGTCAACCTGATGGGCCGCGTGCGCACTTGTTCACCGCGGGGCAGCGTCCCCGGTCTTCCGGTCTGTTGAGCCCGCCATGGTCCACGACAGCCCATCGCGCCGTCCGGCGGGCGGCTTCTCGCTGATCGAGCTGGTGTGCGCGATCGCCATTGCGGCGATCCTGTCCCTGGTCGCCTATCCGGCCTACAGCCACGCGGTGCAGAGGGCGAGGCGCTGCGATGCGCAGGTCGCCTTGCTCAAGCTGCAGATGGCCGAGGAGCGCCACCGCGCCAACCACACCCGCTACGGCAGCCTCGCCGAGGTCGGCGTCGCCTCGCGCACCGGGGAAGGCCACTACACCCTGACGATGCCGAGCTACGACGAAACAGGCTACGAAGTCGTCGCGACGGCGGGCGGCGCACAAAGCGCGGACGGCGACTGCCGCTACATGAAACTGGCGGTGCGCGCCTTCAACTCCATCTACGCCTCGGGCCCCGACATGAGCGTCGCCAACAGCGACGCGGCGAACCGGCGATGTTGGGGCCGCTGAACATCGCTGCGCGGCAGCGCGGGCTGTCCCTGGTCGAGCTGATGATCGGCCTGGCCATCGGGCTGTTCATCGTCGCCGCAGCGGCCACGCTGCTGGTCGCGCGCCTGCAGGAGCACCGCGCCTCGCTGCTCGAGGCCCGCCTCACCCAGGATCTGCGCGCCTGCGTCGACCTGGTGACGCGCGACCTGCGGCGAGCCGGTTACTGGGGCGACGCGACAGCCGCAATATCCGCCTCGGACGGCGCGTCATCCGTCGCCAATCCGTATGCCGCGTTGACGGTCTCGACGCCCTCCGCGGCCGCCTCGGAAGTCGTCGGCTTTCGCTTCTCGCGCGACGCCACCGAGAACAACCTGCTGGACGCCAACGAGCAGTTCGGATTTCGCCTGCGCAACGGCGTCATCGAGATGCAGTTGGGCAGCGGAAGCTGGCAAGCCATGACCGACCCCGCCACGATGACCGTCACGGCCTTCGGCGTCGTGCCTGCCATGCAGGAAATCGACCTGGAAGGCGTGTGCGACAAACCCTGCCCTGCCAGCGCCGTCGCATGCGGCCCGAAGCAGCAGATCCGCAGCCTGGCCGTCGTGATCACCGCACGCGCTAACGCCGACCCGCGTCTCGTACGCAGCGTGCGCGATGCGGTGCGCCTGCGCAATGACGCCATCGTCGGCCGCTGTCCCGCATGAGCCGCGCGGTGCACCCGATGCGGCCGATGCAACGCCAGCGCGGGGCCGCCGCCTTGATCGTCACGCTGATCCTGTTCTTCGTGATGACGCTGGTTGCTGCCTATGCCAACCGCAACAACATCTTCGAACAGCGGGCGTCGGCCAATCAGTACCGCGCCACGCAGGCCGCGGAGGCCGCCGAAGCCGGCGTCGAATGGGCGCTGGCGATGCTCAATGACCCACGACCGATCGACGAGCAGTGCCGGCCCTCGGCGGAAGACACGAGTTTTCGCGAGCGCTATCTGCATGTCGACGCGGTGTCGGGCAGCCAGTCGCCCGCCACCTGGGACGATCTCGGCACGCCGACCACGCTGCAGGCGGTCTGCGTGCGACAGGGCGCCGGTTGGGACTGCAGTTGTCCCGCCGCGGGCCGGTCCGTGCCGGCTCTCGCGTCCGAAGCCGATGATTCGCCGGCCTTCGTCGTGGCCTTCGCGAGCCATGGGCGCCCTGGTGTCGTGAGCCTGCAGGCCAGCGGCTGCACCCGCCTCGCCGGCCCCTGCAACGCCGGGGCCGCCGCCCCCGCCGATGCGACCGCGACGCTCCACGCGGACGTGGGCCTTCTTCCCGGGCTGGTCACGCTGCCCGTGGCGCCATTGACCGTGAAGGGCAGCGTGCACGCCGGCCGCGCGGCGCTGGGCCTGCACAACGGCGATGCCGACAGCGGCGGCGCGACGGTGCAGGCGGGCGCCGAGTTCGTCGCCGCCAACGCGAGCTTGACCACGGCGCCCGGCGCGCCGGTGGCCGGCTCGATCATCGAGTCCGACGCGGCGCTCGCTGCCATGCCCGCCGATCGCCTGTTCGTGGCCTTCTTCGGCCTCGACAAGGCGCAGTGGCAGCAGCATCCCGCCGTCGCGCGCGTGCGGTGCCCACCTGATTGCGGGAGCACGGTGCTTGCAGCGATCGCCGATGCGGGCACCAACCGGATGATCTGGGTCGACGGCGACCTGCCCCTGCGAGGCCCGATCCGCCTCGGCGATCCGGATCGGCCCGTGCTCATCGTATGCAGCGGCGCGGCGCGGCTGGAGGGCCCCGTCACCGTGCACGGCCTCGTGTATGCCGCCAGTCTGTCCTGGCAAGACGGCGGCAGCGGGCCGGGCCTGGTGCGCGGCGCCGCCATCTCGGAGACGGGCTATTGGGGAGACGCTGCAGCGGACCTGGTTTACGACGCCCACGTGCTCGCGGCGCTGCGTACGTGGACCGGCAGCTTCGTGCGCGTGGCCGGCAGTTGGAGGGACTTCTGATGTGCGCGGCCCAGCGGACGCAGCGCGGCACCAGCCTGGTGGAAGCGCTGGTCGCCTCGCTCGTCTTGTCCCTCGGCCTGATCGGCATCGCCCGGCTGCAGATGCACTTGCGCCTGGCCGCGGACATCGCCCGCCAGCGCAGCGAGGCAGTCCACCTGGCGCGCGAAGACCTCGAAACCCTGCGCTCCTTCTCGACCATGGACGCCACCTCGAGCGGCCGATCGTATGCAGAGGTGGCGCCGGCCGCGTCCGACATCGGTCCTGCCAGCGGCTACTCGAGCAACACCACCTATCGCCTCACACGCTCGGTCGCTGGCGCTCATGGCTACCGTGCGGTCGACACGGCGGTGGACTGGGACGATCGCAGCGGGCAGCCCCAGCGGGTGGTGCTGCACTCGGCCGTGGCGGCGATCGCGCCCGCCTTGTCGGGAGCGTTGTCGGCCCGGGCGGTGGCGCAGCCCTTGAAGACCGTGCGCGGGCGCTCCGCCTTCATTCCATCCGTGGCCAAGGACCTGGGCAACGGCACCAGCGCCCTCAGGTCGAATGAAGCCGGCAGCGTCGCCTTCGTGTTCGACAACATCACCGGCCGCATCAGCGCCCGCTGCACAGAAGTGCCCGCCACGACGCCGACACGCGACCTTGTCTCGAGCGACCTCGGCGGTTGCACTGCCGCGTCCGGCCTGCTGCTGGCGGGCGTGGTGCGCCTGTCGCTGGCGACGCCGCCCGACCCCGCCCGCGCCAACGACACGCCCTTGCCCTTGAGCGTCGCGCTGAGGCTCGACGGTCCGGCGGCCGCGACGCCGCCGGAATGCGCAAGCGAAGCGCAGAAGACCGTCGCGATCGCCACGGCGGCCGGCACGCAGCGCGAATCGGTTCCGATCGCCGCGACGCCTGCCACTTTCGGCGTGGCAAGTTGGGTGGATCTCGGCGAGCGGTTCGTCGCCTACCATTGCGTGGTGACACCCGTGGAGGGTGTGTGGTCGGGGCGCAGCACGGTCCAAGCGCGGGGCTGGCGCATCGGTCTCGCACCCACTGAATTCCGCGTCTGCCGCTACTCGGCTGACCAGGATGGCAGCGGCCGCATCGACCGCAACTCCGAGCATCCCGATGCGTACAGCGACGTCGACAGGACACTCATGCAGCAGAACTTCCTCATCGTGAGGGGCGACCAGGCGTGCCCCGCCGCACCGGCCGATGGCGCACGCGACGCCTCCGGAGCGGTCCACGTCGATCTCTCCACGGTGCAGCACCAGCCCTGACCAACATGCACGACAGCGATTCCCTGATGCGGCAGGCCCTGGACCTGGCTCGGCTGGCGATCGCCTTGAGCGAGCCCAACCCGCGCGTCGGCTGCGTCATTGCCACCCCCGACGGCCGCGTGATCGGCGGCGGCCACACCCAGCATGCGGGAGGGCCGCATGCCGAGGTCATGGCGCTGCGCGACGCCCAGGCGCGTGGCGAGGACGTTCGCGGCGCCACGGTGTACGTCACCCTCGAACCCTGCGCTCACCACGGCCGCACGCCGCCTTGCTGCGACGCGCTGGTGGCCGCCGGCGTGGCGCGCGTCGTGATGTCGCTCGAAGACCCGAACCCGCTGGTGGCCGGCCAGGGCGCCGCCCGCTTGCGCGCCGCGGGGATCGACGTGACGAGCGGCGCATTGGCCGAGGAGTCCCGCGAGCTCAACATCGGCTTCTTCTCGCGCATGGAGCGGCAGCGCCCGTGGGTGCGCATGAAGGCCGCGGTGTCCCTGGATGGCCGCACCGCCTTGCCCAACGGCGTGAGCCAGTGGATCTCCGGGGAGGCCGCGCGCGCCGACGGCCATGCCTGGCGCAAACGCGCGGGCGCGGTACTCACCGGTGTCGGCACGGTGCTGGACGACAACCCGCGCCTGGACGTGCGCCTCGTGCCCACACCGCGCCAGCCACTGCGCGTCGTCGTCGACTCGCGGCTCGACACGCCGCCCACGGCGCGCGTCCTGGACCCTCCAGGCCACGCACTCCTCTACTGCGCGCAGCCGGATCCATCGCGTCGCGCGATGCTGGAGTCCCGCGGCGCGCAAATCATGCAGGCCGCCAACGCACAGGGCAAGGTCGACCTCGCCGCGATGCTCGCGGACCTGGCGCACCGCGGGGTCAACGAACTGCACCTGGAAGCCGGCCACAAGCTCAACGGCTCGTTCGTGCGCGAGGGCCTGGTCGACGAGTTCCTCGTCTACATGGCGCCCAAGCTGCTCGGCGTGGGGCGAGAACTGGCCGCCTTCGGGCCGCTGGAGCGGCTGGAAGACAGCCTGGAACTGCGCTTCGTCAGTGTTGCCACGGTTGGCGCGGACCTGCGCCTCATCGCCCGGCCGCTGCCCTGAGACAATCGCGGCCATGTTCACCGGCATCATCACCGGCCTCGGCCGCATCATCGACGTTCAAGCGCTCGGCACGCAGGCCGCGCACGGCAAGCGCCTCGTCATCGAGACCCCGCCCGGCTACCTCGACGACGTGCAGGCGGGCGACAGCATCGCGCTCAACGGTGCCTGCATGACCGCCACCGGGTTCGACGCCGACGCCGACGCCGACCGCTTCAGTGTCGACATCTCCGCCGAGAGCCTGGACAAGACGGCCGGGCTGGATGCGCCGGGCCCCGTCAACCTGGAGAAGGCGCTGCGCGCCAACGACCGGCTGGGCGGCCACCTGGTGAGCGGACACGTCGACGGCATCGGCCTGGTGACGCATTTCGCGCCCGTCGGCGAGTCGTGGGAACTGCGCATCGCGGCGCCGGCGGCGCTCGGCCAGTACCTGGCGTACAAAGGCTCGATCACCGTCAATGGCGTGAGCCTCACGGTCAATCGCGTGAGCGACCTCGACGACGGGTGCGAATTCAGCATCAACCTCATCCCGCACACGCTCGGCAGCACCACGCTGGGCCAGTTGCGCACGGGCACGCGGGTCAACCTCGAGGTCGACCTCATCGCGCGCTACGTGGCGCGCATGCTCGGCAAGGCATAACAGCCGCTCACCGGCGGACGCCGACGTTTGGGCTAAGATCGCGCCCTCAAGAAATGTGCCAAATGCACATTTCCAGACGAACGTCGCGCCGGATCAGACGAACGGTACTACGTCAACCCCCTGTTTGAGGGGGTATGGCCGAAAATCCGGGGCATGAAATCCAGCGCACCCCGATTTCGCCGAGGGTTTACCCTTATCGAATTGATGATCACCGTCGCGGTGATTGGCATCCTCGCGGCGATTGCCTATCCCTCGTACACGGCTCATATCCGGAAGGGACGGCGCGCGACAGCCCAGACCGCGCTGATGGACTTGGCCAGCAAGGAGCAGACCTACCTGCTGGACAGGCGTCAGTACTCGGACATCGCCACCGATGTGGGCTTCTCCACGCCCAGCGAGATTTCTGGTCTCTACACCTTCAGCATCGTCTGCACGCCCGACTGCATCTCTCCCACGACTGTGACGATGTCTGCAGCCCCCGCGGGCAGCCAGAACACCGCTGGGGAGCGCACCTTGTCGATCACCAACACCGGTGTGAAGTCACCCGCCGGCGTCAGCGGCTACTGGGGCCGGTGACATGGCAAGCGCTGAATCTTCTGCTTCTGCGCGCGACCCGTCTTTGTGCTTCGGCTCAAGCGCTCACGGCTTCACTTTGATCGAGCTGATGGTGGTGGTGGCCGTCGTGGCGATCTTCTCCACGCTCGCCGCACCCTCGTTTCGCAAGCTGATTGCCCAGCAGCGGGTCAAGACGGCGTCGGCGGCGCTCAGCGAATCGCTCTGGCTCGCGCGCAGCGAGGCCCTCAAGCGCAACGATGACGTGAGCTTCACCTTCACCGACGCCTCCACGGGATGGGATGTGACCAACAGCGCCGCCGCCGTCTTGCATCACCAGGACGGCTTCGCATCGGTGAGCTCCCAGATCAGGAGCGGCACCGGCGTCTTCACCTTCAACCCCTACGGGCGGCTGTCCGGCGGCTCGGGGCAGATCGAGTTCAGCAACGGCAGCGCCGGGGTCACGCGATGCGTCACGGTGTCGACCTCCGGCAAGGCCACGATGAAGGACATGGCATGTTGAGGCGCCCCCGTCGTCGCCGCGCGCCCGCGCGCGGCTTCACCCTGATCGAGATCCTGGTGACGATCGCGCTGATCCTCATCGGCCTGGTCGGGATGCTCGGCCTGCAGACGCGGGCCTCGGGCGTGGAGCTCGAGTCCTACCAGCGCGGCCAGGCGCTCACGCTGGTGCGCGACATGGCGGCGCGCGTGGCCGATTCACGCAGCATCGCCAGTGCCTACCTCGCCAATACCCTGAGCTCGACCGACGGCAGCGTCTTCGTCGGCGTGACCGGCAGCGGCACGGTCGACACCGGCACCTGCGTCAACGGCGCCTCGGCCACCGAAATCGCGACCTACCAGATGTGCCAATGGGGCAAGGCGATCCAGGGCGCTGCCGAGGGCACCAGTTCGGGCGCCATGATCGGCGCGCATGGCTGCCTGATCCGCAACGACACCAGCGCAAGCGGCGCGGTCGCCGACGTCTACATCGTCGTGGTGTGGAAGGGCGTCACGGCGGGCAAGGATCCCCTGGGCATGGCCTCCGGCGAGGCCGCCACGCCGGCGAGCGAATGCGCCTCCTCGGTGAATTTCGGAACCGGCCTGCGGCGCGCGGTCACGATGCGCGTGATGGTCCCCACCCTGGGCTGACGTCGATGGGCCTCTCCATGATCACCACACGCCCCCTTCGCGCCCCGCGCCCGGCACGACGCCACGCCCGCGGCCTCACCCTCGTCGAGCTGATGGTCTCGCTTGTCATCGGCCTGCTCATCGTGATCGCGATGAGCGCGTTGTTCGTCGGCAGCACCCGCTCGCGTCGCGAGGTCGAACTCAGCGCCGACGTCATCGAGAGCGGCCGCTATGCCGTCGACGTGCTGTCGCGCGAGCTGTCGCAAGCCGGCTTCTACGGCTCGCTGGTGCCGCCGTCGGGCAGCACCTGGACGGCCGCGAGCGCCTGCTCGACCGACGAGACGACCTGGGCCGATTCGCTCATGATCCACGCATTCGGCTGGAACAGCGCGCCCGCGGCGTCCGACGCGGACCCGAGCTGCCTCGCCCGCAAGGCCGGCACCGACGCGATCTTCGTCCAGCGCGCCAGCACCTGCGCCGTCGGCGAGGCCAACTGCGAGGCCGAGAACGCCAACTACGCGTACATCCAGGTCTCCGAATGCGGCACCGAATACTCGGCGCTCGCCACACCGTACGTCGTCGCGCGAGGCACCTCCGCCTCGTTCACCCTGCAAAGCAATGCCTGCAACGGCACGCTGGCCGCCAAGCGCAAGCTCATCCGCCGCATCTACTACATCAGCACCGACAACAAGCTGAACTACATGGACGTGCAGGCCAGCGGCGCCCAGACGCCGGTCACGCTGGTCGAGAACGTCGAGCAGATGCAGATCGAATACGCGGTCGCTACGGCGACCAGCAGCGGCACCGCGCAGTCGTTCACCTCGACGCCGACATCCGCCGACTGGCCCAACGTCGTGGGCGCGCGCATCTGGATACTGGCCCGCTCCACCGACGCCAGCACCACGGCGGGCGCCGCAACGTCCTTCGAGATGGGCGACTACACGGGCACCAACGCCGTGGCCTTCTCCGCCGCGGCGACGAACCCCAAGCGGCGCGTGTACTCGACCTACGTGCCGTTCACCACACCCAAGTCCGCCAAGGAGGCCTTCTGATGAGCGCGCATTCGCCGCTGCCACACGTGCGCCGGCAGCACGGCGCCGTGCTGCTGATCGGCATGGTCATGCTGCTGATGCTCACCTTGATCGCAGTGGGTGTCATCCGCCTGTCCACGCGCCACACCCAGGTGGTGAACAACGAGCAGGTCCGCACCGAGGCGGTGGCGGCGGCCAACTACGCGCTCGACAAGGTGCTCAACCAGCCGTACGACAAGCCGACCTGGGACACCTACCGGGGAACGACCGGCGCCACGGTCAACGTCAATCTCGGCACCAGCCAGGCCGCGGACAACACCGATCCGACCGTCACCACGGGCACCGTGCCCGTCAAGGTCAAGAAGCTGACTTGCAAGCGCGGCCGCGTGCTCAAGAACAGCGAGTTGTTCGACGCCAACGGCCAGATCACCAACGCCTACGACAAGACCTGCGTCTACCAGGCGCCGAACCCGGGCCTGACCTTCGGCAATTCCACCAGCGCCGACAAGTCGCTGTGCGGCACGGCGCTGTGGGAAGTGACCGCCGAAGCCGATACCCAGGCCGCCGGCGGCGGCACCTTGCTCGCCGCGAGCGTGCCGGTCGTGCAAGGCGTCGAGGTGCGCGTGCTGTCCAGCGAGGTGGACACCACATGCAACTGATTCGAGCATGGAACGCGGCTGCGGCCGCGACGAAGGAAGAAGCAATGAAGCGAACCATCCTGTCCCGAGTCGGCCTGCTGATGCTGGCGGTCCTCGCATGGCTGTCCATGCCCGCGTTCGCACGCGAAGACATCGACATCTACACCGCCAGCTCCAGCACGGCGGCACCCAACGTGCTCTTCTACCTCGACAACAGCTCCAACTGGTCGGCGAACAACAACGCCTGGAGCTATTCGTCGGTGATGAACAAGTGCAACGGGTACAGCGACACAGCGACCGCCTCGACCTGCCGCAGGTACACGAACAACGTGTTCTGCTCGGCGACCAGCGACTCCGCCACGGCATGCAGCGGCAACCCGAGCCTGGTGCAGGGGCAGATCGAGCTGCGCGCACTCAGGCTGGTGCTCAACGAGACCTACTGCAACGCGACGGGCGCGGCCAAGCTCAATTTCAACGTCGGCATCATGATGGGCGCCAATGCTTCCTCGGCGGGGAGCATCGTCGACGGTTCCAGCGTCGGCACCTCGTACATCCGCCACGCGATCCGTCCGATGAGCGACGACCAGTGCCTGAACTCGGTGCCCTTGGGCAGCGACCTCACGAAGTACCTGATCGCCGACCTCAACAACATCGACAGCAAGATCACCGCCAGCGACTTCAAGACCTCCTCGTCGTTCGAATACGGCGCGGGGCTGTACGAGGCCTTCAAGTACTTCGGCGGTTGGACCAACCCGTCGGGCGCGCCCGGCGGCAGCGCAGGGGGCGCCACCGGCGTGGCCGGCTCGCCCACCGACTCGGGCCACTTCGGGCCGAGGCGCTACAGCATCGTCAACAGCCTGGAAGACGACGGCGCCTTCACCGACGGCGGCAAGTCCACCTACAAGAGCCCGCTCGACGCGTACGGGATCTGCGGGAAGAACTACATCGTCCTGATCGGCAACACCTTCCCCAACCAGGAATTCGGTTCGAACCAGAACGCGACGCCGCCCACCAACCTGCTGCTGCAGCGCCTGATGAGCACCGCCGGGACGACGCCGCACATGAGCGATCCGTCGCAGCTCTACTCGGTCACGAACAAGAGCAACATCCGCTTCGCCGACGAGTGGGCACAGTTCCTCTTTACGGCGGACGTCGACCAGGCGGCCGGCAAGCAGAACCTGCAGACCTTCGCCATCGACGTCTTCAACGCCGCGCAGGACGCCAGCCAGTCGGCCCTGCTGCGGCAGATGGCCGACTCGGGCCAGGGCACCACCTCGGGCAGCGGCTACTTCAAGGTCGGCGGCGACCTGCTCGCGCTGGTCAATGCGCTGAAGGACATCCTCACCCAGGTGGCCGCCGTCGACAGCGTCTTCGCGTCGGCCGCGCTGCCGGTGAGCGTGAACGCGCAGGGCACCTACCTGAACCAGGTGTTCATGGGCCTGTTCCGCCCCGACGAGAACTTCCAGCAGCGCTGGTACGGCAATCTGAAGCAGTACCGGTTCGCCCGGACGACCAGCGGCTCGCTGTACCTCGCCGACTCCACGCTCGACCCGACCGGGCAGCCCACGCACGCGGTGGATGCCGCCAACACCGGCTTCATTCAACCCTGCGCCACGAGCTACTGGACGACCGACAGCGGCAAGTACTGGCAGACCATCACCGGCGAGCAATCCTCGTGCGGGACGCAGACCACGTCGCTGTACTCCGATTCGCCGGACGGCCCGGTCGTGGCGCGCGGCGGCGCCGCGCAGAAGCTGCGCAGCCTCGCCAGCCGCAACCTGCGCACCTGCTCGTCCACGACGAGCTGCACCACCGGCCTGGTGGACTTCAACGCCACCAACGTGACCGCGATCAACTCCACGCTGGTCAACTGGATTCGCGG
>DATFAY010000477.1:0-2344 GCA_035254085.1 Piscinibacter sp.
CGCCGGCCCGACGCGGTCGATCTGCGCCAGCGCCCGCGGCGCCGCCTTGCCCTCGAGCCGCGCGCGCCACGCGCGCCACAGCAGCCAGCGCGCGATCAGCAGCCCCGCGAAGAAGAGCGCCGGCAGCGCATGCACCGGCCCGCGCCAGGCGGTCGCCAGCATGTAGAGCCCGCCGCCTTCGGTGAGCCCGCAGGCGAACAGCAGCGGCTCGCTCATCGGCTCGCGCCACGCCGGAATGCCCTTGGCGGCCTGCACGATGCGCGCCTGGCAGTAGACGAAGACGAAGGCCGACAGCACCACCAGCGGGATCAGCTCGCGCACGCCCCAGGCCGCAGCCAGCCCGAGCGCGAACAGCGGCACCGAGGCCATCGCCTCGCGGGTCATCCACGAGGTCGGTGCGTTGAAGAACACGTTGAGCGCGCGCAGCGGCCGGCCGATCTCCAGCCACACGCACAGCAGGCCGAGGCCCACCAGCGCAAGGCCGGCGAGCAGCAGCAGCGAGCCCGCCAGGCCGTCGATGCCCGAAATGCCGGTGAACACGATCAGCCCGCTGCCCGCCCCGCCGCAGATGAAATTGCCCGCCGCGCGCCAGTCCCAGTGCGCCTGCTGCCAGGGATTCGGTCCATAGCTCATGACGGTTTCCTGTCCCAGAGATAGAAGAACCCAGGCCCGGTGCCGAGCTCTTCGTGCATGCGGAAATGCTCGTTCTCGGCCAGCAGCTGCGACACGTTGCTGTTTGGATCCTCGATGTCGCCGAAGGCCAGCGCCTGCGCGATGCACGAGTTGACGCAGGCCGGCGTCGCTTCGGGGTCGACGCCCGGCACCTGGCCGTGCGCGAGGCCGGCATCGATGCGGTCGACGCAGAAGGTGCACTTGGTCGCCACCGAGCGGCGCGCCTCGTCGTGGCGCTGCGCTTCGTTCTCGGTCGGCTTGGCGCCGTACGCGAAAGCCAGCAGGTCGGTCTTGTAGCGGGCCTGGTAGGGGCAGGCGACCGCGCAGTAGGCGCAGCCGATGCACAGGTCGTAGTCGATGGTGACGATGCCGTCAGGGCGCTTGCGGGTGGCGGTGCTCGGGCACACCTCCATGCACGGCGGGTCCTCGCAATGCTGGCAGCCCACCGGCACGAAGGCGCGCTGCACCTCGGGGTACTCGCCCACCTCCACGTCGATCACGCGGCGCCACTGCACGCCCGGCGGGGTGGCGTTGGCGTGCTTGCATGCGGCCGTGCAGGTCTGGCAGCCGACGCAGCGGCGCAGGTCCGCGACCATCGCCCAGCGCGTCATGCCGCCCTCCCCGCCCGGGCGATCTTCACCCGCACGATGTCGGCGCCGGAGCCGGTCGCGTCGGTGAGCGCGAGCGACATCGGCACCAGCGAGTTCATGCTCGGCACGCCGAAGTCCTTGGCGAAGGGCGTCGCCCAGTGGTCGAACTGCCCGATGAGCAGCAGCGTGTCGGGGCGGATGCCCTGGCGCAGCACGGCGCGCCCCTGCACTCGGTGCTCGGGAGTGGCGATCTCGATCGCGTCGCCCTCGCCGATGCCCAATCGTGCCGCGGCGCCCGCGTTGATGATCACGCCGCGATGGCCCGCGATGTTGTCGGCCACCTCCTTGATCATCTGCATGCCCACGTTGCCGCCCCACGCGTACTGCATGCTGCGCGCGGTGAGCAGCCAGAACGGATAGTCCTCGGCGCGGCCGCCCGCCTGCACCAGCGCGGCCTGCCACGGCGCCGAGAAATCCTTGCACTTCGGAAGCGCCTGGTACTCCTCCAGCTGCGTGTCCCACCAGTGCATGTCGTGCTCGTGCAATCGGCGCCCGAGCTCCACGCCCACGCGCGCGAGCCGTTCCTGGAAGGGCAGCTCGAAGCGCAGCCCGCGCTCCTTCAAGGTCCGGAAGAGGTACCAGTCGCTGCGCGGGAAAGGCCGCGTCGCCAGGCCGTGCTCCTTCCACCAGTCGAGGCCGTGCTGCTCGGCGCCCTCGCTCAGCTCGGCGCTCGCGGCGCGGCACACCGCGTCCCAGATCGCGTCGCGCGTGTGCGCGTGGTCGGTGGCGAGCGAGAAGTCGCCGTGCATGCCCTTGAGCGGCACGCCGCCCGCGCCCTTGTTGATCGCCGCCACGTACTTCGCGGTGAGCCCGGTGCGCTCGGCCAGCTCGCTCGCGATGTCGGTGAAGTCGCGCGCCTCGCCGCGCATCGCCACCACCGGCTGGCGCAGCGCGAAGCCCTGGTGGTCCCAGAACTGCTCGATGTACTTGGTGCCGCCGATGCGGATCAGCTGCAGGCTCTCCAGGTCGGTGGCGTCGGGCAGCAGCACGTCGGCCATGTGGTTGGTCTCGTCGCGCGTGTA